>JAJRUG010000019.1 GCA_024277915.1 Gammaproteobacteria bacterium
AGACAGAACCAGTATGCCCATTAGGCCATTATCTTGTGCCATTTTCATATCAGTGGGCAGCAAATCACCAATAATGGCTGTCTGCTCTCTGGCCGTGCCGAGGCGTGACAATGCCGCATCGACTATTCTGCTATGTGGTTTGCCTATAATCAGCGGGAGTTGCCCCGTTGCGGGGGCCAGAAGTTTGATCATCGAGCCGCAGTCGGGAATCAAGCCTTTCTCCTTGGGGCAAACCAGGTCCGGGTGGGTTGCAATATACGGAATCCCTTTCTGTATTAGTTCGGTGGCTGTCTGAATGCGTGGGTATGTGATCGTCATGTCAGATCCGAGCACAACGGCATCGGGTTCATTCCCTTCGATCTCGGCGCCGTCTTTGTTCACGACGGTCAGTCCGCCTTCCTCGAATTCCTGGCGCAGCCCCGCCGTCCCCAGAAGGTAAATGCGGCGATAAGGCGTTGCTGTCTTGAGATAGTGGATCGTCGCCCAACCAGCGGTAAGAACCTCGTTTTCGGCGACGGGAACCCCGAGTCGGCGGAGCTTGGCGGTGTATGCTGCGGTGCTCTCGGCGGAGTTGTTGGTAATGAACAGCCGCCGGATGCCGGTCTTCTCGAGGGCATTGAGAAATTTTATCGTCCAGGCAAACAACTGTTCACCGATGTAGATCGTACCGTCCATATCGATGACGATTCCCCGTATGGCGTTCACGTTCACATTGGATTTTATGACTTTATTCAAGATATGGACTTCAGGTTGATGTGAGCAGGAAAACCCGGGGGTGGAAAGTATTCGACTCAGTCGCAGCAGATATACTGAGATCTCTCTGGTTGCGATCCATCCGGCAGCCGCTTTGGACTGACGTCAACGGCTTTGATATAGCTCCTCCGATGTTGCTACTTGCCAAATTCAGATAGCTGATAGCGTTGCCTTCCTTCATTCCCTGAATGAATCCGCGCACTGCACCGCGATGGACTTCGGGTCTCTTGCATTCGCTGAAAGCCAACAGGATACTATCAATATTAACTTTAATATTCAATTAGTTAGTTGTGTTTTTAGGATGTTCATATTGACCTTATATGGCCTGTTGACAGGATGATGAAAACGACGATCCATTCCTCTTCTAAATGAGCTCGCAATTAACCGGGCCGGTTTCAGCCATGCCAGTTTCGGATGATATTTATTGCAAGGATGTTTGCATTACAAACATAAAATGTGGTAAGTACAACATAATGTATTTGCAACTCGCAACATTTGCAACTCACCATGTGAAATTCGTGGAAATGTCACGGTTCAATACTGCAATGGTGCCGATCTAAGTTCACCGGCAGCTTTTAGAAACTGAGCGACAATGAGGCTGGCGAAGCTGGTTTTCAATAGCGTTTTAGGAGGAGGCCTGATGAGTCATTATAAAATAAAAAATGAGATTTCACGCCGGCAATTCGGCAAAGTTACGCTGGCAGCCAGTGCTGGGGCCTATGCCATTGGAACGGGCTTGTTTTCCGGCGTGGCGAACGCCGATACGCCGAAAAAAGGCGGCCTGGTTCGCATCGCGATGGAGAGTTCAAGCCCGAACGACACTCTCGATCCAATCGCCGTAACCAGCAATATCGACGCAACGCGGTGCTTCCAGCTGTACAACAACCTGGTGCGTATGGGCAACGGTCTCCGGCCGGAGCCATCACTTGCCGAGAGTTGGGAGTCAAACAGCAAGGCAACCAAATGGACGTTCAACATTCGAAAGGGCGTGGAATTCCACAACGGTAAGCCCCTCACCGCAACCGACGTCGTCTACAGCATCAAGCGACATCTGGGTGAAAATACTGAATCACGAATCAAGTCCTATATGGCACAGATCGCCGAGGTTAAGGCAGACGGGAAATATACGGTTCGAATCGAAATCAGTAACCCGAACGCCGAGTTCCCCATTCTGTTCTCCAGTGCGCGGGCGGGGATTATTCCGGAAGGACATTCAGATTTCGAAAACCCGGTCGGTACTGGTCCGTTCAAGGTCAAGGAATTCCGCCCCGGGATCCGCTCGCTCTTCGAGCGCAACCCAAACTATTGGCGCAGCGCAATGCCGTATGTCGACGCGGTGGATACGTCCAGCATCCCGGATCCGGTTGCGCGTTTGAATGTACTTCTCGCCGGCGAGATTGAGGTAGCTAACTCCCTTGATGCCAAATCGGTGCCACTCATTAAGCTCTCGCCCAATGTGGAGCTCATTGTCGCCAAGGGCGGTCAGATGGTCGTAAATGCTATGATGCTTGATCGCGGGCCCACAGATAACAAGAACTTTCGCCTTGCAATGAAATATCTTCAGGATCGCAAGAGAGTCGTGCAGGGGGTATACAAAGGCTATGCACAGATCGGCAACGATCACCCGATCGCACCATCCGATCCGATGTACTGCGCCGATATTCCGGTTCGCGCCTATGACCCGGACAAGGCGAAGTTCCATCTGAAACAAGCCGGTATGGAAGGCGCGGGCATCGATATCTACACTTCAACCACAGCCGGACCAGGCAACGTTGAACAGTCGCTCACATTCCAACAAAGCGCTGCGGCGGCAGGCGTCACAGTACAGGTGCATCAGACGCCTCCGGAAGGGTATTGGAGCCATACGTGGCAGAAATACCCTATCTTCGGCACGCACTGGAATGCTCGTCCGACGGCAGACCTCATGTATTCGACGACTCTATTGTCAACAGCGTCAAGTAACGAGACGAAATACTCCAACGAAAAGCTCGACCAACTCGTCACGCAAGCGCGGGCAACCCTGGATGAAGCCAAACGGAAAGCAATCTGGTGTGATCTGCAGCTCATCGTCAATGAAGATGGCGGCTACTTGACTTCCTGCTTTGTCGATTACCTACATGGCCGGTCTTCGAAGCTCAAAGGTATCGAGCCTCATCCAATGGGTGGTCTGAGCGACCAATTCAGCGCCGAGACAGTCTGGCTTGAATCGTAAAGGTTCGTAAATGCAGGCAGTGGGGCCTCGTGAGGCGGCTTCCCAACCTCCGTGTCCGAGGCACCGCTGCACTAGACGCTGAACTGGGTGGTGACGGGCGTATTTTATGACATATACAATTCTTCACCGACTGGCTCTTGGTCTGGTCACGATGTGGGTTGTCTCGCCGCTGGTCTTCGCGAGTACGGAAATCCTTCCCGGCGATGTTGCGGAATCCATTCTTGGAAAGGAGGCGCCGGCCGAAGTTGTCGCAGCGATGCGAGAAAGGCTGGGGCTCGATCGTCCTGCCTATGTAAGATACTGGGATTGGCTTAGTGGACTCTTGGTCGGTGATCTTGGAGTTTCGCTAGCGAGTGGTCGCGAAATCACGGAATTGATTAGCGATCGTTTGTGGAACACTGTGCGTCTGGCTGCAATTACAGCGGTCATAAGTGTACCGCTTGCTGTGATTCTTGGCCTGGTTTCCGCTATGAAAGCCGGAACGCTCCTGGATCGCACTATCTCCATCGGGACCCTTTGCGTGATATCCGTACCCGAGTTTTTTATGGCCGCGCTACTGGTTTTTGTCTTTGCTGTGCAACTGCGCTGGCTGCCTGCGATGCCTATTCTCAGACCGGATCAGTCCTTTCTGAGTTCCATGTGGTCGCTGGCGTTGCCCATTCTAACGCTTACATTTGCGGTGCTTGCCCATATGACGCTAATGACACGAAATGCAGTTATCAATGTGTTGTCGTCAGCTTACATCGAAATGGCGCTGCTGAAGGGTGTCCCCAACTATCGAATTATCCTGTTTCACGCATTCCCGAACGCACTGTCGCCGATCATTAATGTTATCGCACTCAATCTGGCCTATCTGGTTGCCGGTGTCGTTATCGTGGAGACAGCCTTCAGCTACCCGGGTCTTGCGCGGCTTATGGTTGACGCCGTGGCTACGCGGGACATCCCGCTGGTACAGGCATGCGGAATGATATTCAGCGTCACCTATGTAATGCTGAACTTGTTCGCCGATATCCTCTCCATTGTATCTAATCCACGACTGAGGTTGTCACAATGACAACCAATATGTCAGGCCCAACAGAAACGACGGCTTCTTCCGGGGAATCGGACGGTAAGATCAAAGACAGTAACCTGAGACTTACAACGACGGCCTGGATCGCAATTCTTATCCTTGTATTCTGGGTTGGTGTCGCGGTGTTTGCGCCGTTTTTGGCACCCTATGGCGAAGGCGACATGGTGTCAATGGAGAGTTTTAAGGTAGTCGAAGAATCCAGTTTTCTTGGTACCGATTACCTGGGGCGGGATGTGCTCTCGCGGATAATCTACGGTGCTCGCATGACTCTCGGGCTTGCCCTGATTGCGACGATACTGTCCTTCTCCACCGGCATTGTCCTGGGGTTCGTTGCTGCGATTTCGCGGGGCTGGGTCGACCAGATTCTTAGCAGGTCGGTGGACGCCATCATGGCGTTTCCGTCAATCATGCTGGCGCTGATTATCATAGGTGGTGTCGGTACTTCACTTCCCGTTGTTATCTTTACAGTCGCCATGATCGATGCTACGCGAGTTTTTCGTTTGTCTCGCGCACGCGCACTCGCGCTTGACGCTTCAGTAATGGAATACGTCAATGTCGCGGAAGCGCGCGGTGAAGGTGTAACATGGATCATGCTGCAGGAAATACTACCCAACACGATTGTGCCCCTGGCTGCCGAATTCGGGATTCGATACACCTTCGCAATCTTGTTCATCAGTTCGCTGAGTTTTCTTGGCCTGGGCGTGCAGCCGCCGGGGGCCGATTGGGGGGTTATGGTTAAGGAGAATCTGCAAGGACTGCTTTACGGTGCGCCGGCAGCACTGCTGCCAGCGGCTTGCATCACCACTGTTTCGGTGGCGGTCAATCTGCTGGTTGACTGGTTCCTTCACCGTTCGAGCACAACGATACCCGGGGAGTTAATGGAGTGAGCGATCTCCTGAAAGTTGAAGATCTCTGGGTCGAGGGGCGCCCGCCCGGCGGTAAATATACGCCTATCGTCAAGGGCGTAAGCTTTTCCATCAAACCGGGCGAGGTTCTGGCGCTGATTGGAGAGTCAGGGTCGGGAAAGTCCACAATATCGCTGGCGATGATGGGATACGCGCGACCCGGTTGCCGTATTTCGAAGGGCAAAGTGCTTCTCAACGGCGAGGACGTACTGGCGTTGGATCTGAAGGGCCGGCGGGATATCAGGGGTTCCAAAATTGCCTATGTTGCGCAAAGTGCAGCCGCGGCGTTCAATCCGTCTATGAAAATCAACCGGCAAGTAACGGAAGCCCCCATACTGCATGGCATTATGCAGGAAAATGTGGCGGTCGAACATGCCGTCGAGCTGTATCGGCGCCTGGACTTACCCGACCCTGAATCGATCGGAGGGCGTTACCCTCATCAGGTTAGTGGTGGGCAGCTGCAAAGATTGATGGTGGCCATGGCGCTGTCTTGCACACCCGAACTTCTTGTTCTTGATGAGCCGACGACCGCATTGGACGTCACCACGCAAATCGAAGTGCTGAAGGCCTTCAAAGATATCATAAGACGTGAAAACACCGCTGCGATTTACGTTACGCACGATCTGGCCGTCGTTGCACAGGTCGCGGATCATATCGTCGTTCTCTACGACGGTGAGATGATGGAACAGGGTTCGACCGACGAAATAGTAAACCGGCCATCCCACGAGTATACCAAAATATTGATGTCCGCAATCCGTCAGCCACCCAAGGGTGAGGGCACCCATTCCGACAGTAGTACGGCGACTTCGATAGAAGAGGCGATCTCTGCAGCCCCACTGCTGCAGGTTAGCGACGTAACTGCAGCCTATGGTCAGGTGACGATTCTTCGGGATATCGACATGCGGGTCGGGAACAGGGAAACGGTGGGTATCATCGGCGAATCGGGGTGTGGTAAAAGTACAATGGCACAGGTGATTTCCGGCTTGTTACCTCCCGTCTCCGGCGATGTGAGTCTTGACGGAAACTCTCTGCCTGGCAGGGTTAAGGGGCGAAACCGGGATCAACTCAAGAGAGTTCAAATTGTGTTTCAGATGGCCGACGTGGCACTCAATCCGCGTCAGAAGATCGGCAAAATACTTGGCCGTCCGCTCAAGTTTTATCACGATATGGATCAGGCACGGTGCAAAGAGCGGGTCGGTGAGCTTTTAGAGCTGGTCGAACTCCCAAGGGCGTTTGCCCAGCGTTATCCTGGTGAATTGTCTGGAGGGCAAAAACAGCGTGTCAATCTAGCACGCGCGTTGGCGGCAGAACCCGACGTTATCCTTTGCGACGAAGTAACTTCAGCACTTGACACGGTCGTTGCTGCGTCAGTTATTAAGCTGCTTGAGGATCTTCAAGAAAAACTTGGTGTTTCTTATGTATTCATTAGTCATGATCTATCAACGGTCGCAGCATTTGCGAATCGCATTGTAGTGCTCTACGCCGGGCGTGTAGTGGAGCAGGGACCAACGACGAGTGTTCTTTCGCCGCCATATCATCCATACACGAAATTGTTGTTATCCTCAGTACCTGAACTTCGCCAAGGCTGGCTCGAAGATGTAATGGAGACGCAGGAAGCACGTAGCGGCATCGCCCAGGATGTCAAGATGAGTGCTGTCGGCTGTCCGTTTTTTGATCGATGCCCCGTGTCTATCGGCGGCGTTTGCGATACACAGGCACCTCCAAAGAGGAACGTTGCGCAAAAACACGAAATTATCTGCCATCGGCAGATAGACGAGTTGCTGAGTGAACAAGAGATGGCTGTGGGTGCTGCCGCACGCTAGCCGGTGATCCCATCGTGATCCCAGGGGGTGAAGACGTGCATTTTTCCAGCTGCCGGGTGTTTCCCATGCCAGCCGTGGCCAACAGTAGCCGTAAGATTGCATAGATCGTCCCGATGCCGGGCAGATATGTAGCGCGCTCGCCGCGGTGGTCAACCCGCTGGCGCATTTCAGCACCGATAAAATTAAATATCTGGATTAGACAGGAACGTTAAATGTCAGGGCAAATTCCCGAATACGCCAGCGCGATTATTATCGGCGGCGGTGTTATCGGTTCAAGCGTCGCTTACCATCTGGCGAAACTGGGCTGGAGCGATGTGGTTTTACTCGAACGAAACCAGTTTAGTTGCGGCACCACCTGGCATGCGGCGGGGTCGATCGGCACCATGCGCGCCAATGAATCCCAGGCAAAGCTCAGTGAATATTCGATGGCGGTGCTGTCCGAACTCGAAGCCGAAACCGGTCAGTCCACCGGCTTCAAACAGGTTGGGTCGTTGACGATTGCTCATAGCCAAGCCCGTTTCGAAGAACTCAAGCGGGTCGCTGCGATGAACAATGCCTTTGGAGTCACTCGGGTCGATATTATTACCCCGGAAGAGGTCAAGGTGATTTATCCCTTTCTCGAAACCGGCGATTTACTGGGTGCCAGCTGGGTCGAACAGGATGGCATTGCGAGTCCGGTGGACGTAACCCAGGCATTCGTCAAAGGAGCGCGCGGACGCGGTGCGCTGTGCTTGGAAGGGGTCAGAGTAACTGGAATCAGCCAGCAAAACGGGCGGGTCTCCGGGGTGCTGGCAGACCAGGGTAACATTCAGGCCGATTTCGTTGTCAACTGCGCCGGTCTGTGGGGCCGTGAGATCGGCAAAATGGCCGGGGTCAATGTGCCGCTACATGCCTGCGAACATTATTACGCGCATACCGAAAAACTCGACGACCTGCCCGCCAATCTGCCGGTGATGCGCGATCCCGACCGCTGCGCCTATTACCGCGAGGATGCAGGCAGTCTGTTGGTCGGCTCCTTTGAACTGAACGCGGTTCCCTGGGGGCAAAACGGTATACCGCTAGACTTTGCTTTCGAAGAAATCGAAGGCCATATGGATGAACAATTCATGCCGGTACTCGAGCACGCGATGGAACGTGTGCCGATGCTGCAGAAAGTCGGTTGGCGCAGTTTCTTTTGCGGACCTGAGAGTTTTACCCCAGACGGTCAGTTCCACATGGGCGAAGCGCCCGAGCTGAAGAATTTTTATGTTGCCTGCGGTTTGAATTCGACCGGTGTCCAAACTTCCGGTGGCCTCGGCAGGGCGCTGGCAGACTGGATGGACCTGGGTCACGCGCCGATGGATTTATGGGCTAACGATATTCGCCGCATGTACCCGTTTCAGTCGACCCAGCACTATATCCAGAACCGGGTAACCGAAACGCTGGGATTGGGATACGACAATCATTACCCCTTCAAGCAAATGAAGACTTCGCGTGACCTGCGCCACTCGCCCCTGCATGAAAGGCTAATCGCGCATAATGCCTGTTTCGGTGAAGTGGCGGGTTGGGAGCGTCCCAACTGGTTCGCACCGGCGGGGGTTGCCCCGGAATACGAATACAGTTTCGGCAAACAGAACTGGTTCGAATATAACGCCGCAGAACACCGGGCCGCCCGCACAGGCGTGGTGCTGTTCGATCAGAGTTCATTTGCCAAGTACTTGGTGCAGGGGCGCGACGCCTGCCAGGTATTGCAACGGGTGTCCAGCGCCAACGTTGATGTAGAGGCCGGGAAATTGGTCTATACCCATTGGCTAAATGAGCGTGGCGGTATCGAGGCCGATCTGACCGTGACTCGTATCGCCGAAGACCGCTTCTGGGTCATCAGCGGCGCGGGGCAGGCGATCAAGGATTTGCACTGGCTCAACAGCCATATCGGCGAAGACGAGTTCTGCTGCGTCAGTGATATCACCAACGCCTGGGCCGTGCTCGGGGTCATGGGGCCGGGCAGCCGCGATTTGTTGACCGAAACCCTGAATCACAATATGACTACCGATGCATTTGCGTTCGGTTCGTTCCAGCCAGTCGAACTTGGTATGTCGTGCGCTTACGCGGCGCGGGTTTCCTTTGTCGGTGAGCTTGGCTGGGAGCTGTATGTACCGGTGGAGCAGGCGCACCATGGCTTCGATTTGCTGTGGAAAAGAGGCGAGAGCCACGGCCTGCGGCTCGCCGGTATACATACGCTGGATTCCTGCCGCATCGAGAAAAAGTTCGTCCATTACGGCCACGATGTCGCCGATCAGGATACGCCGCTGGAATGCGGTATGGGGTTTGTCTGCGACTTCGGTAAGAAGATCCCGTTTACCGGTAGAGATGCAATTTTACGGCAACTGGAATCACGCGGTTTCATGCACAAGCGTTTGCTTCAGTTTCTGCTTCAAGACCCCCAGGTCATGCTTTACCATCACGAACCGATTTTGCGCGACGGCGAGATAGTCGGGCAATTGACCTCGGGCAGCTATGGTCATACGCTCGGAGGTTCGGTGGGACTGGGCTATGTCAAAGCAGAGAATGAAGTCAACCAGGAATATCTCGAATCCGGCAGTTTTGAAATCGATGTGGGCGGGGATCGAATTTCGGCCAACGCCAGCCTGAAGGCGATGTATGATCCCGGCGCGCAGCGCATGCGCGGTTAAAATCCGCGACAGGAGTAAGCATGAAGGCTGCGCCAGGCCGTAGGTTATGGAAATCGGCATCGTTGGTTAATGCTACGATTTACGCCGTAACTTGTCTGGATCGTATCCCAGTTTTGGCAGAACTTAAGCTGGAATCTGTTGGCCTTTGTAGCAAGCCCCGCAAACCAGGTGGCTACTACGCTCAGAGTCGTCACCTGCAGCAGTTACGCCAACCGTTCACATGAGTTACTACAAGCAAGCAGGCGCAAAGGTTGGTTCCGGGTCGGTGGAATCTTCTTCTGGGATGCGATCAATCTGATCATTGTTTTCCTCATATGGCTAATGTGGTTCCAGGGATATTTCCTGTATTAGGATCGAATGAATAAAGCGACAAAACGTCGAGTTCGATGCCAGGAATGTCAACATGGCATCGAGTCACTACGCCGAGGTTTTCGCTACACTCGACAATCTCTCGATTTCTATTCACGAATCATCCCTCACCAAAACGGGGTACCCTGAGGGGGAAGGTCACTATGACAGAAAGAGATAATTCAAACGGTGTAACGGGACGGTTTCGGTTAATGAATCAGCAACCCGTAAACCTGGACGGCTTTGCCACCCCGGCACCCGAACTCGGGCTTATTGCTTTTCAGGGTACTCGTGATCCAATTCCTTCAATCATCGTTGAAAACGGATCGATTGTAGAACTGGATGGCCGCATCAAGGAAGAATTTGATTCCATTGACGAGTTTATTGCCACACACGGTATCGATATTGCAATTGCCGAGGAATCCATGGCAATTGATAGCCTGCAGTTTGCTCGTAAATTGGTTGATCCTTATGAGTCACGAGACGCACTGGTGCGCAAAGCCGCGGGCATGACGCCAGCCAAACTTGCAGAGATTCTTGGGCATTTGAATGCTGCAGAGTTAGTCATGGCGATGACCAAGTTACGTGCCCGCAGGACGCCCAGCAACCAGGCACATGTGTGTAATCGCTCCGACGACCCTTTGCTTTTGGCCGCGGACACCGCCACAGCCGTCGCATTCGGGTTTCGTGAGATCGAGACGACGGTACCAGTTCTCGCAGATGCGCCATCCAATGCCGTTGCCGTATCCGTGGGCGCCGCAGTAGGATCAGCCGGTGTATTGGTACAGTGTTCAGTCGAGGAAGCAGCAGAACTCGCCATGGGAATGCGTGGCCTGGTCTCTTACGCGGAAACTGTTTCTCTCTACGGGACAGAGCAAATCTTTATCGATGGTGATGATACCCCATGGTCCAAGGCATTTCTTACCAGCGGCTATGCGTCACGCGGAATAAAAATGCGGGTTACATCAGGTGGGGGTGCCGAAGCGCTTATGGGCGGGGCTGAGCAATGCAGTATGTTTTATCTGGAATCCCGATGCGTCGCATTGGCGCGGGCGATTGGAGCCCAGGGAGTGCAGAACGGGGGTATCGATTCAGCCTCTGTAGCTGCTGCTGTTCCCGGCGGTGTCCGTTCATTGATGGCAGAAAACGTGTTAGTCATGCTGCTCAATCTGGAGGCGTGTACTGGTAATGATGCGTTGATGAGCGAGTCGGATGTACGCCGCACTTCGCGCACACATCCTATTTTTATTGCCGGCTCGGATTTCATCTGCAGTGGTTTCGGCTCTATTCAAAAGTACGACAATATGTTCGGACCGAGCAATTGGAACATGGAGGATATCGATGATTACTTGGTCATGCAGCGTGATTGGGGTGTCGATGGGGGGCTTCGGACGGCTTCTGAAGAAAAGATCGAACAACTGAGAAGACGCGCCACGGAGGCGGTATCTGCCGTATATACCTGGCTGGGTCTGGGAGATCTCACAGCATCCTGGGCCGAGCAGGCGATTTATGCGGCCGGATCGAAGGATATTGAAGATGCAGACCTGATGCTGCCGTTGAATGCTTCCGCTACCATTATGAATACCAACATAACCATGCTGGATGTGATCGCTGCTCTTGCTGAAAATGGTTTCGATGTGGAAGCAGAGCGATGTCTGGACATGCTGAAGGCCCGGGTAACAGGTGACTATCTACAGACCGCGGCAATTTTCGACGAAAATATGAACGTATTATCATTGGTAACGGATCCAAATGATTACGCGGGCCCGGGCACCGGGTACAAACCGTCTCCGGTGCGCCAGGCCGAGATCGATACTATTCGCCAGCAAGTGTCCGTCTCCGATTTGCGTGTGGAACAAAGTCGGTACAGGAGTTTAGATTTCCATGTCTCGGGCACCGCCGAAATATGTCATGACCCGCGTGATGTTGTTATAGGAGTTTCGCCGGCAACTGGGCGCGATATATGGCGTACGCTATCAGGAATGCTGGTGCGAGATGTTTTGGATGAGTTACTCGCGGGCCTGGAAGAGGAGGGCTGTATTGGTCGAGTAGTGAGAATTAATGATTCGATTGACCTGGGCATAATCGGATTGGGTGCTGCCCGTATGTCCGGATCGGGCATTGGTATCGGCCTGCAGGCCAAGGGGACGGCGTTGATTCACCGGCGGGAACTGGCGCCATTGGCGAATTTGGATCTGTACTCCGTGGCACCGAGCGTGACACCCAGGTTATACCGTCTAATGGGAATCAATGCCGGTCGATACGCTAAAGGTATGACGCCCGAACCTGTGCGCAATCCTTATTCGGATGAGGCGATCGAGGCAAGATATCATACAAAAGTGGTTTCTCTAGTGGCAATTGAGCGCGAGTGTTGTAGTAACGACGCACCGGAGCTCTTGGATATTGTAAGATGAGTAAAGGATATTCCGGGATCGACGCGGATGAAATTACGGTTGATAACATCCGTCATGGTGATATCAATTTGGACGACATCAGAATTCACCCCGACACCCTCGAACACCAGGCGCAACTAGCCGAGGATACAGGCAATCCTCAGTTGGCTGGAAATTTTCGACGCGCAGCGGAACTTGCTCGTTTTACGGACGAGGAAGTGTTGCGACTGTACGAGGCCTTGCGGCCTAACCGTTCCTCCGTGCAAGAACTTCACGTCATTGCACAGGATCTGGCGTCAAGGGGCGCGCGGAGAAATGCCGAGTTATTTCTACAGGCAGCAGATGTTTACGCACGTCGTGGGCTGGCCAAAAAGTAGATCCTGGGTATGACTTTACTTGCCGGTGTGGATATCGGTAACTCAACCACCGAAATCGTGATCGCGAAGGGAAGAACCCCGATTGCCCGGGAGCGACGCCCAACCCGTGGCCGCAAGGGGTCGGAGGTGTCAGTCCGGTCGGCGGCCGCATTGCTTCGGAATATCGAACGAAAAGTTGGTGTTGATGTCGATCGGGTGATCGTGGCACCCTGGTACCCGGTGACGACAGAGGTCGCCACGTTACATAAATCACCGCCCGATACCGGGAAAATTCAAGTTATTAGTTGTGCAAGCCACAGTGTGGTGGGGGATTCATGGGCGACGGGGAGGCCGTGGATTATCTCTAGTATCCCGCCCAGGACGATTCCTGTAATTGCTATCGTGGAGTCCGGAACAGGGTATAAAGAGGCCGCCGAGCGAATCAACAAGGCCATGGGACAGGGCGTTGTGGTGGCTGGAGTGATTGTGGCGGATGATGAGGCGGTGTTGATTGCGGCCCGCCTGTCATCAGCGTTGCCCGTGGTGGACAGAGCAGATTGTCAAGCAGCACTTGGAGCGAGAAAACTATTCATCGAGGTGCGCCCGGTTGGTCAATGTGTCAGCACGGCGACAGACGTATGGGCGCTCCAGGATGCACTTGAAGCACAGGGCCAGGAAGTTGGATCCCTGAATCTAGTATCTCGCTGGGTCAGGGATCTACGCGCGGTGGTAATTGGGTTATTCGAGGAATCGATCAACAGGAACCCGGTGACTATAACTTCGTCGCTCACCTGGCGTACGGGCGAAACGATAAATCTGGCCGATGCCATTCCGCTTCTTCGCAGTCGGTTTGTCGGTTCAGTGTGTGCCTTGAATCTGGAGAAGACAGTTCACACGAGGGATGTCTGGGGGGTCGACATTGACGGTGTGCTTGTTGACCGTGGTATTCGGGTTACCGGCCATTCAAGCACAATGGCCCTGGCGAGCCTGTCCGACGCCATGAGTGAACCTCAGGATTGTTTGAGTACGGTCTTCGAAGTCCCCGTGACTGTCACGAACTCAGAGTCTGAGGCCGCCGCACTGGGTGCCCGAACAACCCCAGGACTTCCCGAGCAAGCCCTTATCCTGGATATTGGCGGGGGGACTATCGATCTGGTGGGTGGGAAAAGTGGGGTTTCGGCAGCGGGCGCGGGAGAGATGCTTTCAGCAGCCGTGGCAGAAGTTCTCGGCGTCCCGAAAGGGGCCGCTGACTGGATTAAAAGGGGGCCGGCGCAACGGGTTGAATCAGCTCAGGTTCTGTTAAGCGAAAACGGGACCTATGACTTTGTTTCCGAGAATGATAGGCACACGCCGGCGAGCGCGTTAGGCATGCTGGTTACACCAGGCCCGGTTGGACTATTACCTTTTGGCCGCAATATGCAACCCGCCGAATGGCGTATCATCCGACAGTCACTAAAGCTGGAGATTATTGCCAGGAACGTGTCTCGCATATTACTAACATATAGAGACAGTATGGCATCCGACGAGTCAGTTGATATCGTAATAGTGGGAGGTCCAGCAGAAGATGATGAACTCTTGCCAGTGCTCGGGCGCTTATCCGAAGTTAGAGGCCTTGGGCGTGGTAATGTGGCCGGAAGTCTGGGACATCGTTTTGCGGTAGCATATGGATTAACTCAATACAAAGATTAGAAAGAGGAAGTCTTCCAGGCAATTCGCTCATATGCGAGGCGGTACTGACAAAATCACCTACGAAGGCTGCCGGTATCCACCTGAGACTATCAGCTACCCTGAGATGGTGCGAATTTACGCAGAAATGTTTCGTAAAAACCCACTCAGCGTGATTCCGAATTATCAAGTTGTATTGGCCGCAGCGTACACACCACTCAAGAGACCAGAGGAAATCGCCGCCGTTGTGATAAATTCTTGGAGAATCACCCTGATTTCAACCTGTCGGAATGGAAGTATTTCAATAGTTTGAATTCCGAGGAGAATCAAACCCGGCTGTATAATGCAGCAAAGAAGGCGGCGGTTCCTGAGTGTCCAAGAACCGAATAATTAATTATGAACGTTGCACCTGTTTTTTCATCACCCGCGTTAAGCTGCACAAGAAGGTATTCGATCTAATTTCTGTCCAAGATTATGACGTGCCGCTTCAATATCGTAATCAGATTGCAAGCCCATCCAGAAGGATTCTGATACATTAAAATATTTAGCAAGGCGCACGGCCGTATCAGCCGTAACCGCTCGATTGCCATGCACAACTTCATTAATTCGACGAGGCGGGACACCAATATCACGAGCAATTTTATTTTGGCTTATACCCATAGGTTTTAGAAACTCTTCCAAAAGAATCTCACCGGGGTGGATATTGAGCAATTTTTTCATGGCTTTCACCTTTCAATGATAATCAACAATCTCAACCTGATAGACATCCCGATCTTTCCAGATAAAACAAATACGCCACTGTTCATTTATTCGAATGCTATATTGCCCAGCTCTACCGCCTCGAAGACGTTCCAGGCGGTTCGCCGGGGGTACTCTCAAATCATTTAATTTTGCAGAATTATTTAGCATACGAAGTTTGCGTCTTGCCACTGCTTGAATCGTTTGAGGCAACCGTTTGCTGATGGCTCCGTTCCATATCAACTCTGTCTGCTTGTCCTTGAATTCCTTTATCATGACACTCAAACCATAACGTATAACGTTATATAACGCAACACGTTATAGTCACTGCGGCGGATGACAATGCGACCGATGGATGGGGATGGAAAGTGCCCAGTCGGCACCAAGGTATCGCTTCCGCAATGAGTATTGCGCCATGAGAGCACCGTTGACCCTGGAACTGCCTGATTATTGGACCCCGGAACAGGCCTTGGCCGTGTTCGAAATGCTCAAAGATTTGACCGACACGCTCTGGAGCCGCTATGACTTGGCAATAATCGAACTGCTCGCCGACGACCTCTACCACGGCGATACCTCGCAACTCGACCTGTTCGACTTCGACGACTCGATCCCCTTCTGAGCACCAGCGCCGGGGAGCACCTAACACCCCGGCGCCTTCATCGCGAAAAAACCATTGCCGGTCGCGAATACCGGTGACGCATACCGATAGTCACGGCGTCGAACCTCGCAGCCGTGAGGCCACCCATGGTTCACTCGCATACCCTTGCTGGAAATTTATAGCCCCATCCGGGAAAAGGGTACCGGCTGTTATTGCCGGAGTAAAAGCGCGGATAAATGCCGCGATTCAGTGTTGAGCCGAAGTTGGCATGACAATCGCCCGCCACTGCGGTTCTGGGTGACCCCTAGAATTCGATTTCATCATCAAACTCAAACGTGACCTGAGCCTCCTGCCAGGCCTGTTCTGCAGATGTTTCGCGCAGCATGTCAACGACCGCATCACCATAGTTCTCCCAGAGTTGCTCGCGCAGCACCTCCAGGAACTCAATGACGCTATGGGCCTCCTCGGCACTCCAGTAGGTGTGGAGTCGGGTAACTTCCATGCTCATGGTCATACTTCCTCTGGGGTTTGTGGGTCAGCCGTTTTCGAAGGCGCGGTACGTTTTGACTTCGAGGGCCGCTTCTTTTTCCTGCCGGCCCGCTCCTTGGCCTCCTTGATCCGATAGGACTCGCCCTCAATCACGATGATCTCGGAATGATGGATCAGTCGGTCAACAATGGAGATGACACAGGCGGCGTTGGGAAACACCTCGCCCCATTCGGTAAACGGGCGATTGGTGGTCACGATGGTCGGTTTGTTTTCG
>JAJRUG010000020.1 GCA_024277915.1 Gammaproteobacteria bacterium
CAGCCTGTCCCAGGCTTCCCGAACCGAGATATCCCCCGCATATTCCACCTGAGGGGTCGTCTTCCAGGACATGCTTTATTCCAGCCCCGTTTCCTGCCGAATGGCCTGAAGGTTCAGGCTTGCAGTGGCAACACCATCAACTGCCTTGCCAACGTTGATCATTGCTGCATGCACGCTTTGCAATTTCTCACAACCATAGCTCTCGCAGGCGGCACAATTTTCCAGCCCGCGATTGATCGCGCAAGCGCGAACTTCGCAGCGGGCACAAAAACCGGACTTCGGCCGCGCATCACGACATCCATGACAATTCAGGGTCGAAGGATCGATTTCGATCTTGAATTGGGAGAAAACCTTGTCTGCATACTTTTGAAGTAACTGACCATCTTCCAGTTTCGTGCCCCGATAAATATCGCAACCAGAACAGTCGAGACCGCAATAGGCAATATGCGGGGCTAGTGCTTCTGCTGTTAACATGGTGCTCCCCTGGCTGGTGTCACTTTTAGTCCAGCCTCTTTCGGAATCGCAACACAGCGATGCTCATCATGACTACAAAGAAAACCAGTAATGCCAAGGTACTGGACCAAAGATCACTAAAAGTTGCACCGCGCAGCACGATACCGCGAATCATTTCCACGAAATGGGTCAGTGGCAGCAGTTTGCCGAGCCACTGTGCGAATTGAGGCATGCCATCATAAGGAAACATGAAACCTGACAGCAGAATGGAAGGCAGATAGGTAAAAAAGGTCAGCTGCATTGCCTGGAACTGTGTTTTAGCCCAAGTGGAAATGGCCAGACCGAGACTCAGGGTGGCAGCGATAAAGATCAAGCTTCCCGCATACAAATCCAGCATGCTGCCGACAATAGGAATATTGAAAAGCAGGATGCCGACTGCCAGAATAATCGAAACCTGAATAAGTCCGATCACGACGTAGGGTGTAATTTTCCCGATCATCAGCTCGATATTGCGAATCGGTGTGGTAATCAGCATTTCAAGGTTACCACGCTCGCGCTCGCGCACGACTGCCACACTGGTAAACAACACCATGGTCAGATTGAGAATGACACCAATGAGTGCCGGTACTATCTGGACCGCCGAGCGGCGTTCTGGATTGAAATAATTGCGCACCTCAAGAAGACTGACTTTCTGGGCACTAGTGACACTACGAATATCAAAACGCATATCGCGCAATTGCGCAGCAATGTTCGCAATGGAAGTATCACTACCGTCGATCAGGAGTTGCGCAGCTGCACGCGAGGAATCAACCAGGCGCCGGTCAAAATCGGCCGGAATCACTACCCCAACCTTGATGTCACCCTGACGCATCCTGTCGATCAGGCCCTCAGCACTATCGCTGGTCACAACAAAATCAATCACCTGGGTGGCCTGAATGGCAGCAGTGAATTTGCGTGAGGAATAGGTGTCGGCAAGATCGACAATGCCGCCATTGAGGTGCCGAACATCCATATTGATGGCATAACCGAATAGAATAATCTGCATCAGCGGAATACCGATAATCATGCCAAAGGTCAGGCGGTCCCGGCCGAGCTGGCGGATCTCCTTGATGATGATCGCGAAGATGCGCTGTACGAACATCATCAGCCGGCCCCGTTGCTAAAGCCGGTTGCTGCAACAAAAACATCTTCCAGGCTGGCCGGGGTCGTTTGAACCTGTGCAACCAGCCCGGCATCATCAAGCATGCCCTGCAATCGACTGACAGGTTCTTCCAGACCACGATCGACCATCGCATGCAGCCGGTTACCCAGCTGTGTTACCGCCTTGACAAACCCCGCCTGCTCCAAGGTAGTACGGCTGCGCCGAGGCTGTTGTGTCTCGATATCCAGCACGATGGCATCGATGTTGCTCGACAGGTCTCTGGGTATGCCGGAGGCAACCAGCACACCTTTATCAAGAATAGCCAGTTCGTGACACCGCTCGGCCTCGTCCATGAAATGTGTCGAGACCAGAATAGTCGTGCCTTGATCAGTAAGCTCGAACAGGGCATCCCAGAAATTTCGTCGGCTTTGGGGATCCACAGCACTGGTCGGTTCATCGAGCAACAAAAGTTCCGGCTCATGCAAAGTCACCGCAGCTAATGCAAGTCGTTGCTTTTGCCCACCGCTCAATGTGCCGGCACGCTGGATGGCAAATTCGGTCAGCCCGTATTTGACCAGGTTCTCCTCGATGCGCATTCGTCGCCGGTGCTGATTCAGGCCAAAAATCCGCGCGATAAATTCGAGGTTCTCCAGCACCGACAGGTCTTCATAGAGCGAAAACTTCTGTGTCATATAGCCAATGCGCTGGCGCAGCTTTTCGGCATCCCGCGGCACTGACAAACCCAGTACTGAAACCTCCCCTTCACTCGGCATGAGCAAACCGCACAACATCCGGATGGTAGTCGATTTGCCGGAGCCATTCGGCCCGAGAAACCCATAGATTTTCGCCCGTGGAATCTCAAGACAAACCTGATCGACGGCGACAATTTTTCCGAAGCGCCGGGTCAGATTGGATGCAACAATGGCGTAGTCATTGTTCATAACAATGATGGAAAGTTCACTTCGACCGGTACGCCATTGGGCAGTTCGATTGCTGCTTCATCGGTGAAAGTAACTTCGGACAAGAAAGCCAGTCGACTGCGATCCCGCTGAGTCAGTGAGTAATAGGGTGTGAATGTCGCGTCATTTGCGATGTATCGCACCCGGCCATGGAAAGTACTCTCTATACCATCGATCCTGATGGCCGCCTCGAGACCGGGTTTGATCCGTGCGCGTAATGGTTCGGGGATATAGACACGTGCGAACGGTGCCATATCGGTGGCGAGCATAACGATAACGACAGTGCCGATGGAAGGCCGCTCGCCGAGCCTGTAAGGGACAGCATCAATGATACCGTCGCGTGGAGCACGTATCTGCAGTCGTGCCGCGATTATCTCGAGCCGCCGCAACACTGCTTCCTCACGATCAAGCTCCGCTTGTGCCTGACCCAGTTCCTCCGGTGTTGTTCCATCCACCAATCGATCCAGCACGGCGGCATATTCTTCTACGCGCGCCTTGGCTGCCTCAAGGTTGTTGTATGCCTGATCCAGATCGGAAGGACTGGCCAGTAACTTTTCTACCAGGTTCTCTACACGAATGAATTCCCTGCGTTGCACAGCCTGGTTCTCTTGTGCTCCAGACAGCCGGGCCTGTGCTTCGCGAATTTCCTCTTCCCTCGGACCCCGTGTCAATTCAGCCAGGCGCTGCTTAGCTCTTTTCCTGAGCGCCCTTGCTTCATCTATCTGTGCCTGATAAAGCTCCGGCTCAAGACGCATCAGGGTCTGGCCCGCTTCGACGCGGTCTCCTTCGGTGACCAGTACTTCGACAATACGTTCATTTGCTTCGGCGACCACCTCCAGGCGATCACGCTCCAGTGTACCGACCAGCGGAAGCGGAGAATCACTCGATTCGCATGCCCCAATACCTACCGTGAGCAGCAATATGAGTATCCGCAGTAACATCATCGGGCTCTTGTATTGCATTCGCGTGCCCCGGTTGCCGTGCCGTGATAAAAAATATCTGCGGTATGGGGAATCAGAAGCTCGATGAGTTGCTGATCGATCCGGATGCCCAGGGCAGGCTCGATGATCGGCGCAGCAAGAAATGGAAAAACTGCCATCGATGCAAAGGACAGCGTGGTGAGTACCGGGTCTAGATTCGATTGCAGGCGACCTGCCGCCTGATCTCTTCGAATTAGCAGCGGTATCATACGTGCCGTACGGCTCGCAAATTCACTGATAAAGATCTCGCGCAAACGACCATTGTCCGGCAGTACCTCGCGCACCATCAGCTTGGGTAGCCAAGGATTTTCCGCCAGCGTGCGCATGTACATGCCGAAGAATTCACTGAGTGACAGATCAGGGATTTCAGACGATTCGAAAGCCTTGACCCGGTCGAGCAAGGGTTGTAACGCCTCTCGCAGCATAGCCTCGTTGAGGCCAGCCTTACCGCCAAAATAGTAGTGGATCAAAGCCGGATTCACCTGTGCATGCTGTGCAATCATTTTTGTTGTCGTAGCGTCGAAACCCAACTTGCCGAACAACTCACGAGCGGCTGCAAGCAGCGCTTCACGCGCCAGGACTTTCTTTGCCTGATCGGCGTTGGGTCGCCCGGATTTGCGCGGGGCAGATGAATTTTTGATCTGAGTCATGGTGATTAATATTAATTGGTCGATTAATTAATATCAAGCAGGGAATAAAAGAAGGGCAAATGGTTTTGTGCCCTATAGCAGGCTGCGGGCCACAACCTCGCCTCCCGAAATTGCTACCACCTCTCCTTCGAGCAGCGGCTCCCATGGCTCTGCGGTCAACGGCACGCTCGCGATGAGCGATGCCTGCTGACTTGGCGCAGCAATGGCTATACCCGTTATTTCCGCACCCGGGGGCTCAATGCTGCATTGCCGATGCAGCAGGTGCAGACCCGGTGCCCTGATCTGTCCGTCAGCCTGCTTCCGGCGCTGGGAAGGAGTGTATGAGCAATTAAAGATATTCACCAGAGTTTCATGAAAACCGGCTGGCTGGTCATAACGGGACTCCGCATCACGAATGCGACCTCTACTGATTCAAGTCATTGCGAAATCGGGAAGTATCACTAGAGTACCGTTTGGGGGAGCGTTCTTGGCAAGAAAATTGAGGAGAACAGCATGGCTACGAAACCATCAAATGTGACAATCACCAAGACAATGCTGGAGGCAATCAAAAAGACCTCCATAGCAGAAAGAGAAGCTGTAGAAAAAGTCATTGCAGCAGTCAAGAAGGCTGAAGAAGCCAAGGCAGATGCCAAGGTGAAGGTATATGCCGCTAAAGCGATTGCCCATCTTGCGAAAGAGGCAGGTATCAAGGGTCCGCCAGAGTCAGTGAAGCAGGCCGCCATTGAAGGCGCGCGGGCCAAAGCAGAGGCCGCCAGGGAAAAGGCAGCTGCCGCCAAAGCAAAAGCGGAAGCAACTGTTGCCGCAGCACGGGAAAAATCAGCCGCAGCACGAGCCCAGGCAGAAGCAGCAATCGCCGCAGCATAAGAACAGCTTCCTGCCAGCAGTCAACAAAGAAGCATAAAAATACCTGTGCCCGCCATGAGCGGGCACTTTTTTGCACAACAGCTCATTGCCTTTCTTGTCATGTGCAGCATTCAGAATCTGCGGATCACATTGTCCTGACCCAGATCAGATACAGACCTTTCCACTCATGCTAATAATCAGGTTGCGAGTCACTGTAATCAGCATTCTGACCATGTGTCAGAGGAGATACGAGATGAAAACCTATATAGCTGCTGCACTGCCTGCCATCCTTTCCTTATTAGTATTTGCGCCACCAGCAACTCTCGCAGGGGATGTGACCTGTGACGATATCACATGGCGACCGGACGTCATCAAGCGGTTTCCGGATGTTGTGACGGGTTGCCGTGAGGTAATCGTACAGGACAAACATTTGTTTGCGCGCTTTGAGGCAAAAATGGTACGTGCCCGGGTTACCACCGGTGAAGTTAAAATAAAAATCCTGTTACCAAATGGTGGACAAGTGGAGCGCACTTTTAACGCACCAAAAAACTTCAGGGTGAAAACGCCCAAAGGCAACAGAAAGCTTATTTTCGAACTGGAGCGCGGAGAATTGATCGACATCCTGATCTCTGACAATAGCTTCTCTTTGGCCAGCGTGGATGAGAATGGCAGAATTTCACTCGCCCCTCCCCTTTCGTAGCTTGGGTATAGTTCAGAACGAATAAAGTCCGGCAGCAGGCGCTGCGGTTACCGCATGTACTGGTAAGTGAAACTGAAAATCCAGTCAGTTTCCATCTGTGGGCCTTCCAGGTTCTGGTGAATTGGCATAGCAAACTCAAACCCCAGGGAATGACCACCGCCGAAAAACCCGTTCAACCCAAGGCTGAGATCGACCCGAGTACCTCCGGTAGCTTCCGGGTCGCCCGCTGGTGACATTCGGGCAGCAATAGCCGGATCTCTGCCGTCAATTTTCCCCCAGTCGGTAAAGGTCAGTTTACTGGAAACCAGGAAACTTGGATTCAGAACATATTTACCCCAGGCAAATACTTCGAATTTATCACCCAGAGAATAGTCGTTGTCATTTTCACCAAGGCGCAAAATATAGTTGGCTTGTGCCCCCCATCCGAGTTTCGTTGAGCTGGCTTTGTAGGTAATACCAGGTATCAGATCATAGGTACCGGAACCCAACTGCATCGGGTATGACGCATAAATACCGGTATTGGTCACGGACATTGGCATTCCCGTCACCGGATTGATACCACGCATGGTCATATCCACCGTGTTGTCGATTTTCCCGGTTGGCAGGCCAAGACTAAGGCTGGTGGTCCATTGATTATTGATAGATAACATACCACCAAGCAATGAGTCCCCCAGACCGCTGGTTTCCATTGTGCCGAACATATCCAGCATGGGCATATGCATCACCATGTCCATCCGGTTATCCCGGTAGTTTGCCATCGCCATCAGGGACAAACGGTCAGTCAATCCATACATCAGCATCAGCATATGCATATCCATCTGCATCTGGGTCGGAGACATCAGATAAGACCTGGCGGGATTAATAACTGGTGGGGCACCTGGAAGCGCGCCCGAAATATCACGACTGTCAACGCTGCTGGTGCCATCGAGCAAACCACCCATATTCATTCTCATGAAACGGTATTCCAGCATCCACATGCCTTTTTCATGACTGTGATGTATATGTGCCGCCGCGCCGGTGTGAGTGACATGGCCGGTCATGTCATGTTGACTGTGATCCGTTTCCGCCAACGCGGGAGAAAGACCAATCAACAGGCAGAACCCTGCCAGAAGCCCATTGCGCATGTCGCCATTCCTGTTTGTCCCGGATGAATCATTGAAGACTGCCTGCCGGCTCAAAGGTATCGTGACTTGATCTGATTGCTGTACGGAAACCCCTTATCGAGCCGGAATAGCAACGGAATAAAAAAGCGAAAAAAAACATGCGCAGTGCTGTGCCAACAAATTAGTTCTCTCCCCATTTACCATAAAGCATTTCCTGTCGATAACTTTTACAAAAGGCACCGATAAATTACTTTTTATCATTGCCAGATACCATAATGCATACAAAAGTAGGCATTTATACCTGCATGAGTAGGCAACATTACTAGCATAAATAGCATACAAAACCGCGAGTTAGGAGTTGTTACGATGAGCACATTCAGGCTAAAATGGCACCAGCTCAGGAAAGGTTTATAATTTATTTTCAAAACTAAGGAGGCTGACATGGATATAAAAAATGATAGCGGCCGGGTAATTTCTTTCATCAAAGTCGCTGCAGGAGTATTGGTGCTTGGATTGTTTTCCGGTCAGGCATCGGCCGGCACAATAGTCGGAACAGATCATGACTTTTCGACTTCGGGGTTCAGCGGTGGTCAGTTATGTGTGGTATGCCATACCCCTCATAATGCAGATACATCGGTCAGTACCGCGCCGTTGTGGAATCATGAACAAACGGTGGCGACATTCACGATGTACACCAGTCCATCAATGGATGCGGCACAGGATGCCCAACCAACCGGCACATCGAAACTTTGTTTGTCCTGCCATGACGGTACGGTCGCCATTGACAGCTTTGGTGGCAATACCGGTACCAACTTCATGGGTGGCGGCGATGCCGTCGGTGCTGGTGGCGACCTGACGGACGACCATCCGATTTCGATTAATTTCGATACTGCATTGTCGGTTACCGACCCCGGGCTGCATGATCCGAGCTCAACAACAGTCACGATCGGCGCTGGTGGTGACAAGACCAGAACCGGCTCAATCAGTCAGTTGTTGTTGTCCGCAGACAAGGTTCAATGCTCATCCTGCCATGACGTTCATAACAACTTCGTCGCAGCAGGTACTGGTGGAAATCCTTTCCTGAGGATTACCGCCAATGGCAGCGAAATTTGTCTGGCCTGCCATAACAAGTAACAATTGCTTCATGGCATTTGACGACCACTGCCCATCGGTTCAATAACAACCGGTTGGCAGTGGTTTGTATCCTCGCGGCAGGGTATTGTTCCCGTGGTGCCCATAATGAAGCAGTCAACACAAAGCCATACTATCGCAGTAATCCCCCGGATCGTCGTGATCCTGGGGATTGTGGTGTTGTGGGGATGCGCAGGTGGTCCGGCACCCGCGCCTGATCAGGCTGCGCTTTTTTATCCTTCCCCCCCCGCCCAGCCACGGTTGCAGTTTCTGACCCGCCTGTCATCACAAAGGGATCTTGCAGCAGATCCCGGCGGTTTCATGGATTTCGTATTCGGCGAGGAAACTACCGAAGGACACCTCGTGCGCAAGCCATATGGTGTGACACTGTACGATGGCAGTGTATTCGTCGTGGATACGCGCAATTCCGGGTATGGTGTCTTCGATCTGCGCCAACGCAGCACCAGAATTGTACATGGCTACGGTGGCGGCGTGATGAAGAAACCGATCAATATCACCATCGAAGCAGATGGTACGCGATATGTCACTGATACGGATCGGAAGCAAATTCTTGTTTTCGACAAGCAGGACAAGTTTCTCAGGGCATTGGGAAAGCCCGACCAGTTCAAACCGATAGATGTCGCGGTAGTCGGAGACCGGCTGTATGTCTCTGACCTTGATCATCATGAAATCCAGGTACTGGACAAGTATTCCGGCGAGGTGCTGTTCAGATTTGGCGAGGTAGGCTCAGAAACCGACCAGCTGTTTCAGCCGACCAATCTTGCAATCGGACCTGATGACAGTCTGTACATTAGTGACACCGGTAATTTCCGGGTACAAAAGTTTTCCCTAGATGGGAAATACCTGCAGACATTCGGGCAAATCGGAACTGCACTGGGTCGATTTGCCCGTCCTAAAGGGATCACGGTCGATCGTGACCAGCGCCTGTACATCATTGATGCCGCATTCGAGAACATCCAGATTCTGGATTCAGATGGCTCACCATTGCTGGTTTTTGCTCAACCGGGAGACAACAGGGGCAATATCAACATGCCCACAGCAATCAAAATCGACTATGACAACGTAGAATACTTCCAGCAATTCGCGGCACCCGGGTTCAAACTGGAGTATGTCATTCTCGTGGCCAGCCAGTTCGGTATCAACAAGGTTGTTGTATTCGGTTTTGGAGAACGGCAGGATATGGAGAACCCAGTTGAACGCCGCAATCTGGCACCGAACGGACAATAAGGGCAGATTCCCTTCATCGATAGTCTGGATGGGGTTGTTGGCCATGATATCCACCACCACGATAGCCCAGCAGTACGAACAATATGAAATTGCACCATTCCGGTTAACGGATATCTCCGGGAAGATAGCAACCCGCTACCTTCTGGATGAGCAGATTCGCGGGCAAAGTGGTTCGGAAGATGTTTTCCAGACTCGTCCAACTTTCGAGGAGGAGCTGTTTATACAAACCGAGAGCTACATCTACCACCCCGGCTTTCTCAATATGGACATCGGCGCGGGTGCGCTGCTTGTTCAGCAACAGTTCGATTCGAATGCCGGTGACAACAGCACCAATGAAGCTTTGTTTAATTTTCTGGTCAACCTGGATTTCCTCACATTGAAGGAGTACCCGGTTACACTTTACTACCAGCGCAGGCATCCTTCTGTTTCGACGAGTCTCGCAGGGCGATTCCTGGTGGAAGAGACCCGGTACGGACTGAACGCATCCTTGCGTGAACCTGTTTCGCCGGCTCTGCTGACCGTTGAAGCGTTTCGTATCAATACCAGGGGATCCGGATTTGATACATCAGTCGATGACATTGTCGATGAGGCGACGTTCCGGGCCTCCAAGTCCTACGGTGACGGTGACAGAATCGCGCTGACCGAGCGCCTGAGTCGCCGGGACTCCAGTAGTGGCAGCCCCGATTTGCCGATCCAGCAAACCATATCAACCACCAACACGACCGACATCGATGCACGGAACAGATTTGGCGAAGACCGGCAGTTTAATCTTGTGCAACAGCTGACTTTTTCTGACCAGAAAACCGAGCAGGATATTACTACCGATGTAAGCGACACCCGCTACTACGGGAATCTCATTTGGTCCCATTCGGAAAAAACACAATCGTTCTACAGGTACCAAACGCAACGTAACCAGAGAAGCGGAATCGATGCCGTGACACAGCGCGCCGTAGTCGGCGCATCCCATATCAAGGGAATCAACCAGTCTGTAGACGGAAATCTGTATTTCAGCACAGATAAAAACGAGGGTTTCAACAAGCAGGTGAACGGAGCTACCGGATCTATTACCCACACCAGGCAGTTTGGTTTTGGCTCCGTCCAGCTCGGAGCGGGTCTGTCATATGATCGCACTGATCAAAAGTCTACTGTCGATTTCGTCAGCGTATTTGACGAAATCATTACCCTTAATGGGTCCATGCCGGTAATTTTACGAAATAATTTTGTTATCTCCGGCAGCATCATTGTCAGAAATACCCCGAAAACCCAGGTATTTATCGAAGGCATGGACTATCGTCTGGTAACAACCGGAGATGCAACATCCATCGAGCGTCTGATCGGCGGCAGTATCATCGATGGACAGACAGTGCTTGTTGACTATCAATACCAGCCTGGTGGCACGATGAATTTCGACACTACCAGTCAAAGCTACTCCATAAACACGCGACTGTTTGACTATGTCAATCTGTACCTGCGGGTTCGCGATACGAATAACCGGCTGCGTAGTGGAACACCGACTACTCCACTGAACTCCATTCGCAGCTACCAGGCGGGAATCCGGGTAGACTACCCGTTATCGAATGGATGGACGGTGGGCGGAGAGTATCTTTACACCAATCAGGATGAAGATATCGCGCCGTTCGTCCGTAACAGTTTTGATACCTATTTCCAGGTTGCGTTGCCCGGACTATCGGCACTTCGGGTCTCGGCGCACAGGGAGACCGTTGATAACGCCGCATCACTTGAGGATGTTGATTTGGTCGAGTACCGGGCAAGATTCACCTCCCGGCCCTGGGGTCGCGCTACATTGTCTATTGATGCAGACTATCTGGAGGACACGGGTGGGAGCCTCAGGCGGCTTCGGCGTGGACAAAATCTTGCACTGGAATGGGGTTATCGACAAATGCGGTTTGTCGTGCGAGCTCAGTACCTGATCGAGTCACAGGGGGTTGTGGACCGTGAGCAGACTATCGTGAAGGCAGAATTGAGCCGGATATTTTAATGATGTGCAAGAGTCGCTTGTTTCGTTTCTTCTTCCTGCTGCTGTTATTGACCGGCCTGCTCGCCTGCAACCCGACCTCCCGGCCGACCGTTGCAACAGAAGTCAGCCGCGCCTGGCCAGCCCCTCCTGCGGCGCCACGCTATGTATTCGTGACCGAGTTTTCAACCCCGGAGGATCTGGGGATCCAACCATCATTCTGGAGCAGGCTGGTAGGTCTCGTCGCCGGGGCCAGTGAACAGCGAATGGTTCGGCCAATGGCAGTAGTCGCCGACGATGAAGGCCAACTGATCTTTGTTGCCGATCCGGGTGTTCAGGGAGTTCACCGGTTCGATCTTCGGCGGAGCAAGTATCGGCTGCTGCGCATCGATGACAACATGCCTGCGCCCTCTCCGGTAGGAATGGCGATTTCATCGACTGGCCAGGTATTCATCACGGATTCTCAACTGGGCAGGTTGCTTACAGTCAAGCCGGGGTCAGACCACCTGGAATTTCTTGGTACCGGAAAAGATTTGCTGCAACCGACCGGGATCGTATTCGATGACAACACCGGGAAAATCTTTGTGGTAGATACCGCCGATCACAACATCAAGGAATTCGCGCTATCCGGTGTTCTTGTCAATCAGTTTTCTCGGCGCGGCAATGCGCCGGGAGAACTCAACTATCCCACCTATCTGTGGCAGGACATGCAGCATCGACTACTGGTCTCTGATTCACTCAATTTTCGCATTCAGTTTTTTGATGCGGACGGGCAACTCAGAGACGGTTTTGGCAAGGTCGGGGATGGCTCCGGCAGCCTTTCACGCCCGAAGGGCGTTGCCTCGGACAGTTTTGGGCATATTTACATCATCGATTCGATGTTCCATGCGCTGCAGGTATTCGACGAAACCGGCACATTACTACTAAGCCTCGGTGAGCAGGGACAAGGAGCCGGAGAATTCTGGCTGCCGAACGGACTGTTCGTGGATGTGAACAATCTGATCTATATCGCTGACTCCCATAATCAACGGGTTCAGATTCTTCAGTATGTAGGTGTCACACCATGAGGATTCGACTGAGTTGGCTGGTTGGTGTGGTGGCGCTGCTGGTCACCGTTGACCCATTGCTGGCGAGTGTGGCGGATACCCGCCACAATCTATCGGTCTCGGGGCCGGGTACCACGAAATCCGGTCTGGAAAGTCAGATTTGTATTTTTTGTCATACACCGCATAGCGCCTCTCCGGATGCGCCCCTGTGGAACCGGCGCCTCCCCGGCACCACTTATGTGCCATATAGCAGCAGCACCGCTGTTGCACAGCCAGGCCAGCCCACTGGTGCTTCCATCCTGTGCCTGAGTTGCCACGACGGCACCATCGCGCTGGGCGAAGTGTTAAGTCGAACAACGCCCATATCAATGACAGGCGGTATCACCACAATGCCCGGTGGGTCGGCACTGATCGGCACCGATCTGTCCCACGATCACCCAGTGTCATTTGATTATTCCAGCAGTCTTGCAAGTCAGAACACAGAGCTTGCCGATCCTGCAACCCTGCAACCGGAAATCAGGCTGGATGACAACGGGCAGCTGCAATGCACAGCTTGTCACGATGCGCACAACGATACCTACGGTAATTTTCTGGTCTGGCCAAACACTGGCTCCGCACTATGCAAGGCCTGCCATTTGAAGGAAGGCTGGCAAATATCGGCGCACAGTACATCCGCAGCTACCTGGAACGGACAGTCACCCGATCCCTGGCCGCTGCGTGACCGGACGAACGTTGCAGATAATGCTTGTGAAAATTGCCATATGCCCCACCTGTCCACAGGTGGCCCCCGGCTGCTGATGTACGGTGATGAACAGCAGAACTGTTCTGCCTGTCACAACGGCAATGTGGCCACTGACGATGTGATGACAGTATTCAACCAGTTGTCGGCTCATCCAATGACAGCAACTACACTGATTCATGACCCTGGAGAGCAAAGCATCGTATCCAGCCGGCATGTCGAATGTGCAGACTGCCATAATCCGCATGCGGCCCGGGCAGCCACTGATCCTCTATCAGGCTCACTGGCGAATATCCGTGGCATCTCTATAGACGGCATAGAGACAGATCCTGTTTCCAGGGTTTATGAACTGTGCTTCCGTTGTCATGCAGACAGCCCGAATCAACCCATCCCCAGAACACCGCGCCAGTTACCACAGGTGAATACCCGGCTGGAATTTCAATTGGACAACCCGTCTTTTCATCCGGTCGCCGGACCGGGAAGAAACCCGACAGTACCAAGTCTTATCGCCCCATGGACGGTAAGCTCATCGATGGGATGCGTGGATTGCCACAACAATAATGCAGCGAGCAGTGCAGCCGGTTCCGGCCCGGAGGGACCACATGGCTCGGCATTTTCACCCATCCTCGTGCAGCGCTACGAAACGCTGGACAACACACCGGAAAGCGCTTCCGCCTATGCACTGTGTTACAACTGCCATGATCGAAACAGCATTCTCAATGATGACAGTTTCAAAGAGCACAAAAAACATATCGACAAGGAAAATACACCCTGCAATGTTTGTCATGACCCTCACGGTGTCAGCAGCCAGCAGGGAAACAGCATCAACAATTCCCACCTGATCAACTTTGATACCTCGGTGGTATTCGCCAACTCCAATGGCTTGCTTCGGTTTCGGGATAACGGGCAACTGGCCGGTTCCTGCGATCTGGAGTGTCATGGAGAGGATCACAGGGACGAATCCTATCCCTAGGGGAGGGCTTCAGTTTGTGCTTAATTACATCTGGCAAGTATTGGCGCTCACGGCAATGGCATTCCCGAGCTGGACTGCAATGGCAGAGGATGGCCAGAATCCGCACTGGCGCACCGACGCTTGCGATACCTGCCATATAGAAAAATCACCAACCGCCGGGAATCCTTTGCTCAACGCTGCCCCGGATGATGCCCTCTGTCTGGACTGCCATGCTGCAACGAGTGAGTCAGCTTGCCGCCATCTGTCAACGATTCCGGCAGATCCTGACATGCAAAGACGTATGCCCGGGTCATTCCAGGCTTCACTGCGGGATGATCAGGTGGTGTGCGAAACCTGTCATGAGCTTCCTGCACAGTGTCTGGATGAGCGGCGAAATGAGCGTTTCACCAACCCGATGTTTTTAAGAGAGGGGCCATTTCACCAGCGCAGTGACCCTTGCTACCTGTGTCACGATAAGAATGCCTACACAAAACTGAATCCACATGATCAATTTGCCGATAGTGGCGATTTGCGAGAGGCGATATGCCTGTTGTGCCACACGAGTGTTGACGCAACGGGCAAGATCACCGGGAATAATCTCTCTTTTAGTACTGGTGATGATCTTTCGGCCATGTGCACAGGCTGTCACCCCGTAGAACCTCACCCAGGGGCAACATTTTCATTTTCAGGAACCGACAGCTCCAACCACCTGGTCATTCCTTCTCCTGAAGTGCGCCGCCGGATGGATGAAACAGCAGCAAGCACCGGAATCAGGTTACCGGTTGATCCTTTATCAGGGAAAATATTCTGTGCAACCTGCCACGATCCGCATGATGATAATTTGCCCGATTATCCGGTTACCCCGGCCGATACACGTGATACAAACAGGCTGCGTCAAAAAAATATCTGTCTGGCATGCCATGACAAATAGGCTATTTTCAGCCTGTGTCCATGGCGCATAACAACAGAATCAGCGGCGATTCCGGCGCTCTTCCTCTGAGTGGAAATACTGGTAGCGAAATATTGAATCCGCTCCGTGGCAATCAGCACACAGGAATGAAGCCGTACTGGACAGGCGCAGAAAGCTGGTGCTGATATCACCTTCGGTGTTCTTGCCTGGGGCAGGCTGAGTCAGGTCTGCCTGCCACTGGTGAGGATCATGACAGCTTGAGCAGCTGATGACACCGGTCAGGGCCGCATGGCCTTCATTATCAAATACCGGTAGTGGCGCGACTGTGACCGGGTGCAGGTCTTCACGCAGTTTTTCTGACCAGGCTATGACCTTGTCGGGGTGCAGCATATTTGGCGGGATCTTGGCTTGCGCAACCGCGTTGTCGACATGACAGCTCCGGCAGGTTTGCTCCACCGGGTTATCGCCATCGCCCAGGGTCCTGGCCCACAGGCGCATTGGTGAAATGGCATTGTGTATGCTGTGGCAAGCACCACACAGGCCGGATGTCTGGACTGTCTGGGCATGGTCATTCATGTCCTCGGGCCCGGTAATGGCAAGATCATGGTCGGTGCCAAGCACCTGTTGCTGATCGCGATGGCACTCACTACACAACTCACCCCGCATCGCAGACATGCGCAAGAAACTGTCACCGGCATCACCTTTGCTGTCGGGGGTCTGGCCGCTACGGCTCAACCGGTCATCCGCTTGCCATTGGTGGGGGTTATGGCGGCTGCCGCAGTCCACTGTACCGTCATGCATCGCCTGCTTGCCATCCGGCGTGTACAACGGCAGGTGTTCCGGGAGGTCGGCATTCGCCACCTTGACCTGAAGAGGGGGGCTGTAGCGACCAGGCTGTGTTTCTTCGGCATCACCCTTGTCACGGTGGCAGCTGGTGCAGCGCTTTTCACCAGCACTGAGCCCGGGACCCTCGTCTCTGGCCCACAAAAATGTACCCTTGGAATTATGCGGTTGATGACAGTTTTCACATACACCGGAGACAGCATTCCGGGGTGTCTCTTGATCCAGTAACAAATGCTCGCCTCCATGCATGGATAAAGACACCACGGCCTGGTCGGTATGGCAATTGATGCACAGATCACTGTTGCCCTGCTCGCTGATGCGCAGGAAGCTATTGCCTGAATCGCCTTCAACATCGAGTGCAACCACCTCGGTATCCGGCGACCATCGATGCGGATCATGGCAACTGCCGCAACTGACCTGCCCATCCTGCCCGGCTCGCTGGCCATGCTGGTTGAAGAGGGGGAGTGGCAGTAGCGGGTCAGCTCCGGGCAGTGATGCAAGGCTATTGCTCCATTCATCCAGGCTGGTGCGAATACCAAGATCGGTGATCGGAACATCCAGGGGATGGCTGTGATCGCCGACCAGTTTCTTTGCGGCAACCCCATCCGGATTGTGGCAACTGAGACAGGGAGTTGCTGCAGTACTTGTCTGACCCGGTAGTACCCGGCCCCACATGCTTAACCCGGTACTGTTGTGTACCTGGTGGCAGCTACCGCACAGTCCGGACTGCGCGGCTGTTTGATCGAGCGCATTACGTGCCTCAGGCGCCACTTTAGCCAGATCATGTTCGGTTCCCTGTATCAACCACTTTTCCTCGTGACAGGCCCGGCACAGTTCCGAATCCGGGCCATCGGCTATACGCAGGAAACTGTTACTGGCATCGCTGCTGTCACCGGGTTTGCCTGCATGGCCCGGCCGTGCCGGATCCCACTGGTGAGGATCGTGGCAACTTGCACAGGTGACCAGGCCAGTGTTGCTGTTAACCAGCTTCAGGCCATCACTGCTGAAGGTGGGCAACTCCACCGGTTGTCCGAGCCGTCCGACATCAACACCCACCGGGTGGCTATAGCGTCCGACCAGGTGCTCCTCAGCCAGACCACCCTCGTCATGGCAGCTCAGGCATAGTGCCGCCATGGCATCCTGGCTTGCCCCCGGCTCGCGAGCCCACATCTTCGGGCCTTTGCCCTGATGCGGCAGGTGACAGGCACTACAGACATCACCTTCAGCTTCCGCAACCAGCTGCATATCGTGTTTACCGCCGGCAATCCGGCGCTGTTTCTCGTGACAGTCTCCACAAAGCGATGATTGCTTGTTGTCGGCGACCAGCAGACTGGACGATGGACGCGCTTCGTGGAGTTTGTGGCAGGTCTCACAGATCACTTCACCATCGGGACCCGACCTGGCGCCCTGTTCTTCCAGTGATGGCGGAATCCTGGCCTGCTCGGGGATTATATTTACAGGGTGAGTGTGCAGACGTGCTGCAGCGGCCATGGAATCAGCGGCGTGATCCTCGTGACAACTGCCACATAACTGGGATCGGTCATTTGCTGTGACCAGCAGTTTTTCTTCCCGGGCGGCATGTGCACTGTGGCAACTCTGGCAGGTGATTTTTTCTTCATTACTCAATTTTGCACCCGTCGTATCAAACAAGGCAGGGCGTCCTTCCAGCGCCTCATTGAGCGGGTGGTAACCCGCAGCGGGGCCTTTTGTTTTCTCATCATGGCAGGCCTGACACAGCTCGCCGTCGCGGCTGCGTACTCGCATGAAAACCGGTGAATCGGTGGCTCCCCATTCGACACCATGGGCAGTGTGGCAGGTACCGCAGTATATTTTACCGTCATCGTTGAGCGGGAAAAGGTTCTTGCCCTCCACGATCGGGATATGGATTTCCTCGGACGGTTCTTGCCCGACCGGGTGAGCATGTTCCTTGTTTTTCCACAGATCACGTGATTCCAGCACCCAACCGTCGTGACATGACAGGCACATGCGCTCGGTACTGGAGACATCCTGCCTGCCGGATTCAACCAGCGGCCTGGGATCGTAGGAGACCAGGGGTGTCACATCATCACGTTTGAATTCATTCAGCCACATAATATGACAAAGTGCACATTCGCGTTTCGCTGACGGCAGTCGCGGTGCGGCAGTTACATGATCTGCAATCAACAGAAAAAGAATCAGCGGTGTCAGTAACCGCACCAGACAGGGAAAAACCTGTCTGGTCATCAAGGTGATATCTCGAATACTGAAACCTGGTTTTTCAGCATTTCAACGACATACAGTCGATCCTGTGTATCCAGTGCAATACCGGTCGGTGTGTCAAAGCGCCAGGGCATGCCGTCTTCACTACCGAGTACATAAAGAAACTCACCTGAATCCGCGAATACCTGTATCAGGTTCATATAACTGTCCGAAACGTAGAAACGACCTGCACTGTCAACGGCCACTCCCTTGGGACGGAAAAATTGTCCCGGCAAAACACCCCAGTCGCCAACCACCAGAGACAAATCTCCGCCTGGATTAAAAACCTGAACCCGTGTATTTAATACATCGACTACGGCAAGGCGGCCATCCGCCAGCAGTGTTGCACTGGCAGGATAGCGGAATTGACCGCGGTTGGAGCCGTTGCTGCCCCATTCGCGTAACAGATTTCCCTGACGGGAAAATACCATGACTTTATGATTCCTGTTGCCGGTAATATACAGTTCCTTGCCGTTGTGATTAACCGTGATATCAATGGGTCGTGCCGGTTTGCCGCCATCATGCATGACGATACTACTGATAAAATTCCCCGTCTGGCTGAAAATCTGAATTCGGTGATTTCCGGTGTCGGCTACGTAGATTTCTCCATTGCCAGCGGTAATGCCAACCGGGCTACTGAACTGCCCCTCAGCTTCGCCCGGCCCGCCGATCTGAAATCGGTACCTGCCATTGTGATCGAAGACAACGACGCGGTGGTTACCACCGTCGACCACGTAGATATACCGTGCATCGACGGCCACATCGCTGGGCAGTGCCAACAGATCACTGGTCTGGCCACCGAGTTCCATCAGCGGTTGAATGGCGCGAGTCGGAATAGAATCTGCCTTGCCGGGGCAGGAAATCAACAGGAAAAGAAAAATGAAAAAACTCTTGGCGACCAGCTTACGGCTCAGGCACATCATCATCTCCGCTCGGTGGGGGGGAGGATTTGCGCCACCAGGCGCGTGGCTTTGCAGCTTCTTCATCGCTGGTTGGCATCTCCTGATCCTCACCGATCAGCGTCTTGCTATCGGGTAATGACAGGCCACTCTCGAAGAGTCTGGGAAGATAGAATTCCCGGTATTTGTCGACGATACCAACCAGATTGAGATTAGTGACGTCGTCGATTCGCTGATCGGAGAATCCGAGCTCACGAAACGGCAGGTAACTTTTGTCTTCTGCGATATGGCAACGCGAGCAGAAGCGACCCTTGGGGCTGACCATCGCATGAAAGCGTTTTTTCAATGCATCCTTGTCCTGATCGGAAAGCTGTTCGCGAATGGCCAGAAACTCTTGCACATCGGATGATTGTTCAGTAATTTCCAGCAGCTCATTTTCACCGCTGCTGGTGTCATAAACCACAATCTTCGAATAGTAGTCATCGGTATCGACCAGAAACCCGGTGTCGGGGTTGGTACTGGTGCCGAAATGCGGCCCCTGTACCTCGATCCCCGAATAGTTCAGCCACGCAAATTGATAGTTTTCTTCCGGTGCTTTGCGCGGGTCCGTATGACAGGTCATGCAACCGATAAACTGGGTATGCATATTGAGCAGTGTGCGCACCATGCGCTGCTTGGAATGGGAATAGTCACCGTGGCAGTAGAAGCAGACTGATTTCTTGCCGAGGTTGACCAGATCCTGTTCGGGTTCGTTATGAAAATGCCGCATACGTTCCGTAAAACGCTGTTCACTCAGTTCCTGTAACAGCTTCGGCTGTTCGGCACTACGCGGCAACCCAAGAAACCCGGTCAATGCGACAGTCAGCTCGAATAGCAATACCAGAATGATCGAACCGAGAATCAGCGTGGTCAGGAAGCTGATGACAGGGTGTCCTGTCCGTAGTCCGCTGATGCTGAACGGATCATTGCGGAAGGCACCGGGAATTTTAGCCTTGTGGTCAATGATGACCAGCATGGCGATGCCGAGCAGCACAAACAGCACTACTGTGAGGACAATAAAGATAACCAATTGAGGACTGACCTGACCCATTACCCTAGTACTCGGTGAGTATCAACCAGATTGCAAAAAGACCAAGCAGTGTCGCGCAGAACACAAAGAACAGCGAGCTGTAAGCAATAATTTTTTGCAATGCTGTCAGAGGTTTCATCATGAGGAAGTACTCTCGGCCATATCCTCGCCCGGTTTCCAGTTCGCCAGGAGATCCAGAAGATAGGCCCGTTCCCCGGGGAACTCTACCAGGTTGCGCAGGTACTCCAGAAAATGTTCCTCGATCTGGTGCTCGCGGGTAATTTTTCCGGTCAGGAACGTCCATTGCATCGGGAAACGCCCCGGTGCGAGGTGAACGTTGTACCAATGCCAGAAAGCGATCACCAACAAAGCCAGCAGCGCTTCGTGTGGATGTGACAGACGCATCATCTCCTGGAAATTTGAAACAATACCAATCGGCAGCACAGCAGCCCAGAACTCCGGAAACAGGAAAGATGAGCCGGAGATAATCATTACCAGGTTGCCGAAAGCAGCGGCAAAGTAATGGATCTTCTGCTTGTACATGAACTTGTCCATTTCCGGTCGCTGATCATGCTTGCCTGCAAAATACAGCATGTCCTGTTTGAAGTCGCGGATATCCTTGAAAGTAGGAATGATGGTGCGCTGCAGTTCGAAACGCCCCCGCATTATCTGCTGGAGTGGTCCGAGCGTGATAGTGACCATGTGATACAACATCCCGAAAATCATGACACTGGCGAGGGTACGGTGCATGATTCTGGATACGTCAACCCCACCGATCAGGGAATTAAGAGGCTCCGCCCAGAAATGATCAAAAAAAGCGATCGGCAAGCCGGTGAAAGCCAGTGCCAGAAAGCTTACAAAGATCATCATATGCTGAATACGGGTATGAATAGAGTAACGCGGCAGATCGCCGATCGGGTTGGAGACAACATTTTTATACAGCAACACCTTGTCATCCGGCATTGCGGCGATCACCTTTTCGATCTCGCTGCGTTGCTGATCATCGACACGATGGATGCGCATCGAAGTTTCAAGAACATCCCGGGCCTCTGCTGAAAGGTTCATGATTTTTGTTTCCTGTTAGTGTTCAATCACGACTCACGATCGCGTCCGCGTCGTGAACGTCGCCACCAGGATGAACCGTTGCGGATACGCCATCCGACTCCGTCTCGCCGGCGACCGACAGTTTCGAATAATGCCAGACCGACCAGTGCTGCAATCACAATGTAAGCCACCCAGTTGTATACAATCTCGGCATAATAGATGAATGGCCCCTCTTCGCGATCACTGGTCGGATGGGGGTCGAGTGCCGCATAGTTTTCATTGGCATAGGTATGGCAGCGTTTGCAGGTTTCGACTTTGCGCCCGGGGCTGACCGGCGACAACGGATCACGTGAAGGGCGTATGAAGTGGGCGCTGAGGTAATAGTTGTCCTGGTCAACATGGCAATCCAGGCAGTTGGGCGTGTTCTGGAATCCATAGCGTGTCACTTTACCGTGAAAGCTGTTGTTATAGGATTCCACTGCCAGGCGGTATTTTTTTCCCAGCTCACGTCCTTCAGCAGCAGCCACCTTCAAATGACGTTCCACCAGGCGCTCGTCCCCGTGACACGATGAGCATAGCGCCACAATTTCCTCCGGAGTGCGCTTGACCTCGCGAATACGCCGGCTGGTATGTTTATACCAGTTTTCAACAAACTTGTTGTCTTCATGACAGATAACACAGCGGTCTACAATCTCTTTTGGCGGCTGTCCTTCATCGGGGTTATAGATCGGGTTACGGTGGCAGGTCACACAGTAAGGTTTGTCTATATCTGGTCCTTCAGCCTGTTTCTCCCGGCCGTGAGTACTGCGCTGATATTCCTCAGCGATCAACCGGTGACTGAAATTTTTCCCTGTTGCAGGGTTCTTGATAGAGTGACATTCAGAGTCACAGGTTACGCCGGTTTCAACATCACGGTGCGGGAGTTGCTTGATGTAGGTATGACAATCTGTGCAGGGTACGTTGCGGTGTACGGTGGAGCCGAAGATATGCGGCATGACATAGTAAGATCGTTTGGCGCCTTCTTCTGTGATCCGACCCATCTTCGGGTACTTGTGACACAACAGGCACCCTTCATCATCTTCGAAGGCTGCCAGAGAACCAGCAGACCAGAGAATCCCGCAGAAGGCAATTAACAATAGCCATCCTGTTTGCCGAATATTTACAACGCCATGATTCATGGGTTTCTTTTGGTTGTATTTCAGAACCTGACAATAGTATAGGGTAAAATGCAAGTGCAGTGCCCCTATTGACCTGTGTCATTTCCGGCGAGAAATCATGAGTACTTACAAAGCCCGGTTGCGGGCTCTTAACCGTATCGTATGGATCGCATTATTTTTCGCCCTGTCCGTCACATTTGCCTGGCTGGAATGGCGTTCAGAGGGCAGGTCAACTATGGGCTGGTTTCTTGCAACCGGCCTGTGGTCTGCAGCCTGCGGAATCGGGTTTTCGGGTGGTGAATGGTGGATTCGTCGTTCCGGTGTTAAAAACCGCCGGCCGGAGTAGTAATCAACGCCTGTTTATGCGCACTGTCCACTGTGTGCACCCCCTGCTTGCCCGGCGCACTGTTTGAGTCTAATATAGTATTGGTTGCAGCTTATTGTGTACAATCAATAAGTTGCATATACCTGCATGTTGCCGATTGTGAAAATCAAGGAGGTACAGGCATGGTCAAAGCAGACAGCCCATTTCGCGAGATCTGTACCTGGTGTATCGCGACTCTGGTGGCTCTGATACCGCTGGTGTTACTGCTGGTCTGGTTGATGTCTTCCGCTGACTAGTCTGCGGGTGTGGCCGTCTTCGTTTGAATACGTTATATACTGCCTGTTGATATGTATAAGTATCAATATCCGGGCAGAGTGTAGCGTGGTAAAAATCCTGCAACAGGAAAAATTAAACAAGGGCGGCACAGCCAATGATTAGGCGCTATTCGCACATATTTGGTGCGTCTCTGGTAGCTATTGTTTCGTTGACTCTCTATTCAGCTCCGGTAGTAGCGGATGACGAACTCGATTGCATCATGTGCCACAAATACCGCGGTCTGAGCAGGATTGATGAAGACGGCGAATTCAGGCTTTTTTACATCAACCAGGAGTTATTCAACAGCGGACCCCATCGCCGTAACCAGTGCAAGGATTGCCATAACGATATCGACCGTATCCCGCACAAGCCTGCTGTCAAAGTGGACTGCGCACAGCAATGCCACATTGTAGAACCTTCGGGTGAGAAAAGATTTACCCACGAATCGATTGCTGAAACACTTGCGCGCAGTGCTCATGGCAAGCTTGATGCCGAGGGCAACCCGAAACCCTTTCAGGAGGATTATCCTGACTGCAAGGATTGCCACGATCAGCCATTCTACCGGCCGGTGTCCGTGGACAAGGGTACGATTCACCCAGGGGTCAGTGAACGGGCTGTCACCCGATGCAAAAGCTGCCACAAGAACGGCGATTTCGCCGAAGACTTCTACGAACATGTCACTTCACGATTGCGTAAAACACGCTTCCCGATGGAGACCATTGAGAACTGTGCCAAGTGCCATCAAGACCCGGAGTTCAGGGAGCGGCACGAGCTGGATGATGTTGTTACTTCCTACAAGCAGACTTTTCACGGAAAACTGATTGCGCTGGGTTCCGAAAAAACGGCGGACTGCCTGGACTGTCATGTTGTTGCCGGTGAGAACACACATCTGATCGAGTCACAATCAGAACCGGCTTCGGCTGTCTATAAGACAAACGTTCCAGCAACCTGTGGAACCGAAGGCTGCCATACTCAGGCAGGGCCCTATCTGGCGGGTTTCCAGACGCATGTGACCTATGATCGGGAAAAATATCCGATGCAATTTTACATGCTGATTTTTTTCAAGGGCCTGATCGCCGTAGTATTGTATTTCTTCCTGGCGCTGATCTTTTTTGAGCTGTTGCGCCGCTTGTTTCCGAACTTTACGTTCATCAGGGAGAAGCGCTGATCATGTCCCGATATGAGCCCATTATTTACAAGGACGGCAAGCGTTATTTCTACCGTTTCTCCGTACACCAGCGGGTGCAACATGTCATTCTGTTCAGTATGGTTCTGTTGCTGGCAATAACCGGTTTTCCATTACGTCATGCCGAGGAACCATGGGCCAAACCGCTGTACGATTTTATGGGCGGGACGGACCTGGCGCCATTGATACATCGTGCCGCAGGTACGGTATTACTGGGTCTGTTTGTCTACCACACGATCTACTGGATCGTGTTGTTTATTCGGAATGATCTCGGCCAGCTCAAGGCTCATGGGCAACTGAACTTCAAAACCGGCATCAAGGCATTTTTTTCCCAGGAGATGGTTCCCAACATGAGGGATTTTCACGACATTGTGGATGCGTGGAAATACCTGTTGTACTTCACCAACCGGCCACCCCGGCATGAAAGAATGTCATGGCGGGAGAAATTTGATTATTTTGCACCTTACTGGGGAGTGCCCATACTCGGCCCGGCGGGCGTCCTGTTGTGGTGGCATGATGAAGTCACACACTTCATTCCGGGTATCGTGCTCAATGCCGCTTACATCATGCACACAGACGAGGCGTTGCTGGCGGTGCTGTTTCTGTTCTTCGTACACTGGTACAACGTTCACTACGCGCCCGAAAAGTTCCCCGCTGCCACGGTCTGGCTGACCGGATATCTCACTGAGGATGAGATGATTCACGAGCATTACTCAGAGTATCTGAGAGTAATGACCGAGCATGGTCTTGAGGATGAGATCAGGCCGCAGCATTTCGGTGGCCAGGAGTATGAGCTGTGAATCTTTTCAAGCGTATTGTATTCAAGCTCTATGTGCTGATCCTGATGGGGTTTACAGTCTGGTATGGCATGTTCATGTACCCGTTGATTTTTGGTTTCGAGGGAAAGGAAGAAGCAGCCTTGTCCCTTCAGGAACTGGGTGACGGCGTAGCTGCCGATGAGGAAATGTTTGCCCGGCTGATCGAGGAACAGGAACACACCAGCAGGACCGATCTTGGCTTCAAGGTAATCGAGCAGCCATACATCGAAGGCCGGTTCCACCATATTGGTTTCAGTGTCCAGAAAGATCAGACCAGTATGTGCGTGCGCTGCCACGGAAATATTCCGCACGATAAATCTGTGGAGCTGCGCAGCTTTATGAATATGCATGCATTCTATCTTGCCTGTGAAACCTGCCACATGCCGCCAGAGGAAGGTCAGCCGGATCACGAGTTTCGCTGGTATGACAAGGATAGTGGCAAGCTTGTCCCCAATCCGCGCGCCTTGCACGATATTGAAGAAAGTTATCGGACTGCAGCGCGCATTTATCCCACCTATGGAAACTACGGCGCGAAGATCGCGCCCGGTATTGAAGAAAACGGGAGCTTCCGCCTGCTGCATGGCAAAAAGGATATGCTATTTGTAGAACGTTATATCAGTGAGCAGGGACGCCTTACCCCCGAGAAGAAGTCACAGATGGAGCGCGTCATTCATCGCGGGGTCAGCGAGAAACCAATCGAGTGCAAGTATTGTCATAATGATCAGGATCAGTTCCTGCCATTCGCCAAACTGGGTTACCCGCCACAGTGGACTACAGAACTGACGAACTCTTCTGTGGTTGGTATGATTGAGAAGTACAAGGAGTTCTATATTCCAAGTTTCCTGACCCCTGGCATCGACGAAGGGGCAGATTGACAGGTTGCTGCTATGTACAGGATTTGGATGGCGTTTGCCTTATTGTCACTATCTGCCGCAGCTGATGCGGAATGGACACTCAGGCAAACCGACGATGGTCACTGGGTTACTACCAGCACGCCGAATGGCCACCAGTTCATTGTTACCCATAACCAGGCGAATGAAACCCATTTCCTGCTGGCGCTGGAGATTGACAAGTCAGCACCGGCTCTCCCCTCTCGCATATCCCTGTCTGTTGACCGTGGCCCGGTGACCGAGACCGGGCTTGTTCTGCTGGAGCAGCGACCCGGCAGTCGTTTATTCAGGACGCAGCTGAGCAGCGAACAAAAGGCCGCTTACATTACGCGCATGATTGCCGGACTGACTTTGCGCCTGTGGTTTGGAGGGCAGGAGCCGGGAAAGAATGCGCTGCAGTTCTCCCTGATCGGCTTTACTGCCATATTCAATGATCTGCTGATTGCCGACCGGGTCGGGCGCCTGGATCCGGTCTGGTTGATCGAGCAGCACCGCGAGCGGGAACTGGGTTGTTATTACACCGCTAACCTGTTTGTCGCAGCGATGCAGAAACGTATTAGTGGCCGCAGCGCTGCACAGGTGCTGGAATCGCTGCCTCGTTCCGGAGAGCCTACAGTGGATGCAATGATCCCTGACATCATTTCCCAGGTTTACGCAGTGCAGGCCGCGCAGTTGCCGATTGAACCCAGGGGAGATAAATTTGCCATTTTCGAGGAGTGCATGGCGCAGTAGTTTGTGCTGGCCTGGTACTTCACCTGCGTTTTGGCGAGGAAATCATCATGCACACTTTTAACCTTGGAAATTGGCTGGTTCGTACCGCAATGATATCGGTCGGGTTTTACCTTGTCGCGACCAGTTGGACAGCGTCCGCAGCCCCGGCACTCACCATCGATCAGGAACAGTGGATCGAGGATCATCTGCAAAGCGGCGACTTGATTGGCCTGGTCGTGGTCAGTATTGACAGGGACTCGGAACAATTTTTTTCATTCGGACACACCTCTGCCAAAGACACGCGTGCGCCAAACGAGTCAGCACAGTTCGAGATCGGTTCCATCACCAAGGCATTCACGAACCTGCTGCTTGCAGAGTTGGTAACCAGGGGCAAGCTCGACTACGACACCACGATCGCTGATGTCATGACAGATCTGGAATTCGAAAACCCGGACATAGGTCGCATCACCCTGCTGGAGCTGGCGACACATACTTCAGGACTACCCCGCTTGCCGGCTAATATGATACTCAGTGACAATGCCGATCCCTACGCGGACTACGACACCGCAGCACTGCGGACCGGGCTGCAATCCGCCCGCCCAGGCCAGGAACTCAGCAAGACATACGCCTATTCCAACTTTGGTATGGGTCTGCTCGGCCATCTGCTGGGAATCGTGGAGGGTGGCGGATACGTGAAGGCTCTTAAGACTCATGTGCTGATGCCACTGGGCATGGAAACGGCAAACTTTGAAGACGGGGAAGCGCTGGTACCCGGCCACCATGCCGGCCAGCGGACATCTAACTGGCACTTGAATGCCCTGGCCGGTGCCGGAGGCCTGCGCGCCAGCGGTCTGGAACTGGCCCGGGTGTTCCGACCCTGGCTGACCGAGGGAACCAACGCACTGCACCACGACGTATCAGCAGATCTGGAGATAGCCGCTGCCACCGATACCCGCTACATGAAAGTCACCCGGGTCTGGCATGTCGTCGAGGTTGGCGATGTACGGGTTTTCTGGCATAGCGGTGGCACCGGTGGTTATCGCAGTTTCGTGGGTTTTAACCCGAGTACGGGCCAGGGACGTGTTGTGCTGTCCAATACTGACTATGATGTGACCGAATTCGGCCTGGGACTGCTGGCCGTTGAGCGGCCTGAAGTGGCAGCAGCAGCCCAAAATCACACAGGGGACGGACAAGATACATACAGTGATTACCATGGCCACTTCGCCATAACACCCGGCTTTGTGCTGAGCATTTTCCAGCTCAGGGGGCAATTGGTGCTCCAGGCCACCGGGCAACAGCCGGTGCCGCTTGCGTCCAGCGGCGAAGACCGGTTCAACGTTAGCTACGTAGATGCACAGCTGGTCTTCGAGCGGGACGAGTCCGGCACGGTTCAGCGAGCAATCCTGCACCAGAACGGCCAGATAATGCCCGCTGAGCGTGTCGATGCGCCGGCCACCATTCGAACCTTCACCGAGAACGAAATCGAAATCGACGAAGACACGCTGAGCATCTACGAGGGCGAATACGACCTCGCGCCGGGAACTCTGATCACTGTCACGCGGGATGGGTCAAAATTATTAGTGCGTCTGGAAGGCCAGCCGAAAGTGCGGGTATTCCCCTTCGAGACAGACCGGTTCTTTTACAAGGTAGTGAACGCGCAATTGACCTTCAACCGGAAAAACGGCGAGATAGTCAGCCTGACCCTGCACCAGAACGGCATAGATCAAATTGTGCCCAGACGATGAACCTGGCGAGTAAGTGGCGCACCAGAAGTTCGGGATTACTGCCCAGCAATTATCAAGCCTCGGGGGCGTACTACCCCTAACTCTTGGCGTTTGCGCAGGTCACAGCTTGGCTGAATACCGTGCCAATAGCTCGGCCTGGCCTGTCCTATCCCTTTATTGACGGGATGGCTCCCTGTGGTTCGTTATCGGTTCTCGAGACGGCTATAGTCCAGCAAACCCGCCGTCAACGGGCCACTCTGCAAATAAGCCATATGGAAAGAATCACTTTTGCGCCAGAATTCCGGGTCTGTTCGCCTGATGCCGTAGGAGTCGACCAGCCTGCCATAATCCGCTTCTGAGTCGAGACTGCCGATCATGTCAATAAAACTTTCAAGTGCATTTTCATCAACAACGTAAAAGGCATTGGGATAAGCGCCGATGAACCCGGGGATTACAGAGAGCGTGTCATTTTCAGGCAGGCGGTTTTTCTGCTCTTTAAACATTGACGTCATATTCGAATGAGCACGATTGTTCACGATAGTGACATACTGATCACCGGATGATGCTTCGATTCGAATAAAGGCAACCTCAGGCATCAACGTAGCAGGTGTACCCTTGAGCAGATGAATACGCGCAAGTTTTGTGCGTATTTCCGATTGTTTGATCGTGGATAGCTCGTGCACTGTCGGCAGCACTTTCTTCAGGCGCTCGGCAAGCATTCCGAACAATTCCTGTTTTTCGTTGTCCGTATAATAGTTGATTGCCGGTTCCGATACTTCCTCCATACCCGGCAGGGTCAGATAGGTTTTGACTTCATCTTCAGCACCCAGATACCAAAGGTTGCGCTCCCGGGTTCGAGCGGATGCCGGCAACATAAGCAGGAAGTTTTCTTCGCCCTCCATGCGCAGAAAGTCCATATAAAGGCGAGTCACAAGCTGGTGCCCAACATTGCCATAGGGGTCATAGCCTGCAACCAGAAGATAATGGATGCGTTCCAGCAGCGAGTAATCGATTAGCCAGGCCGTTTTTGGCACCTGGCCCAGTAGTCCTTTCTCGACCGTTGCGCTGTCGAAATGTCTCAATATGGTCAGACTAGCGTTCTCGTTGATACCATCGCCATCCCAGACAAGCCCCAGGTCGATTGCATCGGATGAGGTAATATTGGCCGCAATAAACTGGTTCTTTGCGGCCAGAAGTGTCTTTTGTTGCTTTTTGTATTGACGCCAATGTGCAGCCGGCAGGTAAATATCGACACTGGAAGCAGGTAGCACGAGATTCTTACCCTGATCAACCAGAAATTCTTCATATAGTGCCACTCGCGGCATTGCCGGATTGACGAAAAATACCCAAAAATTATCATTGATCACATTGAGTGCTACCTGCCCCCGACATACTGCACCCTTGATAAAGCCCATGATGGTGTACTGCGCCTCATCGAGTAAAAATGCATATCGAGACTTGACCGGTAGCGCAGCGAAGGTTCGAAACGGATTGGATGCCTGACCATCCTCATACGAAGACATTTGTTTGACCTCAAAGGGCTCGTCGACAAACAAGGAACGCCAACGCTGCATACGAGATTCATCAAGCCGATAGGGCATATGCGTCTTGGCCACGACTGTAGCCAGCACTTCCCTGAACCGGTAATAAACGCGATCAACACCCGGGTCGCTGTACGGTCGACGGGTTGTGATCAACTGAACGGGGTCTCCGGGTGGCGTTGCTGATCGAACCAGTGTAAAAAACTTGCTGTCATCTGCTTCCGGAAAGTAAAGATTGGCAAGATACAGGTGCTCGTAAATATATCGACTCACAAGCTGTTGCTTCATCGAGTCGCCATTGAAAAAATCCTCCCATCGCTCGATCAACTTCAGATACCGGGGTGCCAGCGGTGCTCGGGCAGTATAAGGCGCCCCCTGCTCCATCCAGCGCATCAATATATTCTGTTCCGCCGGCGGCAAACCGGGCAACGCATAGGGCATTCCCCACTGGGGATGCTTTGCAGCGAACTGATCATAATTTTCAGCTTTCGGACAGAACTGCGAACGCCTCAGTGACAGGTCGAAGCTGTCGGGAAGGCGTGCTTCATTGGGCAAAGGGTTTTGCGCTTTTAACTGCAATGAACGATACATCACCCCGGCTTCACGATTAGCCTCAGGTATGTCGGCATACTCATTGAGTATGGGATAAAAACCTTTTTCACGCCATTCGGCAACCGATCGTGCATCCTCGAACAACCTGGTTGGTGGCGCTGCCTTAAGCCGCATGGCGTTATACACCCTGACCCCGGTGGCGCCACGCTCGATACCCTCGATTGAGCTCATCTTTAACTGGCAGGGCGCATCGTAGCAACCGTGACACACGACACATCGTTGCTCCAGAACAGGTTTTACCTCAGACCAGTAATCAACCGTACCGGGCGGCAGTGCTTCGACAACACGCTCACGAGGTTCGGCTGTTCCGTAGCGCTGCTCCAGCTGCATTGTGCCAATCGCAGTACAGCCGCTAACAAATACAATCGCTGCCAGCCGGTATTTTCGGGGGAAATTCATTGCGTCAAATATTTCTCACAAAATGAATTGTAAACGACCCTGAATTGTAAACGACCCTGAATTGTAAACGACCCCGCTACTTACTGTTGCGGATACAGGCTGCTATCCCTGCAATGCCGGCACGACATGCTGCCCGATGATCCGGATAGCCTCTTCCGGATTGTCGTAAATCCGCAGCGCAATTTCCGTCAGCCCGGCAGCCTTAAACTGCCGGATACGATCTATTTCCTGATCAATCTCACTCACCGCACATGCCGATGTACAGGCTTTAACCAGTTTTTGAATAATTTCTTCCGGCACGCCTGGAACATCGTAACTCTTTTTGTTGTAAGCATTGATGAATGAACTGATATTGGCATTGACGATTTCTGCCTCATCCTCATCCAGCACGTTCTGGATATGCGGAGGATAAAGTGTGCCACGTACTGCCAGCCATAACCGTGCTTCCAGCTCCGCTTCCTCACGGCTTTCCTTGATATGCCAGGCCCAGAAGTTGTTCATCTGGATGCTGGTTTTATCCCGACCACATTCTTCCATGGATGCATCGATCATCGCACGGGATCTCCGGACGTGATCAACAACAAAGTCACTGACCATGATTCCATCCGCATAACGGGCAGACGACCGTAACATTTGCGGCCCACCGGCACCCACATAAATCTTCGGTGCCGTGCTGGTTGCCCACGACGGGTTGTACCATTGAACTTTATAGATCTCACCCTGATACTGAACGGGCTTGCCGCTGGCAGCCAGCTTGAGTATCTCGACGCACTCACGAACCGCCCGCACGCGTCGCTCCTGGGGCACACCCATGGCAGTGGCTGTGCCACCACCGGCACCTACAACAATTCTTGCCCTTCCTCCGGTAATCTCATTCAAGGTCAGCAACGAGCTGGCCATTTTCATCGGATGCAGCTCGAAAGGACTCACTGCAATCGGCCCAATACCGATCCGGTCAGTATTCGCCGCCAACTGGGCAAAATTAAGGAACGGGTCGCGGGCATCTGTCATATTCGACACCCAGACTCCACCCAGGCCAACTTCTTCGGCCAGTTTCCCGAGCTTCAGTACCATCTCTGGTGAATTATTGGACTCGAGAATCACGTCGATTTTCATCAACTACGCTCCTGTCTGGTTGAAAATGCTGCCGGGGCGAGTATTTAACCGCATTAGACCTTCGTATTCCGAGTACCCCCGTGCTGCCCGACCACGGGGCAGCCGTCTGCCGTTACTGCATTCTGATCCACCCGGGACGGCCCCTTATATTTTATCCAATCGCGGTCTGACGTGCCGCCTCTCAAGTTCATCAATTTTTCGACAACCGAGCAACGCTAAACTCCGCTCTACTTCCGACTTCAACAAACTGATCGCCCTTTCCACACCTGCTTGCCCGGCTGCAGCCAGTCCATACAAATACGGCCGGCCGATACTGCAGGCTTTGGCACCCATAGCCAGCGCCTTGATGATATGCGTACCGCGGCGAATACCTCCGTCACAGATAATATCCAGCTGATCAGCCACAGCATCTGCAATTGGCCCGATACAGTCTATTGCAGCCGGAACTGCATCCAGTTGTCTCCCGCCATGGTTTGAAACCATGATACCTGCTGCACCAATATCCACGGCACGTTTCGCATCAGCTACTGTTTGCAAGCCCTTGATAACCAGCGGTCCATCCCATTGTTGCGCCAGCCACTCGGCATCTTTCCATGACACGGTACGATCGAACTGGCTATTCACATACTCAGCCAGCCCCATATCCTGATCTGCCAGTGCGTCCACCCGGTGTGCAACATTGGCCAGCCTGAAATCAGGATGCAGGGCAAGATTCATCGCCCAGTAAGGATGCGTTGCAAAGCTCCACAGACTTTTCAAACCGAAACGAGGTGGCATGCTCATGCCGGTCACAAGATCACGCTCCCGGTTGCCTGCAAGCGGTGTATCCACAGTCAGACACAGCGCCTGGTATTCCGCATCCTTGCAACGCTGCACAAACTCCCGCGTCAGTTCGCGATCCTTGAGAATATATATCTGAAACATCTTTGGCGCGTCTGAAACCGCTGCAATGTCTTCGATACTTGTGGTTGCCACCGTCGAAAGGGTATACAGGGTGCCAAACTCTGCTGCCGCTTTTGCTACTCCGTATTCCTTCTCATGATGAAACAGCCGGGACATACCAGTGGGAGCCAGGAAAAAAGGAAGCTCCAGCTCAAGCCCCAGTACCTTGGTCTTCAGATCAATGGTTTCAATGTCGGTGAGATAGTTTGGCTGTAATTCGTATTCGTCAAATGCCTCTGTATTTCTCCGGAGCGTCCACTCATCGTCTGCCCCGCCATCGATATAGTGAAACATCGGCGATGGCAGCTTTCTCTGTGCCATGCTGCGAAGATCATGAATATTATTGCAGCGGGACAGCTTTCTCATCCTGCCGCCCCGGCTAGTCGCGCCCTACTTTAAGTACGGCCAGAAATGCTTCCTGGGGAATCTCGACATTACCGAGTTGCTTCATACGCTTCTTTCCGGATTTTTGTTTTTCCAGTAACTTTTTCTTGCGCGTCACATCTCCGCCGTACAACTTCGCCGTAACATCTTTACGGAATGCCTTGATATCAGCACGAGCAACAATATCCGCACCAATCGCTGCCTGGATGGGAATCGGGAACATCTGTCGGGGAATCAACTCCTTTAGTTTCTCAACCAGCATCCGTCCCCTGACCCTTGCCGAATCACGGTGGACAATCAAAGATAGCGCATCGACCTTTTCCTTGTTGATCAACACATCAAGTCGCACCAGATCACCGGGGACAAACTGCGAAAACTCATAGTCGAACGATGCATGTCCACGGCTGACCGACTTGAGTCGGTCAAAAAAGTCCATCACTACTTCTGCCATTGGTAATTCATACTGGAGAGATACCTGTGTTCCTATGTACTCCATACCTTTCTGCACACCCCGTTTTGATACACACAACTGAATGACGGCGCCGAGGTAATCCGGTGGCATCAGCAGGCTGGCCCGAATGTATGGTTCACGTATCTCTTCAATATCCTGCAATGGTGGCAGCAGGGAGGGGTTGTCGACCGGAATCACCTCTCCCTTTCTGGTCTGGATTTCAAACTCCACAGTCGGCGCCGTGGTAATGATGCTCAGGTCATACTCTCGCTCAAGACGCTCCTGGACGATCTCCATATGCAGCATCCCCAGAAACCCGCAGCGAAAGCCAAAGCCAAGTGCGGTCGAAGACTCTGGCTCGTACTGTAATGCAGCGTCATTCAATCGCAATTTCTGCAAGGCATCCCGAAATGCCTCGAACTGATCAGACTGGATCGGGAACAGGCCGGCAAAGACCCGTGGCTTTATTGGCTGAAAGCCGGGCAACGCATCTGCCGCGGGGTGCTTGTCGAGCGTAATCGTATCGCCGACCGGAGCGCCCTCGATATCCTTGATGCCAGCGATCACATAACCGACTTCACCCGTTCTCAGACTGTCCCGGCCAAGCCGCTTGGGTGTAAAGACACCGACATCGGTAGCAATGTAGGTGTCTTCAGTCGACATGATTCGAATTTTCTGACCAACCGGCATTTCACCGTTAATCACACGAACCAGTGACACCACACCGACGTAGCTATCGAACCACGAATCGATAATCAACGCCTGCAGGGGCTCATCCGGCTCTCCCTCGGGCGGCGGGATTTTGGTGACCAGTATCTCAAGAAGTTCCTGCACACCCTGTCCGGTTTTCGCACTGACCAAAGCGACATCAGTTGTATCCAGCCCGATGATCTCTTCAATATCATTGATCACCTTGTCGACATCTGCCGATGGCAGATCGATCTTGTTGATCACAGGAACAATCTCAAGCCCCTGCTCGACTGCTGTATAACAGTTGGCAATACTTTGGGCTTCGACGCTCTGCGCGGCATCGACGATCAGCAATGCGCCCTCACAGGCTGCCAGAGAACGCGACACCTCATAGGAAAAGTCGACGTGGCCCGGCGTGTCGATGAAGTTCAGGTGATAGATCTCGCCATTAAGGGCTGTGTAGTCCAGCGACACACTTTGCGCCTTGATAGTAATGCCACGCTCTCGCTCAAGATCCATCGAGTCCAGGACCTGAGCTGCCATCTCGCGCTTTTCAAGACCACCACAAAATTCGATCAGACGATCCGATAAAGTAGACTTGCCGTGGTCAATATGGGCAATGATCGAGAAATTGCGAATATTCCGCATAAGAGGTGGTCGCCTGTTGAAAAAAGAGGAAGATTATACCTTCCCGCAGTTTCCATAGGTGGCGAACCAAAAAATAGATTGGACGGTTAATTACCGCACCAAACCAGGAGTGGTCTCCAGCCTCTGATCCGGGCTAGGACCGGGCTGTCGAAGTAACGCCCTCAGCATGTCGTGAAAACTGGCTGGCATCAATGGTTTCCAGATAGCCATGCCAGGAAGCATGGGCAATCAGTGGCAACATAATCACCAGACCGATCAGGAAAGTCGCCAGACCGATGATTACCGCGACCACGATCAGCAGCGCCCAGACAAGCATCGCGCGTTTGTTGTGGTTGACCGCATGAATGCTGGAAACGACCGCTGTAACAGCATCCACATCCCGATGCAGAATCATGGGTATGGAAAACACACAAACCGAAAAAATGATCGTGATAAATAGTGCGCTCACCAGTACCTGGGCGCTCCAGTAACCAATGAGATCAACCCAATCCGGATTAACTTCCAATGGTACAAATATATGCACCATCGACGCGATACGCGCCCACAAAAGACAAACCACTAATAGCGCCAGTGCAGACACCATCTGTGTGCCCAAATGACGTTTTTCTGCCCGAAGCGTGCGCAGCATAGTTGGCTTTTGATCACGCTCAAGTGCTGCGCTGATTGAGAAAAGACCTATGGCAAGCATCGGAGCGAGAAAAACCATCCCGAACAAACCTGCCAGCAGAAGCCCGAGACTGCCGAAATAATAGGCCAGCAATCCCATCAGGCCGGCAAGCAGGGTCAGAGCCACACCGTGCCGCAAGCTCTGGCGCGGTGCTCGCTGTATATCCTGCCACCCTTCCCTGAGCCAGCCAAACGAAGCCCATGGTGAAAGCTCACGGCAGGGTGCGACGAAATTCTGAATCTGAGCCTCGCCCGGTTCGCAATTTTCCATCTTCACCCTCCCGCTCATGCTTTGCATGCATAACCGCCTGCAATAGCAATTTTATAGAGACTACCCTCGCAATTTTGGCGCGAGCAGAAAATGATTCAAGTCAATTCAAGCGGAAAAAGGTTAAGATGGCAACGCAGCAAATATAGAGGAAAATGCACATGGGCAGAACCGGTAAAGCATTCATAATCTTCGGCGCTCTTGCCCTGGCAATAGCTGCAATGCTCAGTGCATACGGGTTCCATGGCCTGGCGAAGACAGCTTCACCGGAGCAGCTTGATGCGTGGAACTGGGCAATCAGAATGCAAAGCTACCACGCACTTGGGCTGTTGCTGATCGCGATTCTGATGAATCAACTCGGCCGATCACTGCTGTTTGGACTCGCCGGCTGGCTGTTTATTCTGGGAATAATGCTGTTTTCGGGCAGTATCTACCTGGTTTCCCTTGGCGCCCCGGAGGCCATTATCGAAATCGCACCTGCAGGGGGAACGAGTTTCATGGTGGGATGGATACTCGTTGCCGCCGGTGCCTGGAGAGCCCCGACTCAATGAAAGCATTTTTAGCGGACAGGCATTTCCGTGCCTGACAAAACAGAAGAACATGCCGGCATTACACCCATGGATCTTGAGGAATTCCGTAACAATGCGCACAAGGCAATCGACTGGGTCGTAGACTATCTGGGCAATGTGGAGTCCTATCCGGTTCTCTCCCGGGTATCACCCGGTGAAATTCGTTCACAATTACCCGCACATCCACCAGTGACCGGTGAATCCTTTGACTCCATTTTGAAGGATATTGATGAAATAATTATGCCGGGCATCACGCATTGGCAGTCCCCTGATTTTTTCGCCTATTTTCCATGTAACAGCTCTCCGCCCGGAATTCTTGCTGACATTCTCGCTTCCGGGCTGAACGTTCAGGGCATGCTGTGGGCAACCAGTCCTGCCTGTACGGAGCTTGAGACCCATATGATGGACTGGCTCGTTGAGATGATCGGCCTGCCGGATAAATTTACATCACATGGCAGTGGCGGCGGGGTTATCCAGCACTCCGGATCCGATGCCAATCTATGCGCATTACTTGCTGCACGCGAAAAAAAGACCACGGGTCAGTCCAATCAAAATGGCTGCACCGGGAAACTGGTGGCCTATACGTCAGCCCACGCTCATTCATCCATAGAAAAAGCCTGCATGATTGCCGGTATTGGCAGGGACAATCTCAGGTTAATCGAAGTGGACGATCAGTTTGCAATGTGCCCTGAAGTGCTGGATCTGCAAATCAGGCAAGATCTGGATCAGGGGCTGTTTCCGTTCTTCATTTGTGCTTGCATCGGTACCACCTCATCCTTGGCGATTGACCCGATTGAGGAGATCGGCAAAATAGCCGCTAAATACGGCGTCTGGCTGCATATCGATGCTGCAATGGCCGGCACCGCTGCAATCTGTCCGGAATTCCGGTTTATTAATGCCGGTGTTGAATGTTCCGATAGCTATACCTTCAACCCGCACAAGTGGATGTTCACCAACTTCGATTGCACGGCATTTTTTGTCGCAGACCGTGCTGCTCTGATCAATGCCCTGAGTATTCTTCCGGAATACCTGCGCAACGAAGCGACGGAATCCGGAGCAGTATTCGACTATCGTGACTGGCATATTCCGATGGGAAGACGATTCCGCGCACTGAAGCTCTGGTTCGTCATTCGGCAGTTCGGTATAGAAGAATTACAGCAAAGAATTCGTCAGCATATTGCCCTGGCCCAGGAATTCAAGAATTGGGTTAGCGAGAGCAGTGAATTTGAACTTGCCGTTAATGCACCACTTAACCTCATTTGTTTTCGACACCGTGATGGTGATGAAATCACCGAGCAAATCATGCAGCGTGTTAACAACAGCGGTGAAATGTATATTACCCACACCCGGTTGCAAGATCGATTCATTCTCCGCATGTCCATCGGCCAGAGCCGCACCGAGCGGCGCCATGTCAAAAATGCCTGGCAGCTTTTGCTGAAAGCGAGTAAAGAACTGGCAGAAAATCCGGGGGTCTGAACTCTCGCACAATATTATCTGGTGAGTTCTTCGGCCCGTACAGCAAGTTTTTCCAGAATCGAATTCAGTTGCTTGCGCTCATCACCACTCAGAGTTTCCAGCAGGGATTTTTCACAGGCCAGAGCCTTTGGTGTGATCTCTGCACACACACGCTCACCTTTTGCTGTCAACATCCGGTGAGACACACGGCCATCCGACTGTGAAGCGCGATGTCTGACAAAACCCTTGCTGGTCAATAACTGTACTGCACGGGTGATAGACACCTTGTATAGTGAAGAGGATTACCGTCTCGAATGTTGACTTACCTTCGGGATCAATCAGAGGAGCAGGGTCAATGAAACAATATATTTCGTATCCTCGCGTTGAAGGAACCGCATCCCGGCAGGCCCATGCGGATCTGCCCGAAGGCACTTATGAGCGAGAAATGAGCAAAGAGGGTTTTTCAGGCCCTGCAGCATTCACCTACCACAGGAACCCGCCAACCGGATGGACCAGTTTTGAAGGGCCACTTCAGCCGCGCGCATTTGACCTGAGCCAGGTTGGTGACACCAGCGCCTGCCCATGGGGCAGCCCCGATATCATGTTCAATCAGGCAGTTCGATGCCGGCTGTGGAACCTCAGCGAGCCTATGGATCACCTGGCAAGAAACGGTGACGGGGATGAACTGTTATTCATACACCAGGGAGTGGCTGATTTTTTCTGTGACTTCGGGCATTTGACAGTTGCCGGTGGCGACTACATCGTCATCCCCAGGGGCACAATGTGGCGCCTGACCCCGTCGGAACCCCTGATGGTGCTGATGATAGAAAACACTAATGCATCTTACACACTCCCCGATAAAGGCCTGGTCGGACACCATGCTATCTTCGACCAGGCAATGCTGGATACCCCGGTCATGAACGAACAGTTCCTGGCTCAGCAGAGCAATTCCGAAACCTGGCAGGTGAAAATCAAGCGATACAATCAGATCAGCACCATCACCTACCCATTCAATCCACTGGATGCCGTCGGCTGGCATGGTGATCTGTCGGTAGCCCGCATCAATGTAAAAGACATTCGCCCGCTGATCAGTGACCGCTACCATCTTCCACCTTCAGCTCACACCACATTCATTGGCAACCGGTTCATCATTTGCACATTTGCACCACGACCCTTTGAGACTGACCCCGGTGCGCTCAAGGTGCCTTTTTTCCACAACAACGATGACTACGATGAAGTACTTTTCTATCACGCCGGAGATTTTTTCAGCCGGGACAACATTCACCCCGGAATGCTGACACTGCATCCGGCCGGATTTACCCATGGGCCTCATCCCAAGGCGCTGAAAAACATGCTGGTACAGCCTAAACCTGCTACCAACGAGTATGCGGTGATGATCGATACCCGAGATGCACTGGAAGTCGGCGAAGCCGCTGAGGCGGTCGAATGGAAGAACTACGTAGACAGCTGGAAGGAATAACACCATGAAACTCGCTACGCTGAAAAACGGCACCCGTGACGGAACACTCATCGTTGTCAGCCGTGATCTGTCCCGAGCCATTGCGGCAGACGAGGTAGCGCCGACCCTGCAGGCCGCACTGGATGACTGGTCAGAAACCTCACCCCGGCTAGACACTATATACAAGAGTCTGGAAACCGGTGAATCAGCAGATAAATCGTTTCCATTCAGCACCACCGACGTTGAATCACCCCTGCCCCGGGCTTATCACTGGGTGGATGGCAGTGCCTATGTCAATCACGTCGAACTGGTACGCAAAGCCCGCGGCGCGGAAATGCCTGAAAGCTTCTGGCACGAACCACTTGTCTATCAAGGTGGTAGCGATGAAATGCTGCCGCCCGTCGGCGATGTACCGGTACCCTCCGAGGATTTCGGTATTGATGTTGAAGCAGAAACAGCAATCATCACTGATGACGTGCCGATGGGAACCAGTGCAGCTGATGCGGCCAACCATATCAAGCTGCTGATGCTGGTCAATGACTGGTCTCTGCGCGGACTCATACCCGGAGAGCTCGCAAAGGGATTCGGCTTTTACCAATCGAAACCGGCAACCTCATTTTCTCCCGTAGCAGTCACCCCCGATGAACTCGGTGACTCGTTCAGAGACGGTACATTTGATCTGCCCTTGATCACCCACTTGAATGGCGAACTATTTGGCCAGCCCGAGTGCGGCATCGACATGACATTCAACTTTCTTCAGCTCATCGAGCACGCTGCCAGAACCCGAAAACTCGGGACCGGCACAATTATCGGTTCGGGCACAATTTCAAACTACGACCGCTCGCGGGGCTCGAGCTGCCTCGCCGAGAAACGTATGCTGGAAACCATAGAACATGGCAAGCCCGTTACCTCATTTATGCGCTATGGCGATACGGTTCGTATTGAAATGAACGATGCTCAAAACAATAGTATTTTCGGCGCTATAGAGCAAAAGGTTGTACCAGGCTGAATCCGCTCCCGAAAGTCTGTGTCAAGAGCCTGCGAGCACCGTATTTGACAGAACACAGCCCTATACGGGTGTGATACCAGTATCCGAAATACCCTCCGGGAATCTAAAAGTTGCCGTTGATGTCAGAGGATCAGGTGCTACTGAGTATTGCAGGCAGCAGCCAGGCAGTCGCGATATGACGTTGAAACTGGCATCCTTAGGCAGGCTCGCGAGGGCATCGGCAGAAAACTCATACAACAACCGGTTTGGTTAACAGCAGCAAGAAAAATGAGCAGACATGACGGCGAATTCAGCATCGAGAATTGGCTACTCTATCGTCTTTGGAGCGTCTCGCAGGAAGCCGGCTTCATGCTGGAGCAGTTCTACTCAAAAGAATTTGGACTGGATGGCGAAGGATGGCGCTCGATTGCTGCATTGGCAACCTACGCCCCGATCTCGGCCAAACAGCTGGCGGCCATTCTTGATCTCAATGCCGTCCAAATGACGCGAGCGCTGACAAAACTCCAGACCCTGGGACTGGTCAGCCGCCGAACCGATCAACGTGATAAACGGCGCATCGTGCTGAGACTGACCACCCGAGGCACGGATGTTTTTCAGCAGATCATCCCGAAAGCTCTGGCAGTCGAAAGTGAGCTGATGTCGGGATTCAGCACCGCCGAGCGGGAGCAACTGGCATGGTTCCTGAAACGCATGGAAAAAAATGTTGCTGTGCTGGTGGGAGAGGCTTCCAGCCTTGAATAATAAAAATTCGAGGCTGGAAGCCTCTCCCACAAACCTCTCCCGGTACTAAAGAGGTTTGAGTCTGGCCGTAAAATGCCGCAAAGAAGGCGGTTGCCATGTAACCTCATAACCTTTCAGGTCACCGGATCGTCGGTAAATTTCCTCAAAACACTCGATCAGATAATCCGCATGACTTTGGGTATAGACCCGTCTGGGCATTGCCATGCGAACCAGTTCCATGGGTGCTGCAACCTCGCTGCCATCAGGTTGTAAGCCAAACATGAATGAACCGATTTCTACACCCCGGATCCCACCCACAACATACATTGCTACGGCAAGGGAATGGCCAGGATATTGCAATGCGGGTATCTGCGGCAGTAACTCTCGGGCGTCAATAAATACTGCGTGACCTCCCGCAGGTTTCATCACCGGCACGCCGATTTCATCCAGCTTTTCGGTAATGTACTGAATCGACCTGATCCGGTATTGCAAATAGTCCTCATCGACTATTTCTTTCAGGCCGACGGCAATACACTCCAGATCGCGACCGGATAAACCGCCGTATGTGGCGAACCCCTCCGTCAGGATCAAACGGGCTCTTGCCTGCTCTGCCCAGTCATCATCATTGAGCGCCAGCCAGCCACCCATGTTTGAAAATGCGTCTTTCTTTGCGCTCATGGTCATGCCATCTGCGTATGAAAACATCTCCCGAACAATATCTTCTATCAACTTTTCACCGTAGCCATCCTCGCGCATCTTGATGAACCAGGCATTTTCTGCAAATCGACACCCGTCGATAAAAAACGGTTTTCCATATTGCTTGCTCAGCACACTCGCTGCCCGAATGTTCGCCATTGACACCGGCTGCCCGCCACCCGCATTGTTTGTAATGGTTATCACTACCAGGGGAATATTGTCTGCTTCCGTTTGCAGCAGGTTTTCGAGTTCGCCGATATCCATATTGCCCTTGAATGGATGATCCGCTGCCGGGTCACGTCCCTCTGGAATAACCAGATCCACGGGCTTGATACCGACATCTTCAAAATTGGCGCGAGTCGTATCGAAATGAGTGTTATTGGGAACGACCTTGCCTTCGCCGCCAATAATCGACGACAAAATCGCCTCGGCAGCACGCCCCTGGTGGGTCGGAATAATATGCTTGAAGGGCATCAGATTATTCACAGCCTCTTCAAAGCGATAGTACGAGGGCGAGCCCGCATAAGACTCATCGCCTTTCATCAATGCAGACCACTGCTCTGCACTCATGGCTGATGTGCCTGAATCAGTCAGCAGATCGATCAGGACGTCCTCGGACTTCAGTGAAAAAAGATTGTAGTGAGCTTCTTTGATAAATCGCGAGCGTTCTTGCTCTGTTGTCATCCGGATCGGTTCAACGGTCTTGATGCGAAATGGCTCGATAATGGTTTTCATGGCTGCTGGCCTCGGTCACGGAAAAGCCATACTAATTGCATTTTGCAATTGTTTCAATATGAAAGTATTATTTTTTCATTAATAAATACCCTTTGAGCTGCTTTTCCGGTACAGCGGGTTCACTTTTCGTCGTGGCGCGTGACTATCCATGTACGGTGGTAACA
>JAJRUG010000021.1 GCA_024277915.1 Gammaproteobacteria bacterium
CTTATTGCCAGTATGGTGTCCGCTGACAAAATTGTGGTGAAAACAGTTGACGAAGCGCTCGGCGTACCTTCCGCAGAAGTCAATGCCAAGGCCGTTGAAACAGTACAATATGTACTACGTACTTCCACCTGCCCGGAACCGATAACATCCCCACTTATTGAGCGGGAAATAGCTCTGATCGAATCGGAAAGTACAAGCATCCTTGACGCCATAATTGATATGCCTGGAGATTTATTCTGGGAAAGTGTGTTCCGCGCTTTTCAGAAGGGCTATATTGATATCCCTTTTTCACCCCACGCAGATAATGCAAACAAACTGATCTCGATGCGGGATGCCAACAACTCAATCCGGATCGCCGAAAAGGGTAATGTTCCCCTTTCCGATCACGATGCGGCCATGGAAAAGCAACTCCTGGCAACACATACCAATAGACCTGACAAAACGTATCGAGAGCTACTGTCAGGCATCAATATCATGGTCTGACAGAACGATGGCAGCAGGCAAACAACAATCCCATTCGGCAAATTCACGTCTCGCCATTGATATTGGATCGACGGTAATCAAGGTTGCGCATATCGGACATGGCGGCGAATTGCTCAATCAAGACTTTTATCCTCGCGACCATAAAGCCGGCATCGCCAAGCAGGTGGAATCAATACTGGATCAAGTAGACTTCCCTTTCATCGAAAGGGATATTCTTATCTGTTCCTCGGCCAATGGCGGCCTACGTGTTGGCATTATCTGTCTCAGCAAGCATTTCAGCGGAGCAGAGCTCCGCAATCAAGCACTGGCAGCCGGAGCAAATCCTATCTTTATCCATGAGTTCGACAACCAGAACAGCAACCCTGCTCCGGTTGATATCCTGCTGATAGGCGGAGGCATAGATTGCGAAGATTCTTCACCTCTGGCAGAAAGGCTGCGGCGCTTCCAACCCCATGATCATCATTTCGGAACCCTGGTTTATGCCGGCAACAAATATTTAGCAAACCAGTTCAAAAAACAATTCCCTGAAGCCGTTATCATCCCAAATCCGTTTAGCGATACCCTTCAGTGCCAGACTCACAGCGTCTTCGAGGCGCTGCGTCGCTCTTACCTGGATGATCTTATTTACAAAAAGGGGGTGAGTGAACTCCGAAATAATCTTCCCGTAGCCATCCGACCGACGCCGGAAGCTGTTAACCATGGCTTTAGGCGCGCTGTTTTCAATCGTTCCACCATCGACGCCGGCGGACCGTGTATCCTTATCGACATTGGCGGCGCAACAACGGATGTTCACTACACGGTTGAAATCATCCGTGACGATAGTGACGACAGACCTTCAGCGGGCTCATCCATATCACGCTATGTATTTACAGATCTTGGCATAGCATCCAGCCATGACAACGCGGTGTTACAGATACGCAACCATCCACGAATCTACGAGTTCCTGAGCCAAGTCATAGAAGAGGATGCCAGGGAAACCTATCAGCTGCTGCTCGAAGGAGAATACCGGCTTTCGGCGAAACTTCTATCCTACGCCTGCCTGTTTCTTTGTCTTGACCGTTTTGCCGGAGGAAAGGGTCCTGGGCTTCCCGTTGCGGATCTCGGCAAAGTTGCGCAGGTGCTGCTAACCGGTGGCGCTGCCCAGACCCTGAACCCAGAAACCATCAAACACATATTCAGTTTATTTCTCCCAGAAGCGGGAAATCCACCTCGGATATACATCGACCGGCGTTACCAGATATGGGTCGATGGAATCACCTGGAAAGACAATGCAATCACCTGAGCCGCTTACCCTAACTACCCGGCTGCGACCTGCAACCACACCAGTCAAAATTACGGCCGCTTTAGTCAGTATCGGGCCATATTACGATATCGTTACAGTCTAAGTTTTTGGAGGGATCAATGGCGTCACAAACAACATGCATTGAGCATAAGATCAGTAGTAAGCAGTTCGCCAAGCTCGCAGAAAACCATGGCACACCGTTTTTTTTGTATGATGCAGACGCCATCAATGGCCGCATCCGCCTGATCCTTGACTCATTCGAACACTTGGTAAAGGTGTTCTACGCAGTTAAGGCAAACCCTAATCTAGAACTTCTCCGCTCTGTGCGTGACACGGCTGACGGCCTCGATATTTCCTCCGGCGGCGAATTAGAACAGTCCGTACTGGCCGGATTTAATATGGCCAATCTCAGCTTTGCCGGTCCAGCCAAGAAGACCGAAGAACTTGTCTTAGCCATTGAGCGTGGTGTCGGCTGTATCAGCATCGAATCGATACGTGAACTGATAGAAGCTGTGGAAATCGCCAAGCAAGTCGGCGTTAAAGCCAGCATCACCATACGTATAAACCCCCTACTCATGGTTCGCTCCTTTGGCATGAAGATGGGGGGTAAGCCAATCCAATTCGGCATCGATGAAGAATCCCTCAGCCCAGTTTTGAAAATCATTCAGGAAAATACGAAGTATCTTGATTTCCAGGGAATCCATATCTATGCAGGTAGCCAGTGCTTCGACGTATCCGGTATCGTGGCAGGTGTAGAGAACATCCTGAGAATTGCGGATGAAATTGAGGCCGGTACCGGACTGATATGCAAAAAAATCAACCTCGGCGGTGGGTTTGGCGTCTCACATGGTGACCAAAACCATGAACTCGATATAGAAGCCCTTGCAAAAAAACTGGTGCCTATCCTGCGGGAATTTCACAGCGCATCAGCTGTGGAACGTGAGATTATTTTTGAATTGGGCCGATTCCTGACGGCCGATGCAGGAATATATGTCACCCGTGTGATCAGCAGCAAAGAATCACGCGGCAAGACTTTTTTTATGGTGGATGGAGGCCTCCATCATCACTTGGCCGCTGCAGGGTTGTTTGGAACTGCGCTGAGATCAAATTACCCCACCCACAACCTCTCCCGTCCAGAAGCACCCCTGATTTGCTGCAGCATGGCAGGGCCATCCTGCAACCCTACAGACCTGTTGGGCATTGATATAAAGCTACCACGACCGGAGCATGGCGACCTGATCGGCATCCTAAAATCGGGAAGCTACGGATTTACCGCAAGCCCTCTGCTTTTTCTTGGTCGTCAGACACCGACAGAGCTTATTTTACACGATGGCAAAATTGTACTAGGGAGACGCTCGAGAACGATTATTGACTTCAACTAGCCCAGATTACCGAATAACGCCCGCCCAACCCAACATGGTGCAGGTCTATCTGGTCGTGATACTTAGGGCACCCGGTCTAGAGGACGGACTCATAGGGGGGGCATTATTCAGCTTAAAAACGTACACATTGCTATCTGTATAATTTACAGCGATAAAGCCATTTTTTGACGGCATGTACTGAAACCTGCCATAGGTACCGTTGAATTCCCCGCTGCTTAGAACATACGGTGCCACCGAGCCAGTTGGCACAATCTTTTCCCATACCAGCGTATCCAGATCCAATAAATATACCGCGCCGGAAGCATCACCTCCATTCCAGGCGACAAGCTTATCACTGACCGGATCATAGACCAGCCCCGGTGATTCGGTATTGACGATCTCCGTTGCCCCAGTAGTTATCACCGCTTGTGCCGTCGAAGGTATTACATCGAGATCCTGTACATTTACAACTCCGCGGCCCACACGGATGAATTTACGCCGGATTGGATCCACCACACCATTACCGCCAAGTGGCTGAAAACTGGAACTTTTATGTGTGCTTATCTGTGTCCAGCTCTCGGTGGCAGGATCGAATGCCACCAAGTAGTTCTTATCATAAGAATAGACCCGTTGGGTGACAAAATCATAGTCTGAAATCTCGCCGGCATTACCGGTGTTCGGATGGTCGGCACCCTGATGCCAGCTATTCGATTTGAAGTCGAACAGCCAGGTGAGTGGCGTTGCATAACCCGTTACATAGACTCCCCCACCCCGGCCATACAACAAGTCATACGGCGCTGGTATATAGGCCAGCGCATCATAGGTATGGCGGGAAATGGGGTTCCCGTCCCGGTAGGGATCAATGCCCTGCGTCAAATAGGCATCTGCAGTGGGGTCTGTCAGCCGGATCCACTCCATGTTATTGACATCGAAAACATAAACTTCATTTCCGGCATAGGCAAAGTGTCCACCACCCCATATGATCAAGCGGTCACGGTCAGTATCATATGCACCACCACTCCACTTGCTCATCACCGCCCATACTCCCGTCGTACCGGTGGGCTGCGGGACTGGTGCAACACCACTCAGATTGGTGCCGCTGAGCTCTACCCATTCCCGGCTTCCTGCGGTGGTAAACAAGTCATCAAAGGGCGTAGCCTCCACCACTGTTGCACAAATGCCAAGCAATCCAAACAAGGCATATTTCCACGGTCGGTGGTGGTGTATTGTCATTGCCTGATCCTGGCCAATTACTTGACTCATTGATATCACCATTGAGTCCTGTTCCTGCCGTTCATCGTTGTTGTTCACAAATATGTTACTCATCATTGTCACTCACCATGCGGCTTGAGGGCTAATGGGGCACGATCGCCCACTGCGGAGTAGAATTGAAGTCGGCACCCGCCGCCTCCTGATCTCTGGTAACGTCAGCAAAAAAAGTCCGCGCATCGCCATATCCCGCATCGACCGCCGCAGCAAGTGCACCTCGGGTGATGGCGAGATAACTCTCCGAATACCTGGGATTGCCACTTCCCCATTCCGAGGGGCAATTGTCGACATGAGTGGGGAAACTGGCCGCCAGCAGCGTGGCCCAGTCACTGATCACTGGCCCATCTTGTCCCAGGTAGCTTTCCTGCACCGTGTAGCGATAGGTTGCAGCATCTTTTTTACAAAAGACGGGATCATTAGCGAAGCGTCCGTAGACAAATTTCACTTTCCAGTCACGGAACGGTACCGCATTGGCAAATCCCATGTTTGCCAGCCAGTTCACCACCATAGTCAGGGCGTCATCGTTCCAGGGAGATAACTTACCTATGCCTCCGCCTTCATTCTTGACGGCATAACCGTTGGTAACGAAACCCAAGGCGGGTGCAGATGCATTATCGGTGTAACGTGCATTGAAGTAGGCAAGATTGACCTCTACCAAATTCGTAAAGTACTGCTTCATTGGATGATCGTTCGGTGCTATGTACGCAGCGTGGCCAAGTGTCCGCATAGACCACGCCTGCCCCCTTACCTGATCCCATTTCACGAGGCCTTTTTCATAGTCACGATATTCGGGATTGGCCTGCAGAATGTTGAAGTTCGCCCAGAAAAACAGCTCCTCCAAATAATAATAATCGCCCGTGACCAGATAGGGAACATAAACTGATGAAGGCTGGTGGGAGGAATCAGCTGTATAAGGTGTAGAGCAATCACCGCCACAGACAGGAAATGCATCGTCCACACCGCGTAGCGAATCATAAGTATTGTAACTTAACAGCGACATTTTAGGCCGGTCATTAAGAGAGACTGGCAGATCAGTATTGAAATCACGGTAGTGGATGGGCCAGCTTCCCGCCAGGTCTGCATTTCCCAGGATAACGGCCTTAGCGCGGGGATCCTGACTGAGAAGATAGCGGGCTACCCAGCGCGGCAATGGGCCGATATCCCGCCGTGCGCCGGGGCCCGACATATAGGCCTGCAGGAAACCACGCCCCATGGGCTCAATTTTTGTACCTGTCCAATCCGTCTCCATTTGGGCCAGATCGGCTTCTGGCACAATCAGAGTCTGATCATAATTAGGAAGTGCTCCTGTCCCCAACAGATAAGCGATATCATGGGCAACATGCGCCTGAGGACGGGTACCGCACCAGAAGACTTTACGCCACCGGGCGTGGTGATAATGGGTAAGGCCAGCAACCTGATACACATCCGTACCGCACACGGATACCGTGGCATCATAAACAAAGTTCTGTGGATTCATCTGGTAGGCCCAGTTGTTCTCAATGACAACATCAACACGTATGCTGTCCATGCCGGCATAGGCACGCACATTGAAACGCGCCGTCAAGTGAGGGTGTTGCGCCCCGCCCGCTGTCGTCAGGGGCGCCTTTACCATCCATTCTGCAACTTCAGCTCCCTGCAGCCAGAGTGATTCCGCTTCAGTGCGAAGAAGTTTGTCTGCGGATGCGCTGTACACTGTTCCACCGATATTGACATTGATATTCGCGCTGAATCCCGAGTTCAGCAGCTCGCTCAGTACCAGCGGCGTAGCAGAACTTGCCGGGGGGTCCGCCAGCACCAGGCTGACCGTTTCCTGACCATTTGCAGCAAGCACAGGAAGCCGGGTGGAAA
>JAJRUG010000001.1 GCA_024277915.1 Gammaproteobacteria bacterium
AAACGCAGTATCTGAAGGCTCGCCGTCAATCCCTGGGGGGAGCCTGGCCGGAACGAAAGGTAGATTGCCCTGCTCTGGCGGCGCCTGATCTTGAGCTGTTCAAGGATCAGATCAAAGGCTCGGGTGACCGCAGCCTGTCGACCACGATGGCTTTTGTGCGCATGCTCGGTAAATTGATGGATCACGCTGAGCTTGGCCGCTATATCGTGCCCATCGTGCCCGATGAGGCACGAACCTTTGGCATGGAAGCGCTGTTTCGTCGGGCCGGGATCTATTCATCTGTGGGACAACGCTACCGACCAGTCGATAGCAGCACGCTGATGCCCTACCGGGAAGCCACAGATGGGCAGATCCTTCAGGAAGGAATCTGCGAAGCAGGAGCGATGGCTTCGTTTCTCGCTGCCGGAACTGCCTATTCAGTACACGGTGTGCCGACAATCCCGTTCTATGTGTTCTATTCCATGTTTGGCTTCCAGCGGGTTGGCGACATGATCTGGAGCGGCGGCGACATGCTGTGCAGGGGATTCCTGTTAGGCGGCACCTCCGGTCGCACCACACTGAACGGTGAAGGGCCGCAGCATCAGGACGGTCACTCGCAGGTCGTGGCCAATACTGTTCCGAACCTGCTGAGCTACGACCCCGCCTTCGCTTTTGAGCTTGCAGTGATTGTTCGTGATGGCATCCATCGAATGTACCAGCTACAGCAAGATATCTTCTACTACATCACGATACACAACGAAAACTACCCGATGCCGGCGATGCCTGCAGGCGTAGAAGAAGGTGTCATCAAAGGCATGTATTGCTTCCGCCGCTCGGAGTTGAAAGGCAACGAGAATGGAAAGGCTCACCTGTTCGGTAGTGGCGCAATCATGGCTGAAATATTGAGGGCCAGAGAACTGCTCGAAGAACTGGAAATACCTGTCGATATCTGGAGCGTGACCAGTTACAACGAGCTTTCCCGTGAAGCACTCAGTGTAGAACGCAGCAATGCCCTGACAACAGACGAAAACCCGAAGCTACCCTATATCCAGGCCCTGCTTGGTGAGGAGACCGGTGTATTCATCGCCGCCAGCGACTACATGAAAGCCCTGCCACTGAGCATCGCCCGCTGGATTCCCGGCCCCTACACCGTCCTGGGCACCGACGGCTACGGTATCAGCGAATCACGCCAGGACCTGAGAACCCACTTCGAAGTCAGCGCCCAATACATCGCCTACGCCACCCTCGCCGCTCTCGGCAACAAAGAAAAACTCCAACTTATCGCCATCAACCCCAACAAACCCGATCCCGCATCCTCCGGTCCTCCGTCCTCCGGGGTCGGACCTCGATAAGCATATGATTAAAAACAACAATCAGCTTAATTAACCCATAAAATCGTGCTTACAAGCGTGTTTTTCGGGTCAAAAACAGTACTCTAAGGAAGCTACAGAACAGATCAGGGCTACGGGGGCTTAGAAGCCCCATTTTGCCCCCAAAAACGTGGGTGCAAGACCGATTTAGCCCACTAAAAAGAATTATAATCTTGTTTATTCAATTAGTTACCGAGGCTCGACCCCGACGACCACCCTCTGGGAGGAGGTGCTGAACGATAAAACCGCTGTAAATGAATCTGTTAAAATCGTTTCTTAACGAATAAGCAGAACTTCGATACAGGGATGTGATGGCCGGCTGATTGTCCGGCTGCTTCACAGCACTCGCCGCAACGGAAAATCCACGGTATGAACGAAACCATCAGGTTACGCCGCTCTGTGCTGTATATGCCGGGCTCCAACCTGCGTGCCCTTGAGAAGGCGAGAATTCTGCCGGCCGATGTGCTGATTTTCGATCTTGAGGATGCGGTGCTACCCGACGCCAAGCCGCAGGCGCGGATCAATGTGATCAATGCTGTAGCCAATGAAGATTATGGATTCAGCGAACTGGTCATTCGAGTCAATGCACTGGTGTCACCATGGGCGGCAGATGACCTGGCTGCGGTGGCGGGTTCTCGAGCCAATGCCGTACTGCTGCCGAAAATCGATTCGGCTAACGATGTCGGCAAAGCTGTTGCAGCACTCGAGCAGTCAGGCGCACCGGAACAACTGGCGCTTTGGGTCATGATCGAGACCCCCCGTGCGGTACTGGAAGTAGATAAAATCGCAGCAAGTCACCCTCGCCTCGATGCGATGGTGATGGGTACAGCAGATCTCGCGAAAGCAATGCACATCACTCCGGATCTCGACCGCCTCGGGCTGATTGCCCCGCTCAGTCGTTGCGTGCTGGCAGCCAGAGCCTGCAATCTTGATATACTTGACGGGATCTATGCAGATTTTAGGGATGAGGCCGGGCTCCAATATGCCTGCCAGCAAGGTAAGGTTCTGGGCTTTGATGGCAAAACACTGATCCACCCCAACCAGATCGATACAGCAAATTCGACCTATGGCGTGTCGCGGGAAGAACTGGCTGAAGCAGCCGCAATTATTTCTGTCTGGGAAACTGCCGCCGCAACAGGTAATGGAATTGCGGTACGCAATGGTCAGATGATCGAGCAACTGCACGCAGACGATGCGCGCCGTTGTATCGAGCTGGCAGGAATCATTGATGAACGATCGCAGTCCCTGGTCAAGCCTGGCGCGACGGGTACGAATAAAATATGAGCAGCAGTAAATGACAGCATTCCGCAAACCTGATATCGCAGACTGGCAATCACTGGCCAGCAAAGAGCTGAAAGGCAAGTCCCCGGATGAACTGACCTGGAAAACCCCGGAAGGAATCGACATAAAGCCACTGTACACGGCAGCTGATATCGCGAACATCGAACATATCGGCGGACTACCCGGATTCGCTCCGTTTCTCAGCGGCCCGCGCGCCACCATGTATGCAGGGCGTCCCTGGACTGTTCGGCAGTACGCCGGGTTTTCAACAGCCGAAGAATCCAACCGGTTTTACCGCAAGAATCTTGCCGCGGGCCAAACCGGCCTGTCAGTAGCATTTGATCTCGCTACACACCGCGGCTATGACTCCGATCATCCCCGCGTGATCGGTGACATCGGCAAAGCCGGAGTTGCCATCGACAGCGTAGAGGACATGAAAATCCTGTTCGATGGAATTCCGCTGGACAGGATGTCCGTGTCAATGACAATGAACGGTGCCGTCCTGCCAATCATGGCAATGTACATTGTTGCCGCCGAAGAACAGGGCATTCAACCCGATCACCTGGCCGGCACACTCCAAAATGATATTCTCAAAGAATTCATGGTGCGCAACACCTACATCTACCCTCCTGCTCCTTCGATGCGCATTGTCTCCGACATTATTTCCTACACCGCACAGCACATGCCGAAGTACAACTCGGTATCGATCTCCGGGTACCACATGCTGGAAGCCGGTGCGACCAGCGTGCAGGAACTCGGATTCACGCTGGCGGATGGTATCGAGTACGTCCGTGCTGCCGTGGACAACGGCATGGACGTCGACCAGTTTGCGCCCCGGCTGTCATTCTTTTTCGGGATCGGCATGAACCTGTTCATGGAAGTCGCCAAACTACGGGCAGCACGCCTGTTGTGGGCTGAACTGATGCAGAAACACTTTCAGCCGAAGAATGCCAAATCCCTGATGCTGCGTACCCATTGCCAGACCTCCGGTGTCAGCCTGGCCGGGCAAGACCCGTACAACAATATTATCCGTACTACAGTCGAAGCATTGGCAGCAGTACTCGGTGGTACGCAATCGCTGCATACCAACTCGTTTGATGAAGCCCTCGCCCTGCCAACACCCTTCTCCGCACATATCGCACGCAACACGCAACTGGTACTGCAGGAAGAGACAGGGATCACCCGCGTCGTCGACCCGCTGGCAGGCTCCTACTATGTTGAAAGCCTCACGGACTCTCTGATCAAAGAAGCCCGCAGCCTGGTAGAGGAAGTGGATCAGCAGGGCGGGATGACCAGAGCCCTTGAGTCAGGTATGCCCAAGTTACTAATTGAGCAGGCCGCAGCGCTCCGCCAGGCAGCGATTGACCGTGGCGAAGAGGTGATTGTTGGCGTGAACAAGTACCAACGGAAAGAAGAGCCGGAAATCGATATTCTGAATATTGATAACACTGCGGTCAGAGAAGCACAGATCAAGCGATTGAACCGCGTAAAAAGTGACAGAAATAGTGCTGAATGTCAGGCAGCACTGGAAGCCTTGACCCTGGCAGCTGATAATAACAATGGTAACTTATTGAGCTTGTCAATCAATGCAGCGCGGGCCCGGGCCACGGTAGGAGAAATTTCCGATGCCCTGGAAAAATCGTACGGCCGGCACAAAGCTGTGATTCATTCAATAAGCGGAGTATACGGCGGTGCATATGAAGGGGATAAGGCTTTTGGTGACATGAAAAAGGACATCGAAGCATTCGCACGGGAAGAAGGGCGCCGGCCACGTATCCTGGTCGCCAAGCTCGGACAGGATGGCCATGACCGGGGCTCGAAAGTCATTGCCACAGCTTTTGCAGATCTGGGTTTTGATGTGGACATCGGGCCACTTTTCCAGACCCCGGAAGAAGCCGCGCGACATGCGATCGAAAATGATGTGCATGCGGTGGGTGTTTCATCACAGGCTGCGGGACATAAAACGCTGGTTCCTCAACTCATTAAAGAACTTCAGAGCCAGGGCGGAGATAATATACTGGTGATCTGTGGCGGCGTGATTCCTCCACAGGATTTCGCTGATCTGAAAGCCGCTGGTGTCGCTGCAATATTCGGCCCCGGCACGAACATCCCGGTAGCTGCAGCTGAAGTATTGCAGCTGATCCGAAAGCAGAGAAAATAATTACCGGAATAAATGTACAGGGTGCGATCAGGAACACGCTGATCGAACCGGAGAAAACAGAAATGACAGCAAAACCAAAACCCGGCTCTTTGCCTATTGTCCAGAAGCTGGCAGAAAAACGTGCAGCGGCGCGCATGGGCGGCGGCCAGCATCGCATCGACAAACAACATGCCAAAGGCAAGCTGACAGCCCGGGAGCGCATTGAAATACTGCTGGATGAAGACACTTTCGAGGAATGGGACGTGTTCGTAGAACACCGTTGCAGTGATTTCGGCATGGCTGACCAGAAAATCGTCGGCGATGGCGTTGTCACAGGATATGGAACCATTAACGGGCGCCTGGTGTTCGTATTCAGCCAGGATTTCACGGTGTTCGGGGGCTCGCTGTCCGAGGCTCATGCCGAAAAAATTTGCAAGGTCATGGATCAGGCCATAAAGGTCGGGGCTCCTGTGATCGGCCTGAACGATTCCGGAGGTGCCCGGATCCAGGAGGGCGTTGCCTCACTCGGCGGCTATGCAGAAGTATTACAGAGGAACGTTCTGGCATCCGGAGTTGTGCCTCAGATCTCGCTGATCATGGGGCCCTGCGCAGGTGGCGCTGTGTATTCTCCGGCAATGACTGACTTTATTTTCATGGTGAAAGACAGCTCGTATATGTTTGTCACCGGGCCTGATGTAGTCAAGACCGTCACTCATGAAGAGGTGACAGCCGAGCAACTCGGCGGAGCAACCACACACAGTACAAAATCAGGCGTGGCGGATCTTGCATTGGAAAATGATGTCGAAGCACTGCTGGCCACTCGCCGGTTTTTCAATTTCCTGCCTGCCAGCAATCGGGAAAAGCCACCCGTGTGGCCGACCGAAGACCCGCCAACTCGCGAAGAGCCCTCTCTTGATTCATTGATCCCCGACGATGCGGCGAAGCCCTATGATATGCGGGAGCTGATCACCAAACTCGCTGACGAGGGTGATTTTTTTGAAATTCAACCTGATAATGCGGGCAACATCGTTGTGGGCTTCATTCGGCTTGACGGGTCACCTGTTGGGGTCGTCGCCAACCAGCCTATGGTACTGGCCGGCTGCCTTGATATTGCATCGTCGATCAAAGCTGGCCGCTTCGTTCGTTTCTGCGATGCATTTAATTTCCCCATACTAACGCTGGTAGATGTGCCCGGCTTCATGCCTGGCACTGCCCAGGAATATGGCGGCATCATCAAGCACGGCGCCAAACTGTTATATGCCTACGCAGAAGCCACAGTGCCCAAGGTGACACTGATTACCCGCAAGGCCTATGGGGGTGCATATGATGTGATGTCTTCCAAACATTTGCGAGGTGATGTCAATCTTGCCTGGCCTACTGCAGAAATCGCCGTGATGGGCTCCAAGGGTGCTGTCGAGATTATTTTTCGTCAGGACATTGGCGATAAGGAAAAAATCGCCGAGCGCACCGATCAGTATCAGCAAACTTTTGCCAATCCGTTTATTGCCGGAAGTCGGGGCTATATTGATGATGTGGTCCTGCCCCGGCATACCCGCGCTCGCATTTGCCGTTCCTTTTCGATGTTACGAAAGAAGGATCTGATAAATCCCTGGAGAAAACACGGCAATATTCCGCTTTAGTATGCCTAAAGCCTGCACCGTATATTTTATAGCTACATTTGATTCCATGAGCTGACAGTCAACACTATGTTCAAAAAAATCCTTATAGCCAACCGGGGTGAAATAGCCTGCCGCGTTATTCGTACCGCAAAGAAAATGGGCATCGCTACAGTGGCTGTCTATTCCGATGCAGACCAAACGGCACTACATGTCAGGATGGCTGATGAAGCGGTTCATATCGGGCCGGCCCCCTCCGCTGAAAGCTACCTGGTGATTGACAAGATTCTTGATGCCTGCAAATCCGCCGGCGCTGATGCTGTGCATCCGGGTTACGGCTTTCTTTCAGAGAATGCGGAATTTGCAAAGGCCCTGAACAAAGCCGGCATTACTTTTATTGGCCCCGAAGAACACGCGATCACCCAGATGGGTGACAAGATCACTTCCAAGAAACTGGCCGAGGGCGCCGGGGTCAATACTATTCCCGGCTATACAGACGTCATCAGTGATGCCGAACACGCCGTAGAAATTGCGACCGGGATTGGCTATCCGGTCATGCTGAAGGCCAGTGCTGGTGGCGGCGGCAAGGGCATGCGGGTTGTCTGGAATGATGAGGAGTGCCGGGATGGCTTTGAGCAAGCCACCAATGAAGCCCGTTCAAGTTTTGGCGATACCAGGGTGTTCGCAGAAAAGTATATAGAAGAGCCGCGCCATATCGAAATACAGATCATGGCGGATGCACATGGCAATATTATTTACCTTGGCGAGCGCGAGTGTTCGATTCAGCGTCGTCACCAGAAAGTGATCGAAGAAGCCCCCTCTCCTTTTCTCGATAAGAAAACCAGAAAAGCAATGGGGGAACAGGCTGTCATGCTGGCCAAAGCCGTCGATTACCGGTCAGCAGGCACCGTTGAATTTATCGTCGATAGTCAGCGAAATTTCTATTTTCTGGAAATGAATACCCGCTTGCAAGTTGAACATCCGGTAACCGAACTGATCACCGGCCAGGACCTGGTCGAAATGATGATACGCATTGCCGCTGGTGAAAAACTGTCGCTATCCCAGGACTCTGTCAGCCTGAATGGCTGGGCAATCGAGGCACGAATCTATGCGGAAGACCCGTTCCGCAATTTCATGCCATCAATCGGCCGACTGGTTCACTGCCTGCCCCCAGAGACCAGCGAGTTCGTCAGAGTGGATACCGGTGTTGAACAGGGCAGCGAAGTCTCCATGTTTTACGACCCGATGATTGCCAAACTTGTTACATGGGGCAATGACCGCGCCCAGGCGATTAATCGAATGGGTGAGGCGCTGGATGCTTACTATATTCGCGGCGTTTCTCACAACATCAGTTTTCTCAATGCTGTGATTGCCCATCAGCGCTTCAGAAAGGGCAACCTGAGCACTAACTTTATCGCCGAGGAATACCCTGAAGCGTTCCATGCTTCCGATCTGCCGCATGAGGATCCCGCACTGCCGGTGGCCATGGCGGCAGCTGTGCACAGAAAGATTATGGATCGGGCGGGCGGCCTCAGCGGCCAGCTACCCAGCCACGAAAAGGAAGTGAGCGCAGAATGGGTTGTCATTATTGGCTCCGAACATCATGCCGTCAGCGTGATCCCCGTTGAAGGTGGCCATGAGATCCGTTATCTGGAAAATACCTACCGGGTCATCAGCAACTGGCAGCTTGGGCAGCCTCTGGTACATGCCGAAGTGAACGGCAACCCGGTCTGTTTCCAGATTGACTATACCTCTCCCCGCTACGTCCTCTCCCACCGGGGTT
>JAJRUG010000022.1 GCA_024277915.1 Gammaproteobacteria bacterium
CGTGGTCGGGATAGGTATTGGTGATTGTCGCCAGATCATCACGCATCCACTGCTGCTGCAAAATAGCGACATAGGACGGTGTGAGTCCCATGCACTCCCACAAAAAAACATCGACATCAAGTTGTGTGGCAATCTCGATGACATTTGCCTGTTCCCAGATAGTGGCCTTGTCGTACGAGCGAAACAGGAACATTTCACGAAGTTTCCCGTTTGCCGGGCCATGCAAAAACATGGCTTCACAGCCGCTTGTCTTGGATACTACTGTATGTCCCAGCGCGTTGAATAGCGCGGCCTTCAATCGCTCGGTGCCGGATTTCCCCCGGGTACCCCAGCCTCCGATAGAAAGCGGAATGCGGTTCCGGGTCTGTTTGATTTTGTTGCTTAGCCAGATATGCCGGCCGAAGAACAGCACCATCATCAACATGACAAACAAAATCAGTTCGGGCAGGGAGTTCTCGTATACAGAAAAAAAGTAGTTCCGGATGTCTTCTATGGTCGTCATGCCCGGCAGTATCCAGCCTGCGGAAAAAAACCGGGTTACTGCAGGATCCGGAGATGTGGGGATGCTGGAGCAGGAATGATGTGCCCGGAAAGACAAAGAGAAACCCAGTTCTTTGAGCGAAGACACGTAACCTGTACTTGGTTGCACGCTATCCTCCTGCCAGTTTCGAAGGCGTGCATAATGACTGAATTTTACGGTCAGCAGCAGCCGTGCACGTGTTCTTTCCCAGACTGATGATGGCGGCGTGATTTCTGTAACGCCCTCACTTGAGTACAGGCTGAGAGGTTCTGCAGAGAACGGTTGATCAAGGACTGAAATAATCTCGTCCACCAGCGGAAGATATGGGCGCGGCCCGTCCTCGCTGGCGATAAACAGGGGTTCTCCAGGCACTTTGGTCTGGGCCAGCTCTGACATAATTGCTGATGAAGCCCGTAGTGTTCCGCGGAATATGCGTCCGGTTGTGTGAGGAAAGGCCTGTCGCTTATCTGTTCCCGGATGAAGAAATTCATACAAAAATCTCCACAAACGGAAACCGAACTTGTTACCGCGGGTAATTCGGAAGCCGGACTTTCGTTGCTCAAGATCAAAACCCAAATCAGTTTGTGCGACCAAGGCAAGGACACGACCGAGAGTGTCGTGATCTGTATCGGGTAACTTCCAGTTTTTGATATTTTGTGTCTGCCCTGAAACAGCGTCTTCCAGAAACGGTCTGATTTTCTCGATCAATGCAGTGGCATGCGGGGTCGCCATGCCCCACAGGCGTTCCTGCGTCTGTGCTGCCCAACGCCTTACAGCCAGATCATCTGCACTGACATGAAGTTCTGACACAACGGGTGCCATCATTGTTAACCATGTCTGCGCTGCTTCGGAGGTATTTCCAAAATTTGAGTACCCGGTTACCACAACTTCCAGGCCAACCCGCAGTACAAACCGGTCAGTTTCATTTTTGAGTACCTGGCAAAGCTGGTCGCAGCTCGCGTCGAACAGCTCCGAACGACAGCAAAGTTTTTCAATAGCCAGCACGGCAGTTGCCCTGACAGCAGGTTCATTTTGTGTCCCGGTAAGTGTGGATACTATTGCCATAACACTTTGTTCAGGCGCTTTTGGAAGAATTTCGGCGACCGACTGCAGTACAGCAGGACTTGGATCTTTTACTGCTGTGTCGAGCAGGTGACAAAGCTCCGTGCCTGATTCCAGTCGTTTGCCCAGCAAGCGCACTGCATGCCGTCGCACAAACAGGTCATCACCGGAAACCGGGTTCTCGATTCGTAGTACCAGCGCCCGGTCCAGAGACTCGGTAGAGAGACTCCCGAGCAGGCTCAGGGCTTCACACTGCAGCCAGGTATCCTGGGTCTTATCCAGTGCGGTCCGGTAGATATACTGCAGGGATTTATCATTCAGACTGCTTTCCCGGTCATCTGCCGGGAGTGCCCGCAAGGCTGCAGAAAGGCAGTGGAATGATTGTTTCCTGACTGTAGTGTTTCCGGAAAATGTAAACAGTGGCTGGAGTAATTGCTCAAGATCCATACGCCGCCACAATTGCCGCGGATCCGCATAGTCGGTACTTTCGTGGAGGACAAATGCAGAGATTTCTCCCAGTCGTCCGAGTGCAAATGCCAGGCGTCGGTCAAAGACCGACATCCGGCGGTGGTAACGTTCGATCACCGCGTCGAATCCAAACCATCTTTGCAGGGCATGGCGGTCACCGATCAGGTCTCGTTTGCTTGCTCCCAGCGCCAATGCCAGTCCAAGCACCAGTTCGCTGCGTTCATCGTCGGTGACAGAATGTGCATAACTTTTGCGAAACCTGGCGAATGTCAAACGCATGGCATCACGATCCTGAACGCTTTGTTCAACATATAGCCGAAGGAAAGTAATCAGCTGCTGCCCCAGTCTGACCTCAGATCCTGCCTCGGACAGACCCCAGTCATCGGTTGGCGCCTGGGTCGCGATGCTGTCCTCCAGTTGCTGCAGTTCTTTCCCGTAAAGTCGTATATCGACCGGGTGCAGGTTCAGCTCCAGCAGTTTTCTGATGTCTGTCACTGTTTCGCCTGCTCCATCCCGGAACTTGCCCGCTGCTCCAGCAGCCGGCGCTCTCTCAACCATCTGAAATCCAGCTCGCTGGATCTGAAGTCCCGGTAATAACGGCCATTCGAGCGATTGAGTGACAGCGATAAATAGATAGAGGAATCGCCGGAGCCCTGATCATATTCATAACTCAGGTTACTTCGCAGACCATACCGGGAGCTGAACCAGCGGGTATATCCAAGATCGAATCGCAGCCGCTGGGTAGTGCTGCTGCGGTTTCGGTCACTATCCTTAAAGTACTCGAAACGACTATAGCGTACGCCCAGATCCAGATCCCGGATGAGCTGGCGGGCTCCCAGATGCAAGCCCAGATGATCCGGATCAAATACATTCAGATCTTCGTTACTCGCCGCATACCCGTCGGCATACAAGACCGTATCCAGCCATGGCCGGTACTGAATGCGATCACCTATTCGCAAACCGCGCAGATGGTCGCGTTTGTAACGGGTAAAGATGTCCTGATCAACCTTCTCCGAGTCAGCCACCGAAACATCATCGAGGCTAAGCCACCGCTGGAATACAGACACCGAGGGGCGATGTGATAATTTTTCGTTTATCCGCAGGGTACGCGACAACCGCGCCCGTACTGCAGTAGCAGTTTCGAATTGTCCGGAAGCATCAAAACGCTGGCGGAAATAACTGCCGGATAAATCAAGATCCAGCGGCCAGTGCGGCTGGCGAACCGTTACAGCGCCACGAGTAGCAAATGTCGGGTTACCCTCTTGATGTATTCTTAGCCTGCCGTCTGCATAGAACCAGGAGCCCCATCGAGCAGAGTATTTTCTGTAGGCACCGCCCAGTAAGACAAATTTTTCCGCTGTAGCCGGTACCAGTGGTTCGTCATCAACGATTCGACGGCTTACCCATCCACCAATCAGCGACCATGTTCCATCCAGCAAATCTTTTTTGAGGGGCTCAGCAATGGGCCTGTCGAGAGACTGGAGCGATTGCCCGGTTGTCCACAGCGGGTCTGCGACCGGTGGCACAGTTATTTCAGCAGCCCTCGATATGGCTACAGGTTTACCGGGTTCCAGTCGGCGTTGAAATACTCGTAGCAGGGCTTCTTCTCGCCCGGGTTCAACCGGCACGGTCACTTGTTGCCATCCAGGTGCGAGGGTTCGATAGTTGGTCAGCGTTTGACCATCACGCCATTCATCGATTCGTAATCGGGTTGGTCCCTGTTGTAACAGAACAAGTGGTTGGTCGCTGGTTGCCACCATATAGCTTCGTTGGACTGCCGTTGAAGCTACTGAACCGGTCTGATTGCGCCGCTCAATGAATCTGATTCTGAGAAATTGATTCGGTACGGGTGCAGCGAGGCGGATGCGAAGTACATGATTTCCGATACCGATATTTTTTGTGAGTGTCGTTGCCGGATTCAGGGCGCTCAGCGATACTACGCTCTCCGGCAGATCATCCAGGCCGATCAGAACGCTCACCGGCTGGATGGGCCGATACGCGGCATCGTGTATCGATAATTCCACAGTGAGTTCTACCGGGCTGACGTTGTACATTGAAAGAACCCTGGTGTTGTAACCGGATATCAGCAGTGCATTGTCGGTCACCAGCCCCATGATCGCCTTTCTGGTTCGGGTTTCCGGTGCTTCAGGTTGCCAGCCGACAAAATCGATCTGTCGTATGCCAGCACTTTGCTGTGCAGAACGCACCAGTTCCCATGATGCTTCACGTCGCAATCGGCGCAGAATATTTCCTGTGCCAGATTGATCTGGCTGTCCCTGGATCTGATCCTGGACCAGGGCCTCTGCCTGACTTAAGGCCGCCAGCTGTTGCTCCGGTTTTTGTTCCGCTTCCCAAAGTAACTTGATCAGCTGACTTTTCAGGGATGGCGGATGCTCAGCAGGATCCTGCTGGTTCATTAACTGATTTCTGTCGATGTCCAGCCCTCGCAGCCACTCTGTGTCTGCGAGCGTGATGGCAGTTTCCGCTTGGGTACTCTGTTGGTCTGCAAGGAATGGAGACAATGTAATAACGGCCGGTTCCCCGTGCTGCCCGGTGACATGGATCTTGACCGAGTCAGGATTATCGGAGTCAGTCAGCAGCGAGCGTGAAGCTGTATCGCCAGACAATGCCGAACGTACTGTATGCGGGTTGAGCGGCGGCAGTACGGTCAATGGAAAACGGGCACGCAGAGCCGTAATTCCTACCAGGACATCATTGTGTTGACTGCTGAGCTGCAGTTCGTGATAACCGGCAGGAATCTCGTGCAGAAACTCAACTTTCTGGCCGGCATAGCGAGGTTCGTCTGCTGTCAGTTGCAGGCTTGCCGAAACCCGGTTGTCAATAATCGGATATCTGCGCACCGCACCATCGGTGCTGATAATGATCCAGTCACTGACAGGTTCTCCATTGGCTGAATCGTGCAATGGCCGCACTTCAAAGCGCAGGCTCATTGGCCCATAGACAGCAACAGTCATCGGTTTTTCAGGAGTTGCTTTATATCGACTGGTGCTCTCTCCCAGAGAAGTTGAATAAACGGAGAGGGCGCCATTGTGACTGGTGACTGACTGAGGGATATCGATCCAGACATTCGGTTCCGGCATCATTTTCTGCCACTCTTCCCAGAGGACTACTGCCTGTCGTCTGATATTCTGATCCGGTGAGCTGAGCCCGTGCCGGATTTCCAATCCTTCGGTCAGGAGCTCTGACAGCTTTTGTGCATTTGGACCGGCTTCCTGCCAATGTTCCAGTGCGCGCTCATAGTCACCGTTTAGCTGTGCTCTGTATCCCTGCCAAAATGCATTCAATTCCTGATCGGGGGAAGTCGTGAGTGTTTGTTCGAACCACTGCCACCATCCCAGGTCATACGAAACCTGGAGTACCGATGTCGCTGGCCGCTGGCTCTGAGGCATGCCAAGCAATACGTTCATGGCAAAGCGGCTGCGGCCAGTGTCCATCAGCGAGACAGCAAGATGGTGCAAGTTACTCGCAACAGGATTATTGATCGCAGCAACAGTTCTTAGTGTCAGTGCTGTTTCTGCATCCCCTTCTTCACCGGCCCTGTCAATCAGCATATCCAGTGCCTGTTGCCTTAACAGAGATTGTCTGGCGTAAAGGAAATCATGCCGTAACAGTTGTTTTGCCAGAAAGCCGTTCCCTGACTGTCGTAATGCGTGAACCTGCCGGGATCGTGCTGTGGCCTGCAGCTTTCCGTCTGCATTGCGTTGAATCTGGCCCCATCTTTCCAGTGCCACATGCCAGTGCGCCGAAGCCTCCGCTGTTTCTGCCTGTTGCACTGCTTGTTTAAATTCCAGGTCATCTGGCACCCGTGTCAATCGCTCCGGCTCGGTGGCCGTATCAGCTACGCCGGATGTAAACAGGGCATAGCGTGCATACAAAAAGCGCAGCAGAGGTTCCCACTGGTTATAGAGGTCGTGATTCATGTCCTGCTGCATGGAGGTTGCAGCTTGTTTTGCAAGAGACCCCGGAGTATCTGATAGCACACTCCGGCGAGGTAGCTCGGAGAGTGCTTTTCGAAACAGGTTGTGGGCAGCTGGCGAGCCAACTGCATTGAGCAGATCAAGATAGGCTGACTCGGACATCTGATACCAGCTGCTGGTGCGGTAGGCTAGTGCAACCCGTATCGGTTGAGTTCCGGCGCCATCACGCCACACATTCACTTTGCGTACCGGCTTGGTCAGCAGCAATTCCAGAAAGCCTGCATTCACCAGAGGAGCTGCTGCACGCTGGGCTGCGAACGCACCGGAAAGAGTAGCTGCCGCAGTATCGTTTTGACGTTGCAATAGAGCGAGCGCAATCGTGCCCGTATTTGGCTGGAACTCGGCTGCTGCAAGTGCCCGGTTATTTTCCACTCTGAACCGGACAGGCTCAGCCTCATCAAGCTGGACATAAAAGGTATCTGCAGAAGATAAGCTGCTTCGGTCAACGCTGATGCGCAACTGTCGTGCTTGAACCTGTTCGGGCATCAGGAATGTCCGGCTACGCTGAGCTCCTTCTCGCGCCGCTGGTATGGTGGCAAAATATCCGCTGGCAAGGCTCCCGGCAAGGCTCCCGGCATAGTTTTCCGGAAAATGTATCGGGCCGGGGTTTTCCTGCAGCCGGGGAGTGAGAAACCATGCGAATATACTATTGGTGGTATTCCCTGTTTCCTGTTGCGGGTGCAGGTTGCGGAAAAATGTAAACTCCTGCTGTCTGCGTGTGGCAATGGATTGATATTGCTGCTGGTCAGGGTAGCGCCAGGCCCACTCTTTGAGTGGCATGATAGAAGTTGCCCCACCCAGGCGATGCGAATTATCCTTCGCGATTCGTACGGTATCCAGATAGGCTCGTGAGCTTGCCGGCAGCCAGTCCGTCGCCATGGGCTCATCGTTGGGCCGGTTCCAGAAATAGGGGTCCGGTGCGACTTTTCCGGTACTGCCGACAGTGTCCTGATAGTTGAGCGGACGATTATCCTGGTAAAAATAATCATCGGGTTGCTGGCGTTCAAGCAACCGGAGCAACATGGAGCGCTGCACCTGCAGTTCGAGCCTGTGATGCCCATCCGGTATATCAAGGTATGCGTATGCGGGCCTGCCGGTCGGCCTGTTACGACCCTCAACCGTGATGTTGGCAGTGGTATCCAGAAGAGTGGCAAGGTCAAATACCCTCCATGGCTCACCATCAAGGGTCACAACAATCCGGTAACTGTCTGAGCCGGGGCCACCCTGATCAGGCAGCAACAGTCGACTGTCAATCCTGATACGGGTTGCCCCTTCCACCTCCACCTGCAGGGGAGCTGCAGGATCTGCATGCCAGTAGTCATACTTTTGGGAGCCATCATTCAGACGTAAAGCCGGTGCGGAAGATAGTGGTGCCAGGATCTCTCTGTAACTGACCGCCAGCAGCCGGTTTGCCTCCCGCGATGTAAACAGCGCAAGTTCGACCTTGCCTTCGGCATTTCCCTTCCTTTTAATGCGCATCAGCGTTGCACCCCCTGTGGGGGGCGTGACAACCAGCGAATGCTCGTCATGGCTGGAATCCGGGGGCAGCGATGCAAAAAGCCCCGATCCATTCGACCAGCTGAATTCAAATTGCTGCTGGTCAATGGAACCATCCAGGCGGTATACGCCCAGTCGTTCTCCTGCAGGCACTCTGACCGTTACCCGTTCAGCGGCAGCCAGAAAGTATGTCTGAAACAATCCAGCCATATGATGGGTCGCCTCTATCCCCTCAACGGGCACGGCCACATCCCAGTTCGCCCGGATATCTACCTGATCAAGCCATGCCTGCTGGGTATCATCGGGTTCCGCCAGTACCTGCGACGAGCACAGGAGCAGCGTCAGGCAGAGGAGTGATATTGACAGGCGATGACTCATTGATGCATCCCGCTCCCCAGGCACTGGGAAAATTTTGCGAGCAGTGAGGGTTCGGATTTCAGCTGCTCCCGGGTCGGGCGGGATAGTTCTATATGCACGAACCCTTCGTGACCGTTATGGCGTAGTGTCTGGCCATGAAAATTCCGGGTGGCACCCAGTTCGGTGACCTCGGTGGGGAACACCAGCACCGGCCCGGGAATCACCGGTTTCAGGCAGCTGGCAATAAAATCTACCGGGCGTGTCGGCCAGCGGGTACCGCTGCTGAGAATAACAGCGGCAGAGGTGCCGGCCTGGGTTTTTCGCCGTTTGTTATCGAAGCCATGGATCTGTATCAGGCGTCCGTTCGGATACGATTCGATCATGGCGCGAGTCAGTGCAACAAATAAACTGTCCGGGCGCCTGGCAAGATCCGCTTTTCCTTTTCCGTATCCAGCACTTGTTTTACGTTTTGCGGAATTCCAGGCCAGCATGGCAATACCTTCACGCATCAGCCCCGCTGTAATATCGCCGGTAAAAAGATCATGATAAGCATGAGGTGCTTGAATAACTAATGATCCTGTACTTCTCGCATTAAACAGATAAACTCCGTTGCCTTTGCACGGTGATTCTGTATCCCGGAGGCCTGTCCAGGTGGAACCTGCTGCAGGTATCTCAACCAGTTCATAGCCAAGGTTTGCCCAGCCATTGGCAAATTGTTCATTCCGAAAATCCTTCCCCGTCAGTATTTGCCTGAACAGGGATTCTGCCTGCTTCAATTGAGCAGCTGTCATTGGCTGATAGGTATCACAGGCATGAGTTGCCCGCAATTCTCTCCAGGCATTTGCTTCTGCATGCCCGGAGCCAAACAGGAACAGGCCAAAAATCAGGGTTGCAGCTGCAGTTTTCTGCATGAGCCTGCTAGAGTTCTGTTGCTGGCGCATAAGCCGGCTCCCGAAAAAGTGTACGAAACTCTGATTGCCCAGGGGTCAGTCGATAGAGCGTCAGATACGCTTCAGGTGCTCCATCCAGCACAAAGTTAATCCGGTATTTTCCCGGTGGCAGATCGGCGCCCAGAGGAAGAAAGAAACGCTGCGCCCCCCTTAAGGGCTCCATTCCAGAGCCGAGTACAGGTATGAGTGTCTGGTTTTCCTGCCGTAAGTCGAATAACCGGTTGAGAAAGGTCCATTCTTGCCATGGTCCTTGATTACGCCGGATTTTGCCGGTGATATTGACGTGCAATTGCGACCTCATTTCCGGTCCAATATAAAGTTTTCCGAGCAGCACTTCCGCATCATGTGAGGTCTTTTCGTATTCAAACTCCAGCCTCCCGTCTGTGAGTTGCATCGCCAGTCGCCTCAGAAAAGCCGGTGTTTGGGGCTCCGTGTGATTGATGAACCAACGGACAGGTTCTGCTGCGACTATGGTGACTTCCTTTGCTCCTGCCGCGACCGGGGGCAGTTGCAGTTCTCCTTGTCTGCCGGCAATCTGGATTGAGCTGTAAGGTTTGTTGTCCAGTAGCAGCTGAACTTCAAGAGGGGTTGCCTGGCCACGCAGATACAGTAAATCAGGATTGATTTCACGGTGCCCGGGCCTGCTGCGAAATGAAACCTGTTGTGGCTGATTGCCGTTGAGTTCGCGATATATCGCTGCAAGACTCTGGTCGCGTACCGGCAGGTTTTCTGTTCTTGGGATTAGCAGGTATCTGGCGCGCCAGTTGCCGACAGGCTGGTAGAGTTGCCAGTCATAATCTCCATCAAGCAGCCTCGAATCGGCCTCTGGCGGGCGCCGTTGCACTACAATAAGAGTTGATCTGAATTCCCGTCGCAGTTTTTCCTCCGCTACCGGGCGAAGCAAAAACCAGGCAGGTTGTTTTTTCTGATCGTCCCCGAACGCCTGGTAGTCCTCCGGAACACGTACAATTCTCGACATTGTGGCTGGTCGTGTATAGGTTGCTATTAACAGCTCATGTTGTGATGAAAAACGCAGTCCCGCGATATTTTCTGGCAGGTTAAAGTAGTAGCGAACCGGTTCCGAGACAGTGAACCCCGGTTCAATGATAGCCAACCGGTCATAATTCGAAATTGGTAACTGTGCAGCCAACCGGCCACTTCGAACCACCTTTCCGTCATCGTCCAGAAACTCGTAAGCAAGGGTTCGGGATACCGAATCCTTTCCTGATTCCAGCCTGGCTCGTATATCGACCCTGAACGGAGTTGGTTGCCCCGCCACGTGATCAATATCTATATCCAGGGTGCCACTGGAGTTCACGAGATAGGAACGAATATGCAAGGGCTTTGGGGTAAGTTCCAGTCGCGTGTCTCCGCTTGTGCCCCAGGCACGTATGACCAACGGTGCAGGTGCAACAATTTCGAGTTGACCGCTGTTGAACGTTTTTCCAAGCTGGGAAGTCCCGGAACCGGATGGCACGCGAGCTTGCCACCTCTCGGTAATATTCTCTCCATACCAGCGAATTATCATCTCCTGTGCTGCGGGATCCTGCTCATCGATATTCAGCACCTCCAGCGTGATTGCCCAGTCTCCCTCGGGAAGTGGGATCATGCCCCTGACGATACGATCACAATACAGGCCATATGGAATCTGATTTTCTTCTACGGTTACACCACTAAATTCCTGTGCGATGTACAGCTTTGTGAGCTCATACTGCTCGTGTTCAATGCCGACCGGCCCGATGGCTTTCCAGTCATAGCGGAGCAGGTTCTGCTTTTCCTGTTCAAGAAGAAGATCCAGCCCGTAGACTGACCCCTGTGCCAGGCGGGTTTTCTTGCCCTGTGCAAGACGTTGCCACAGGTAGCCAACCTGATGTTTCGGGTTGGGGATTTGTTCGTAGATTCTGAACATCAGTGATAGCAAACCGGGATCTTTGAAGGTCGGCCGGATTTGCACCCGTGTGGGTAGCTGGCCGGTACCAAAGTAGACCACCATGCTTCTCCCGTCAGTCGGGCTGACATCGGGATCCAGAACGATATTCTTGCTTTCCAGACGACCGGTATCCGGGTTGCGGAAGCGCGTCAACCGGGTGCGGTGGTGATATTCGCCCTGACGCAATAGCTGGCCGTCAGCGCCAAGCAGCCGGTACTCGAATGCGTACCACCACTCCATATCGAATGGTTGGTCGGCGTGTGCATCAACGACACCGTTGGTGCGAATGCGCAATGCATGACCTGTGCCACTTAGCGTGAATTCCAGCCAGTTATCATCTACAGGAAGATAGGATGTGCTGGGTACGGCGGTTTCGAGCCGCATGCCCAGAACCGCTGCCAGTTCATTCCAGCGCAGGGAATTCCATACCTGGTTTGCCAGCATTGCCAGCGGCAACACGATCAGCAGGATCAGGATGATTCGACCCAATGTTCTCATTGCGGGGTTCTCATCACGAGCCACCAAACTCAAGCAATGCAGAGCGGGTTTCTATGAACCGGCGGATCGATGCCAATTCGGGTTTTTCCGAACTCACGCTGATGATCTGTTCTCGTCCGCGGGGATTCAGGTTCGCAACCAGTTGCAATCGGCCAAGCTGGTCAGACAATGCGAGAAAACTTTGCCTGGAATCCCGGTCAATGACCCGCTCCAGATAGTAGGCCGGCCAGTGATCACGAATGCGCGCAAGAGTTACGATATCCGAGGTACGCTGATAGCGTTGAATCGCATCCCGTAAACCACCGGGCAACGGTTCAGCCGGGCTGATACTGCGTTTGGTGACTACAAAACTGCCAAGATCATGCTCGGTTGTTTCGATTCCAAGTGAGCTGAACCGAAGAGCTTCCTGTCGTACGCTATCCTGTTGGCGGTAGCCCGTCCGCGCTTGCGGTGAGAGCCATATTGCACTGAATAATTTGTTATAGGCTGCCGGCAGGTATCGAGACTGGGTAATATTGTCAACTTCGTATCCGGCGGTTGAGCGACTGCCATCAACCAGTTCATAGCTGAATCTATCTTCGGCCAATACGGTTACCAGTCGCTGAATCAGGGGTGAGGAGAGTGGCGAGTCGCCGACATCACCTGCAATGGACAGCAATGCATCGGCTTGCTTTTGTGGTAAATCCGGTCGATAGCCACGTGCACGGCTGTGGATCACCAGCATGGGATGATCTCCTGCCTCACGCAACACTGCCTGGCTGATTGAACTGAACAGGCTGCGCAGGTTCTCTGTCCGAACGAGGTCGGCGCTGCCGTCAAGATTTGCACCAGGATCTGCCCCCGCCACCATGAGCGCCTGGGCTTTCAAGCGTTCAAACAAGGAGACGCCATACTCGAAACTGTTGATTTCATAGAGTGGGCGGGGTACCTGAACGAGATATCCGTTCGCCGGACCCATACGAAATACATAGGTTCCCCAGTAGCGACGCGGTTCGGCATCTTCAGCCTCAAACAGGATCAGGTAGTTCTGTCCCGTCAACTTGTGTCGATAGCGGGATATCCGGTAATTGAATGCGAGTGCTGCATTCTGTATTGCAGAAAGTTCTTCTGTTGTCTGGTCTGCTGAAGAACCGGATGCCTGCTCCTGTCTTGCCACTGTCAGCATAGGAGTGATTATTTCTTCGTCAAAATACAGTAGTTCATCAAGTCCCGGAGTGATATAGGCATTACTGCCCCGTTTGGCGATGCCTCCCTTGCCGCTCAATATCCACTCGGAAAGGAAGCCGTCAATTCGCTGCTCTGATACCTGTTGTTCCGGCCTGATATTTGCCGTGGTAGAGCGTGCTCTGAGTTTTCGGATACTGTTCTGATTCAGGATCAGCTCTGCAAACCCGTCATATGAAGACTCACGCTGGCGGTTGGCAATCGGAAGGCTTCTCCATTCCATCGAAACAGTTTCGACGACGTCTTTCAAGGCCACCAGATCCAGGCCGGCGGGCAGCTTCTTGTGAATCCACAGCGAAGTCTCCGGTTCTTTCAGTGCTATGTCTTGTGGAGTACGGCGAATACCTGTGATCGACCGTACAATTTCACTGTTGTAGCGTCTGACCTGAACAGCATCACGCTGTGCGATAGTTCGGTGAAAAACATGAAATAGCGTCTGGCGGTTCAAGAGTACGTTCGCAGAGCCATCCGGATTGATGTCCCGCTTTGCACCTCCTATCGCAAGAGCACGACCTTCCAGAATAGAAAATAGTGCTACCCCGGCCTCAAAAGAACCCCGCTCATCCAGGGGAAGCGGTACCTCTACCACAAGGCCATTATCTGAATGCATGTCCAGCACATACAGGCCCCAACCTCTGACAGGAGCGGTTTCCCGCAGATACAGGTACCGGTTTTCCAGTTCCATTATCTGGTAGCCGACCTTGCCCAACAGTGCGGCTGCCAGCTGGCGCTGCTCGTTATTACCTGTTATCAGGTAACTATCCAATGCTTCCAGCGCCTCGGAAAACGCTTCCAGTTCCCCGGTCAAAGCGAGTGGTATTCGACCTTCCTTCTGGGCTTTATACAAGAGTACTTTGTCATCGCGTATCTGTTCAGTGAACAGCTTGCCGGAAGTTTTCTCGCTGGCTGACTGGTTGTCTGGCAAAGGGGGCACAGACCGCAGTTCGTGAAGCGGAATCAGGGTGAGCGAAAAACCGATCAGGCTGGCGATTACCACGCCAACAAATGAGACTTGCAAAGTTGCCCGGGTAAATCGCGCCACGATGTTTTTGTCATGCATTTTGACAGCCATTAGCGTCGACAACAGGTAACCGAATGCGTAGCTATCAGTGATCTTGACCTCAGGCATGAAGTACAGCAGCACATAGCCCAGAATAATCTTGTAGGCAAACCCTATGTTGAAGAACAGCAATAGCTTTCGGGCACCTTCAATATTGGAGTTGCGAAACAGGCGCGTCTGCAACAGCCAATGTGCAACCAGAAGAATCACAAATGCCTCTACAAATGAGGTAAAGAGTTTTTCCGGCTGGTACCACTGCAAGGCCAGCAGTGAGGGGATCAGGATGCCGCTGAAGTCCCATCCATATAACAAATTCATCCGTGAAGCGATGAAAGCGACAGTCAGCAATATCAGATAAGCTTTCGGGCTGGCCAGTATAGAGGCGGCAATATCCTCATACATGTAGCTGAGATTACTGATAGTGAAATTGGTAAATTCCATCAGTCCAAAGCGGACGATGAGGAATGTGACGCCGACCGTTACAAACATCGGTACCATGGCCCGGAGAAAGCCTGTTTTCCAATAGAGATTTGCCATCAGGGCGATAATGACCAGGCCAAAGCTGTGCAGATTATTGCGGTAATCGAAAACCAGATTCAGCTCCTCGTTCATCCATAGCCCGAGACCCGGTAGCAGCCAGCCGTCGAATACGAGGCGCACAACGACACTGAACAATATGATGGCGAAAAAACGATCTCGTCCAAACAGGCTTGCCCACAGGCCCAGCCGCCTGGAGAGATATTCAGAGAAGAACCATGCCAGGAAATATGTGACCGCGCTTTCTACCAGGATGACAGCGACGGCCCAGGGTTTTACGATCAGCAGCGGAACGAGATAGCCGGGTACTACAAGCCCGGATAAAACCCAACCCAGGCGCAAATTGAAAAAGGCAACCACAAAGACGCCAATCCATACGGTGGTAATTACCGAGCCGGAAAGTGCTCCCTGCGGGAAGATTGTGAGGAAAAATTCGTTCAAAATAATCAGACTGTATGGATGTTGTTCGCAGCAAGATTACTCATTTCGCAACAGTCAGGCGAAGACTGATTTTCATGCCGGCGCCTACATCACTGTTTATCCTGATATCGCCACCCCAGTCGGCAACCGGTTGAATGGCTTCTCGTAAATCCTTGAATTCTTCAGTCACGCCATACTCGGGCTGCCAAAGATGTGCCTGAAGCTGTTCGTCCGGAATGCCGAAGCCGGTATTGCTGAATGTGAAATACAGGGAGGCTTTGTGCTCTGTCACCAGGATCTCCAGTTCAGAACCTGTTACAGCATCAGTTATCAGGGCATCCAGGATTGCTCTGAAAAGAAGCCTGAGTTGATCAGGCTGAACAGCGATCAGGCTCATGAGTCGTGGAACTTCCGGATTGCACACAAGCTTCTTGCCGTTCATCGCTTCATCCATCTCGCTAATAGCGGAGAACAGTAAAGGATGTGCATCTGCCAGGCTCAGGGAGGATGAAGCGTTGACCGCTGAGGCCGACAGTGCGGTATGAACCTGATCCATGGTCGCCAGCACCTTGATGACTCCGGCTCCGAGGAGGTTCACTGTGTCGGAATGTCTGGCGGCTATGGAATCTGCAAAGGTGTTTAGCTCATCACGGATTCGAATACTCATCCACTCCAGCAGCTGCTCCCGAATTTCAATGCGTTTTTTTACACCTCTTTCATCACTCAATTCGAAAAGAATACCTGCCAGCTCAAAGGGAGAGGTTGATCTGCCGGATGTTCTTTCTGCTTCCGGGGCAGCGAGGGGCTTTACATGTACGGAATGGTCTTCTCTCTCGTCCTTGTTTATTGCTACCGGAATAAGAAAACTCTGCCGGTCTATAACCACTTGCCGCAATAAACTGCGCGCATGATCCAATGGCATACCGGTTATTGCCACCAGAAGATCCAGTGCCGTCAGCTCATAGCCGGGAAGATTTTGTTGACGCATGAATTCTTCCATGCTGCTGTTCAGCTGTATGACCCGGCCAAAAAGATCATAGTGTATTGCGGCTGTTGCCAGGCCGTCGAAAACCGATTGCAAGGCCACAAGCCGGTTGTCGAGCAGTTCCAGCAGCTCACCAATTTCCTGGCTGCTTCCCCTGGCTACATCCAGCCGGAAAAAACGCTGGAATATTTTTTTCTTTGCGTGCTGCTGCTCCATCCATCGATGCCGGTGATAAAGCAGTTCTGCGATTTGTCCGGCAAAATTACGAATAGTAACCAGAAAACTGTCGGCAGAGTCCGCTACGGTGCTATCAACATCAAAAGCCCAGAATCCCTGAACCTCTCCACCAAAAAGCAATGGAACCAGGTACTGGTTATGCGGGTTTCCGGAAGGAGTGCTGAAAAACAGACGCTGCTCCAGCATGATCGGGCCGCCCTCTGCTATCGCATCGCTATACGGAGGGCGCTCGAAATCCCGTCGTCGTTCATCGATGTCCTGCAGCGAGCAGCGAAGTGCCTGCACCTCCCGGACACGATGATCACCCTTGACTCTTTCCAGCAGGATAACGCGATTTAAATTCAGGGTCTGATCCAGAAAAGTGATTACCCGGACCCAGTGCTCATCCAGATCATAGAAATCCGGTGGCAATACATATTCCTGCAGCCGTGCCATTCTTCGCAGCACAGTGTGCCGCATTTCCTGGTCATCTTTTACGAGCTTGAAACGAACAAAAAGAAAGAATGTCAGGACCTGGGCGATCATCATCTCTATCACGGGAATCCATACCAGGAGTGCATGCAACAGTAACCAGCCCAGTCCCAGGTAACTGATCACAAGCAGTAAGGTGAACCAGCTGCTCCGATCCAGATTAAACCACTGGTAAACCATTAAGCTGAGCAGTCCGATCAACCCGAACATCAGCAGGTTTAGTATCCATGGGGTTGTATGAATTTGTTTGTCCTGGAGCAGGGTATCGATCGCGTAGGCCTGAAACTCAAGCAGGGACATGCTGTTCCGACTTGCATTGATCGGCGTGTAGAGACCGACATCGGGTAGCGTTTGGGATTTGCCGATGACTACCGTCCTGCCCGCAACCAGTTCAGTGATCAGGCCCTTCGCCAATACCCGATCCAGTGACACTCTGGGTATCCAGTCAGGACCTGAGTTGAAATTGATCAGGTAATCACCCGGGGCAGGTTGTTTACCGTGATGCTGTGCAGACAGCATTGCTACGGTAGGTTGTTCCAGCTTATTGACGATCACCGTTGCCGCCGCCCGGCGATGGATACCAAACTCAGCTGGCGGAAAACCCAGCGCACCGACCGGCAGGGGCAGGTCGGCAGATGGTATGCGGGATTGGGTAGTTGCTTTTATTCCAGGGTCGCCAACGATGACGTTCCCGTATTCTTTTGCTTGTTGATAGAAAGCGTCATTGATTCCTGATGGAAGATTAAGGAAAATGGTTTGGCTGGCTCCGAGTTGTTGTAAATAGTTCAGAACAGCCAATGCCTTGATGCTGGTGAGTTCCGCCTGTGCATCAGATTCGACAATCAGTACTTGAGGCACGCTGGAAGTATCCCAGCCACCAAGACGAACAGCCTGGTCATATACCCAGCCATCGGGTGCCCGTAGCAATTGCAGCAGGCTGGCGATCGAAACAATTCCAATCGCTCCCACTACAACCAGGACACCACGGTACCGGCCTATCACAGGCCAGCCAGCCGGATTACTATGCCCACGTCAATAAATTGACGCAAATATGTTGCATCAGTTGTCATAATGCAGATGATGCAATGTTCGTGCCCAAATTGATATTACCGGCATCAGGTTCAAGCAGGCAAAAGTGAGACACACGTCACATTAGTGAAATGGAGTCTCCTGGAGCACTATTTTTCTATGCCGGGAGACGACTATGTGCGTCCAGCTTGTCCAGAATGTTCGAGTTGCGACCCAGATCCAGTATGACAACCAGATCATCCTCGGTTGCCCAATCGAGTGCAGCATCGAATGCATTCTCTTCAGTGTTGAAATGCCAGATTTGATCTTCTCTGGCTCCGGCGTTAATCAGCTCTTCCCTGATTATGCCTGCTACTTCGCCGGGTGCTCGACCACGGGCGTACTGTTCGAGCTCGGAAATGACGGCCAGTTCTATTCCGATAGCCCAGGCACTTCTCGACAGCTCCCTGATTTGCTGATCTGTGCGATCACCCGCCTGACCGAAACACAATGCCCTGCGTTTTGCGGGTATTGCATGGGCCATCGCAAACAATGCCTGCATTGCTTCGGGATTATGGGCGAAATCGACCAGCACATTGAAGCCCTGTACGGAATGGAGATTACTGCGTCCGGGGTTGGCATCTGCTGACATGGTTATCAGGCCATGGCGGATTTCCGTAACTGACATCCCAAGACAGCCCGCCAATGCCGCAGCACCCAGGCAATTAGCGATATTGTGTCTGGCAGCCGCATTAAGTGTGATTGGAATGTCTGTTGCTGCACAGATTCTCTCCCGATGGCTGCCTTCTTCCCGAACAAGGCAGCCATCTGAATAAATAAATGCAAGTCCGCCATTGGTGACATGATTCACAATCACCGTATTTTTTTCATCCATGCCGAACAAGATAGTGTTTCCCGTAAACTCACTGGATTTGCCAACCAGTAAATTGTCATCGGCATTCAGGATTAAGAACCCGGAGTCCTCCACCGCATGAGCCACTATCCATTTGATCGCCAGCAATTCCTGCAGGCTCTGTGAGCCAAAATCCCCCAGGTGATCTTCGGCGATATTGGTAATCAGAGCGGCCTCGGCTTTGCTGACACCGAGTCCGCGACGCAGCAGTCCTCCCCGGGCTGTTTCGAGGATAGCGACATCGACATCTTGTTGTCGCAGTATCAGGCGGGCGCCGCCGGGGCCGGACCAATCATCCTGATCAATGATGCGATCATTGACTGATACCCAGTCTGTGCTGCTTAGTCCGACATTTTTTCCGGCTGATTGCAGAATATGTTTCGCGATTCGAACAGTCGTGGTTTTACCATTAGTACCGGTAACAATACCAATCGGCACATCGTGAAAGGAGGGCCAGTCCAGATTTTCCGGATCCGGAAGTTTACGAAACGGCCAGCATCGGGAACCAGCGCCCAATCCGACGGAAACATTATCATCATCCCATAGCAATGCGATGTCCCGCTCGGTGGCAGCTTGTTCGAGTACCCGCAGCGGCGGGTTGGCTTCTTCACTAATGGCTGCAGAAATATCTGCGACTGTTGAATCAAAATCCGGCATGGCTTCACCGAAGAATTCACTCTTGCAGCATTCCCAAACCCATTCACTGATGGCCGAGGCGGCATACAGAACATCGATAGGCGCCGAGAAAGCGATACTCACGCCACCAGCCAGACGCCGGTGGCAGAGAGATTCTTCGCTCCATCCGATCGCATCCAGCATGCGCCGAATCTGTGCTTCACAATAGGAAACCAGTCGATCTGCTTCTTCCGGTGTGCAGGAGATATCGAGCACAGCGCCGGGTTTTTTCCACAGCACATTGGGGCCGGGCAGCCGCCTTGCGTCGAGAAATTCCATTTGTATCGGAACCAGCCTTAGTCGCCTGCTTCTCTTGCGATCCGCACCCCGCGCTCGTCGCTGATGATTTCCATATCATCATCAAAACTGAAACCTTCCATTGCGGGCAGTTCCATTTTTTTTGTTGTCTTGGTGCTACCTGTCTCTGCACGGGCTCCCGCGTTGAAATAGATGATCTGTTTCCAGCTTCGTTTGATGCTATCGGCCAGTACCAATATCAAATCACCAGAGTCGGCCATTTGCAAAGCCTTGCTGGTTGCCTCCTGCTCATCGGCTATGACATCTATTTGATCCGCACTGATTCCAGCCTCAAGTAATCTGTTCTTGAGCATCACTGCGACTTCATCCGGCCCGCGTCCGCGGCGGTTATCGTCACAACGACAGATGAAATGATCGAAATACCCGGCTGCGATTTCAGCAATTTTGCGAATATCCTCGTCGCGACGATCGCCAGGTGCAGCAAGTACAACGATACGACGACCCTCGGGTTCAAACCGGTCGACCAGGGCGCACATTGCACGAACAGCTGCCGGATTATGTGCATAGTCCAGGATCACCTTGAATGGATGCTCGTCATAGATGTTCATCCGACCCGGCACCTGGAAGAAGGTAGAGTCGAAGGTGCGCAGACCGTGCCGGATCTCATCGAGACTGATATCCATATTGTAGGCAAGTGCTGACGCAAACATTGCATTCTGTACGTTATGCATGGCGCGACCTTCAATAGTTGCAGGAATCAGGTGGGTCCATAGCAGCGGTGTATGTGTTTCGTTGTCATAGATCGTGATCATGTGTCCGTTCATGCCTTCTTCGAGCACGAATGCCATGCCGCCGGCGCGGATATGTTTTTTCACCAGCGGATGACCGGGGTTCATGGTGATGTAGCAGAGTGTTTTTGCTTCTGTGTAATCGGCCATTTGCAGGCACCAGGAATCATCTGCATTGAGTACTGCAGCATCCTTCGCGATTTCGATCGGCACCCGTTTGATTTCAGCAAGCTGCTCCAGTGTATCGATACCTTTCATGCCAAGGTGGTCAGCAGTCACGTTAAGGCAGGCAGCTACATTGCAGGACTGAAAACCGAGACCGCCACGCAACATTCCACCACGCGCTGTTTCCATTACCGCTACATCAACCGAAGGATCCCGCAGTATCATTCTTGCCGAGACCGGGCCAGTCATATCACCCGGAACACTCAGCTGTCCGTCGATATAGACACCATCGGTCGATGTCAGGCCGACGGTCTTGCCGCACATTTTCAGGATATGGGCGAGCATTCTGGAAGTTGTGGTTTTCCCATTGGTGCCGGTTACCGCAGCAATGGGTATCCGGCTTGGCACACCGGCCGGGAACAGCATATCGATTACCGGCCCGGCAACATCGCGCGGCATGCCTTCGCTCGGCGCTACGTGCATGCGAAATCCCGGCCCCGCATTCACCTCACAAATACCACCGCCGGCCTCGCGATAGGATTCCGTAATATCCCTGGTCAGAAAATCAACACCCCCAATATCAAGACCGATTGCCTTGATGGTGCGTTCCGCCATTTCCCGGTTATCCGGGTGGATGGTATCGGTCACATCAACAGCTGTGCCGCCGGTCGACAGGTTGGCGGTAGACCTGAGAAAGACTGTTTCATCTTTTTTCGGGACAGTGTCCTTATTATATCCTAGCCTTTTCAGCAGGCGCCCGGCCTGATCATCAAGCTCGAGTCTGGTCAGGACCTTCTCGTGGCCTACACCACGCTGCGGGTCCTCGTTCACGATGTCTACCAACTCCTCGACCGTATGCTCGCCGTCACCGACAATATGACCCGGCATTCTTTTTGCCGCCGCCACCAGCTTGTTGTTGACAACCAGAAGCCGATGATCGTAACCCTCGAGAAATCCCTCGACGATGACGTTTCGGCCGTGTTCCCGTGCTTTTTTGAATGCCGTTTCAATTTCTTCAGGTGTCTTGAGATTGATTGACACGCCACGCCCATGGTTGCCGGAAAGAGGTTTGATGACTACCGGGTAGCCAATACGCTCTGCTGCCCGCTTGGCATCCGACGAGCTGCGTACCAGGCGCTGTTTCGGCACCGGCAATCCGAGATCCCGAAGAATTGCATTTGTTTCTTCTTTGTCCGATGCAAGCTCAACAGCAATATTACTGGTCCGACTGGTAGTAGTCGCCTGAATGCGTTGCTGGTAACGCCCGTGACCGAACTGAACCAGGCTTTGCCGGTTCAGACGAATCCACGGGATATCCCGCTCCGCTGCAGCTTGTACCAGCGACGCAGTACTTGGCCCGAATGCTCTTCGCTGTGCATAGCGAATGAATGAGTCTCGTTGTTCTGCGAATTTCCAGTCTTTGTTTGGTGTATCCCTGGGCTGCAAGTTTTCGGGCAACAGGCTATGCAATAAATCCAGAGCCAGGCGACCCGCTTCTCGTCCGACCTCGGCATCGAGGTATTGAAACACCATATTGTAGTATCCGGGCTGCCCATCAATGGATCGGGTACGCCCAAATGTCAC
>JAJRUG010000023.1 GCA_024277915.1 Gammaproteobacteria bacterium
AACAAAGGTCAGGATTTCTGTCCCCTGGCACAGCGCGCAACCGTGAACCCCGCCAGCCGCACGGTAGACTTCGTTGGTGTAGCTCAAGGTGTGTAACAGCTTGTATAGACACGACTGGCTTAATTCAATGCTGTCGATGCTGATGCTGTCCAGCTTGTCCATGAGGTTGCCGAACATCGTTCCCTGGCCGCAACCCGTCGTGAGAGTGCGCTTCGCCAGTTTGCTCTCCCAGTCAGTATCCTGCCGGTGTGTGGTAACGCTCACTGAGTGGGTTTCCCAGTCAACCTGTACTGATCTGATTTCGCTCAGGCTGGAGAAAAACTGCTGGTTGCGCAAATAGCCGAGCGTCAGCAGTTCCGGGTGGCAGCCAAGTGTCATCAGTGTAACGATTTCACGTTTGTCGACATAGAGTGTCAACGGCGACTCGCCAACAATGCGTGTGCTGATCTGCGCGCCCCTGGCGTCGACCGCTTGCACGGCGTGGGTTGGACTGATGGAAGTGTGTGTAAGTTGTGGGCGGTAGTGATGGCGGGCGGTTTCAGTCATGGGTATTGCTCCGGCAGCTTATGCTGGTACCGTGAGCAAAAAATATACCATTGGCTCCAGGATGAGCGGGCAATAATTTTACTTTCGCAAAGTGGGAGGGGCCGCAACAGCGGCGCCTATATATTCCCTCCGTTGGCGTTATAGGTGGTCATTTCCTGTGCCAGCTCGACAATGGAGTCCATTTGCAGTTTGAGCAAAAGATTTGTTCTGTGTCCTTCTACAGTCCGGTGGCTGATTCCCAGCATCGCCGCGACTTCTTTATTGGTATAGCCTTTTACCAGGATGTCGAGGATTTCGCGCTCTCTCGTCGTCAGCAGTTCCACGCGGCGGGAGAAATCCTGCGTTTCTGCTTCCCTGGCCCTGCGTGCAGTATCAAGCTGAATGCCTTTGCGAAGGTGTTGCAGGAGTGTTTTTCGGCGAAAAGGCTTTTCGATAAAATCGAGAGCGCCGGCCTTCATGGCGCGTACGGCACTCTGGATATCACCATGTCCTGAAATGATAATGGTCGGGATCCTGATTTTTGAGCCGGCAAAGGATTCCTGCAGATCGAGTCCGTTGATATCCGGCATACGGATGTCCAGCAGCAGACAGCCGACCCTGTTTGGACAGAAGCTGCTTAAAAATGATTTTGCACTGTCGCAGGCTATCTGTTCATAACCTGCTGACTCAACAACCGTGCAAATCGCTTCGCGCACCGACGGGTCATCATCAACAATATAGACAACCGGAGAGTCGTTATGCATTTTGTGCGATTGCGAGTTTGGGTAGTGCGAAAACAACGTTCATGCCCTTGTCGTGGTTGGGGATGAATTTCAGGTAGCCGCCATGGGACTCGGCAATAGACCGGCTGATTGATAGGCCGATGCCAACACCACCTTCCTTGGTCGTGTAAAACGGGTCAAAAATCTTTTGCGGGTCGGCGCCATCAAAACCGGACCCGTTGTCCTTGACATTGATCTTGATCAGTTTCTGGTCCGCCGAGTCGCTGCTGACTGTCAGCATTCTTTCTTTTTCGGGGCTATCGTTCATGGCATCAAGACCGTTGGTTATAAGGTTGATCAGAACCTGTTGAACCTGGATGGAGTCGGCCTGGACAAAGCAGGGGGAGTCGGGCAGATCGGACTGGATACAGGCAAGTTGCCGTTTGGCCTCAGGCCGCAGGAACTCCACCACTTCACAAATGAGTTTATTGATATCCAGGGGTGCTGTTTGTGGTTCCCGTTTACTTACAAATTCACGTATTCGACGGACAGTTTCACCTGCCCGCTCGGTTTCTCTTGCCATCTTGCTCGCGTATTTTCGCAGAAGGTCCAGGTCCGGCTGGGATGCCTTGGTTACTTCTTCGATAGTCTCTGCGTAATTCATTATGGCGCAAAGCGGCTGGTTGAGTTCGTGCCCGAACGCCGAGGCCATTTCTCCGGCACTGAGAATCCGGCACACGCGGGTGAGTTGGTCCTGACGTTTACGTACCTGGATATCCGCTTCTTCAGCGTGTTTTTTCGCAGTTATATCCCGGGTGATGCCCAGTAAAGCGATAATATCGCCGTCACTGTTGCGCATGGGTGTCGCATGCGTTTCCATCCAGCGGATTGTCCCTTTCAGGCTGAGTATTTTGAATTCAAGGGTTTCCGACGAGCCGTCGAAGACGTGCTCGGTCAGGAGTTTGTATGAATCGAGGTCTTCCGGGTCGATATAATCGTATATACAGGTCCCGATGAGTTCTTCCTCAGTGGCTGCATCTATCAGGGCGGCCCCGGCAGGGTTGATATCCAGAACCGTGCCATCGGCCTTGTGCAGTTTCACACATTCCGGCTCGGACAGAATAATAGCGCGCAGGTGACGCTCTTTTTCCCTGAGGGTTTCCTCGAGTTTGTGGAGGCGTGTGCGCTCTTGCTGCAGCGCGATCTGCGTGTTGCGGAGTCTGCCGTTCGTGAGGTAGACAAATACTGCTGCCGATATTGCGACGAACAGGGAAGCGACCAGGGCAAGATTCATAGGTTCACCTTAGTGTAAATATTCAGTGCCGTCAGCCATGTGGAAACTGCCTGCACTGCTCATGCCAAAACCGTATGCGCTTTTGTACTGCTTTCAAGTATAGCCTGTACCGAATGTGCCATATACTCCAGGTGACAGGCCCGATCAGGCCCGTCAAAGCCAGGAAATAATTATTAGTATCATCTGGTTACACAAGTTCCGGGGCTGGCATTGAAGCAGCTGCGAGGAGCAGGGGCGAACCGGGACACGCGATAAGCGCGCCAGATGTCGATGGCGCCCTTCCGGTAATTTACCTACCGGCCTTCTCGCAGTGCGGCGATCCGTTCCTCGAGTGGCGGGTGGCTCATGAATAACTTTTTAATCCCGGTGCCAATGCCGCCGGAGATGCAGAAGGCAGAAAATTCGCCGGGCAGATCGCGCGGCTCATGGGCGCGTTGCAGCGCCTGCAGTGCGCCAATCATTTTCTGCCGGCCGGCCAGCGTCGCACCACCGGCATCAGCACGGAATTCTCGCTGGCGCGAGAACCACATCACGATCGTCGAAGCCAGGATCGACAGAAAAATCTGGGCAACGATAGAGGTAATGAAATAGGCCGGCCCATAACCACGCTGGGTTTTGAACACCACCCGGTCCACTACATGGCCTATTACGCGGGACAGGAAGATCACAAAGGTATTCACCACGCCCTGGATCAGCCCCATGGTCACCATGTCGCCATTGCTGACATGCGTGATCTCGTGCGCCAGGACGGCTTCAA
>JAJRUG010000024.1 GCA_024277915.1 Gammaproteobacteria bacterium
CATGCAATGATCGTCGTTGAGGCGGGCCGCTCTCAGTCCGCAGAAATTGGCAATATGATTGAAATTCTGAAGCACACAGAGTGTGAGGTCGGATTCATATTGAACAAGGCGCCAAAATTTGACAGTTCAAGGTACAAAGATTATTACCCATATTAAGCGTATTCAGTGGGGGCGTATTAATATGCCAGGCAAGAGATTTTTCTATGTAATTTTCCTGTTCTTCACAGGGATAACAAGTATTGGGCAGGTGTTTGCCCTTGACTGGGAAGCCTCAATCGAGGGCGGTGAGATTTATACAGACAACGTTGAGCTATCAACCGATGAGCTGGCGGCAGACGAATGGATCACCCGCGTGTCACCTGCCCTCGAGTTGACCCATGTTGGCAAGAGGCTGGATTTGAGCATCGATTATGCGCTCGAGGCTTTGTATTATTCCGATGTCTCGGAGCGCAACCAGGTATTTAACCAGCTTGAGTCACTGGCATTGTATGACTTGATCAGCGACGCACTCCGTCTACGAGGGGAATGGAGTATCGGGCAGTTCAACGTGAATCCGGATCTTCCCTTGACAAGCTCCAATATCAACCTTACCGGCAACCGAACTGATGCAATTACCTGGGCAGTTGGACCGGAATGGGAGCAGCGGATGGGCGGATTTGCCGAGATTGATGCCTATTACCTGTTCGGAGCAATCAATTACGATGATGTATCTGTAAATAACACCGGCCCTGCACTTCAGGATGTTGAGACGAGGAGAGCTTTGTTTACTTTGCGTAGCGATTCCGAGACTGTGTCAACATTCAGCTGGGAGCTTAAATATACCAATGACCAGATACTCTATGATTTATCATCCGATGTTGAAATTCAGGCTGCCACTGCTTTGGTAGGCTACCAGCTGGGTTCCGACTTTCGGCTTACTGTGCTGGGTGGTGCCGACAGCGACTACACTAATCTTGCAGACGCAAGCCTTTCCGAGAACCGTTGGGAAGTGGGCATGGATGCACAATTTAATAACAATGTATTCACTGCTGCTTTTGGACGCCGCTTTTTCGGCAATACATACCGATTTAGCTGGAACCGGGATCAGGCAGACCGGACATTCCGGGTTTCCTATCGGGAGGATCCATCCAATACTGAATTATTGATACTGCAAAGGGCGGCTCCTGAAGAAGGGATTCCGACGCCACCTGATGCCGAGCTTGGCCGTCCCGGCAGTGCGACTCGATTTATATTCAAGCGTGCTGATGCGGGTTCCCAGTGGCGACTATTCCGTAGCACGGTAGATATCAATCTGTTCTGGGAGAATCGTGAAAATATTCCGACGCAAGAATCGATCGGTGACCCGGCCCAGGTCACAGGGGATGAAGAATCCTATGGTGCCAGACTTGATTTCAGATGGGAGCTCGGCACCAAGACCATTGTCAGTTTCGGCGGAGATTGGCAGCGCAGAGAAGTGGTTCGCTTCGATTCAGCAGTGAATGATCAGGACAGGACTGATGAGTTTGATCTTGCCAGTATTTCTGCAGGTATAGATTACACGCTGGGGCTGAAGACATCAGTATCGATCTATACCAGCTACCTGAGCCGTGTTGGTGCCACCAGCAACATCAGCGAGTACCAGCAGTTTATGGTCGATCTGCGGATCAAAAGGATATTCTGATAGTTGATCTGGTCGCTTCGGCGCACTATTTTTTTATGTAACGCGAGCGTTTTTCCTCGTGTCGTTGACGGGCATCTCATACATTAACCGATGAAAGAGAATGTACAGTTTCCAGAGTTAGATCAGGATTACACCGGGTGTAATGCATTGTCGGTGGATGTGGAAGACTATTTTCAGGTATGGGCGATGAGGGATCACATCGACAGGAATCGATGGGATTCTATTGAGTGCAGAATCGAACGAAATATGCACCGGATTTTGGAGATGTTTGAAAATGCAGGCGCCACGGCTACCTTTTTCTGGCTTGGGTGGGCTGCTTCGCGATTTCCAGATCTGGTGCGCAGGGTTGTAGCACAGGGTCATGAGATCGCAAGCCATGGATACAGTCATGTACACGTCTACGACCAGACCCGGGATGAGTTTCACGAAGACATCAGCAAGACCAAGGCGTTACTGGAGGATATCAGCGGTACGGCTGTTTCGGGATATCGGGCAGCAAGCTATTCAATCAATGCCGACAATCTTTGGGCGCTCGATATACTCGCAGAAACGGGTCATCGATACAGTTCCAGTATTTATCCCATTCGCCATGACCACTATGGCATGAGGGAGGCGCCGAGATTCGCTTTCAGGTACGGAGAAACCGGACTGGTTGAAATTCCTGTAACGACCGTGGAATTTTCAGGGTGGCGGATTCCCTGTGGAGGCGGCGGTTATTTCCGGCTGCTTCCCTACCGGTTCAGCAAATACTGCCTTACCAGGGTAAACACGGTAAACAGGAAACCTGCGGTATTCTATTTTCATCCCTGGGAAATAGATCCGTCACAGCCACGAGTGGCTGACCTGGATTTCCGCACCAGATTCCGGCACTACGTGAATCTTGATCGTTTCGAGGGCAAGCTGGCACGTCTGGCAAAAGACTTTCGGTGGGATGCAATGGCTAATGTCTATGCAGACATATTGTGAGTAAAAGATGGCAGGCAGGCGCTAGCAAATCATGTGCGGAATAGTCGGAATCTTCGATGTCAGGGAGCAGCGTGACATCAGCGAGCCGGTGCTGCGGGCGATGAACGAAGTACAGCATCACAGGGGTCCGGATGACAGCGGGCTTCATCTGGAGCCTGGTGTTGGTCTTGGCCACAAGCGACTGTCGATTATCGATCTGGCAACAGGCAAACAGCCTCTCTACAATGAAGATCGATCAGTCGTCGTTGTTTATAACGGTGAGATTTATAATTTTCACAGTCTTCGCAAACGGCTTGAAAGTTTCGGGCACGTATTCCAGACGCAAACAGACACAGAAGTAGTGGTGCATGCCTGGGAGGAGTGGGGCGCGGACTGCGTTCAGGAATTTCGCGGCATGTTTGCATTTGCCATCTGGGACAGAAACCGGCAGACGCTTTTTCTGGTGCGTGACAGGCTGGGAATCAAACCACTGTACTACTCGGCTTTACCCGATGGCCAACTGATATTTTCATCGGAGATGAAGGCGCTATTGAAGCATCCTGGCCTTGAGCGGCGCCTTGACCCCGGTGCAATAGAGGAATATTTCGCTTTGGGCTATGTTCCGGAACCAAGGTCGATTCTTGAATCTGTCAGCAAGCTTTCGAGTGGCCACTACCTTGTGATTGAGCGCGGACAGGGTATTCCGAAGCCGGTTCAATACTGGGATGTCGATTTTTCTTCTCCCGTTGCGATTGCCGAGCAGGATGCTGTCGATCAGCTGTACGGGACGCTCAAAGATGTGGTGAAGATGCGTATGGTTGCGGATGTGCCGGTGGGCGCTTTTCTTTCAGGTGGTGTCGATTCCAGTGGCGTAGTGGCGATGATGGCAAAGGCATCTTCACAGCCGGTCAACACCTGCTCGATTTCATTTGGTGACCCGAAATTCAATGAATCGGCCTATGCGGAAAACATGGCGCAGCGCTTGTCTACCAATCATTTCGTCGAGCAAGTTGATCCTGATGATTTCAGCTTACTGGACAAGCTTGCGTTGATCTATGATGAGCCGTTTGCCGATAGTTCGGCATTGCCTACTTACAAAGTTTGTGAACTGGCACGAAAACACGTCAAGGTTGCCCTCTCCGGAGATGGAGGAGATGAGGTTTTTGCCGGGTATCGAAGATACTGGTGGCATATGCTGGAGGAACCTTTCCGCCGGCTGTTGCCTGATATGGTCAGGCGGCCGGTATTTTCCTTGCTGGGAAGATTCTATCCAAAGGCAGACTGGGCGCCGCAGGTGTTCCGCGCCAAGACAACCTTTCAGGCTATTGCCAGGGATGATATCGAAGCCTATTTTCACAGTGTCTCGCAATCTACCGATGAGATGCGGAAAAGCCTGTTTTCCCCGAAAATGCGGGCCGATCTGCAAGGGTATGAGGCCCATCAGTTGTTTGTCGGTCATGCGAAGGCTGTTGAGGGAGCAGATCCACTGGCAGTTGTGCAATATCTGGATTTCAAGACCTATCTGGTCGGTGACATTCTGACCAAGGTTGATCGTGCGAGTATGGCGAATTCTCTGGAGGTTCGTGTACCGCTGCTCGATCACAAGCTGATTGAGTGGGCGGCGACATTGCCACGGGGCCTGAAAATGAAAAACAGGGATGGCAAGCATGTGCTAAAACAGGCGTTGGCGCAGGACGTTCCGGGTGACATCCTTTACCGGAAGAAAATGGGTTTTGCTGTTCCTATCAGCAATTGGTTTCGTACCGATCTTCGTGATCACGTACAAGAGCGGTTGCTAAAAGGCTCTTTACCTGAAACAGGTTTGTTTCAGATGGACTATGTTGCGCAACTCATAGCCCGGCACCAATCAGGGGTTAGCGATTTTAGTTCGATACTTTGGGCATTGCTCATTTTTGAGTCATTCTACCGGCAAGTATTGAACGCACCTGAAACTGCGGTAGCCTGAAATTCACCAATCACCGGGAGCCGGGTAGCAGAAATGTGCGGAATTCATGGAATCGTGTCGCGGCGTCCGGCTTATCGGCCGGACCCGGAGTGTCTGTCCAGGATGGGGGACGTGACGGTTCATCGGGGGCCGGACGATTCGGGAGTATTTTGTTCAGAGCACATAGTACTGGGCATGCGGCGCCTTTCCATTATTGATGTAGCCGGAGGCCATCAGCCGTTATCAAGTAACGATAATTCAGTAAAAGTAGTCTGCAATGGCGAGATCTACAATTTCAGGGAACTGCGCGCTGACCTGCTAAAGCTTGGGTATCATTTTTCTACTGATAGTGACAGCGAAGTCATAGTGCACCTGTACATGGAGTACGGACCTGATTTTGTTGATCGGCTGGATGGCATGTTTGCGTTTGCCATCTGGGATGAGAGGCATCAAAGGCTGGTACTGGGGCGCGATAGAATCGGCATCAAGCCATTGTATTATTCCGTGAATGGAGACCGGTTGATCTTTGCCTCCGAGGCAAAATCGATTCTTGCTACGAATGAGGTTGCCGCAGAGCTGAACCAGGAGGGTCTTGAGGAACTTCTGCTACTTGGTTATGTGGGGGGGGGCCACAGTTTGTTTCGCGGTATCAGGAAACTATTGCCCGGGCACCTGCTGATTTGCGAGAGAGGCCAGGTCTCCGACCATGAGTATTGGCACTATCAGGTTGATGATTCCGCGATGCTTCACGATATCTCGGAGTGTCAGTTCCTGCTGCGACAGGAGCTTGAGCGATCAGTGGTGGCGCAAATGGTTTCAGATGTTCCGCTTGGGGCGTTTCTAAGCGGGGGTATAGACTCCAGCGCGGTAGTCGCAATGATGGCGGCGAACAGCTCCAGGCCGGTCAAAACCTATTCAATCGGGTTTGATACCGGTCCTGCAGGGAGTTATTACAACGAATTACCCTACGCCCGACAGGTATCGGAGTTATTTGCAACCGATCACCGGGAAATCGTTGTCAGGCCCGATGTAGCGCGCCTGTTGCCAAAGCTGATCTGGCACATGGATGAGCCCGTAGCAGATTCAGCATTGATGACCACATTTCTGGTGGCCGAATTCGCCCGTGAGGATGTCACTGTAATATTGTCTGGCGCAGGTGGAGATGAACTGTTCGGTGGTTACCGACGGTATCTTGGCTCTTATTATTCCAGTCTGTTTGGAAAATTGCCTGGCTGGTTTCGTCACCGGGTGATGATCCCCGGCGCAAGCTTGCTGCCGAGTGACCGGCATGGCCCCATCAGCAATTTACTTCGCTATGCACGGCAATTTGTGCTGAGCTCCGATTTGCCACCGCAGCAGCAGTATGCATCATATTTGCAACTTTTTGATGCTGGACAGCGTCGCGAGCTGTTAAGGCTGCCCTCAGGGTTTCAGCCCACCAATCTCGATGATGCCTTCGGCCGGCTCAATACAACCGACTGGGTTAATGGCTTGATGCAGGTCGATGTTAACACTCAGCTGCCGGATGACATTCTGATGCTGACCGACAGGATGACAATGGCAGCCTCCATTGAGTGCCGCGTACCTTTGCTCGGTAACGAACTGCTTGATCTGGCGCTTCGCATTCCATCCTCACACAAGATTCGAGGGCGCAGATTGAAACATGTCCTCAAGGATGCTTTGCAGGGCGTGTTGCCGGGTACCATACTGGATCGAAAGAAACGCGGGTTCGGGGCACCGATGGGTGCGTGGTTAAAAAAGGAATTGCAACCACTGGTTCATGTGTTGCTGGGTAAAGAAACGATCGAACGCCGCGGGCTGTTTGATCCGGAAGTAGTTTCCAGAACGGTAATGATGCATCAGGCGGGCAAAGAGGATTTCAGTGATCATTTGCAATGCCTGATGAACTTGGAAATCTGGTGCAAAATCTACCTCGACGGGCAATCAGTGGATGATATCGGTACTGAACTGGTCGAGCAGACAGAATGGGAATCGGCTCAATGAAAATCCTGTTTGTATGCCATCGATTCCCTTATCCACCCGCCCGGGGAGGAAAGATCAGACCATTCAATATTATCCGGCACCTGAGCCAGTCTGCATCGGTAACAGTTGCATCACTGGTTCGTTCCGATGATGAGATGGAACAGGGCAGAGGCATTCTGGAACACTGCGATCGGTATATTGCCGAGCCGGTTGGCTCCATCGGAACCAGCTTGCGTATGGTCATGCAGATTGCGACCAGCCAGCCGTCATCAATGGGATATTTCTATTCATCGGCGCTCAAGCGCAGAATTGATGCGGAACTTGAGACCGGGAGTTACGATCTTATTTTTGTGCATTGCTCATCTGCAGCGCAATACGTTGAGTCATGGCGGGGCATTCCGAAAATTCTGGATTTCGGTGATATGGATTCAGAGAAGTGGATGCTGTATGCACAAAACCGCAGATTTCCTCTTTCACTCGGGTACTGGCTTGAGGCGGTCAAGTTGAGGCGTGTTGAGGCGCGTATGGCCGCTGCATTTGACCTGTGTAGCTGCACCACCCGTGCTGAGTTGGAAACTTTGCAGGAGTTAGGGACTGCTCAGGAAACCGAGTGGTTTCCAAATGGTGTTGATACAGAGTTTTTTTCCCCGGCTACAGAGCCCTATGATCCGGAATTGATTTGTTTTGCCGGTCGGTTTGACTATTTTCCGAACCAGCGTGCTGTAATTTATTTCAGTCACGAGATTCTTCCGCTGATTCAGAAAAAGCGACCAAATACCCGTTTTGTGATTGTCGGGGCGCAGCCCCCGGCGTTTATCCGGAAACTTGACCAGTTGCCAGGCATAACAGTCACCGGAACAGTGCCTGATGTGCGTACTCATGTACGAAAAGCTGCAGTCAGTGTCGCACCATTGGATATCGCTCGTGGGACGCAGAACAAGATTCTGGAAGCGCTGGCGATGGGGATCCCTGTAGTTGCCAGTGAACAAGCCAGCAAGGGTGTAGATGCGGTACCCGGGCAACATATTCTGGTAGCCCGCAATACGCAGGAATACGTTGATACCATAGAGCAGCTACTGCAGGATCCGGATCGTCGAAATGAGTTCGCCAAGCGGGGTCGTGAGCGGGTGCTGTCGAATCACAGCTGGGCAGAGTCAATGAAGCGGGTCGATGCGCTGGTCGAGCAATGCATGTCAGGTAACAACGCGTAGCCCGGGTTATCCGCGCCGGGAGCAGGTACTTTCCCAGCGTGTTTTATGTTAATCAGGACTGTGACCTGTGACACAGTATGGCACTCTGGAATTGGTTAGTCTGCTTGTCTTCCAAGACTATCATAAGCGGCCTGCAGACCCGATGGTAAACTGCCATAGCGGAGCCTATAATCAGCAGTTCTGGATGTTTTCCGAGCTTAGAACATGCCATGAATACGGTTGTGATATCTGATAGCAATAACTAGATACGGAGATCCCTGTTGATTCGAACCAGTTCCGGCATTTCCCGACGGTGGAATCCAGTTGTTCTGTTGGTTATAGCAGACGCTGCTGTGATTTTCGGTTCGTTTTTCCTGGCCGCCTGGCTGAGATTCGGTATGGAGATTCAGGCCGCAGTCGATAGCCTGGATCCTGTTCTTCCGCGTGCCCTGGCATTTTCTGTTTTTGTCATGATGGGGTTGGTTGCCACTGGCTTGTACAGGGGCAGACAAAGACCCAGGCTATGGGAGGCCATTGCACGCGTAATCGTTGCCGTAGGGATAGGCGGGTTTGGTGATATTCTGTTTTTCTACGCCTTTCCCGACCTGGATACAGGTCGGGGGGTATTGATGATCGCAATGGTTCTTGCTTGCGTGACACTGTCAGTGACCCGTGTGTTGCTTCTGCGTGTTTTCGATTTCAACCCGCTAAAAAGAAGAATACTGGTTTTTGGAGCCGGAGAAGTGGCCAGCTACATCAGTGTCTTGAGGCGACGTGCCGACAGACGAAGGTTTGAGATTGTCGGTTACATGCTGGTGAACGAGAGTGATCGGGATGAAGCGCTGGCAAGGGGCCTGGAAAATCTGTTACCCCTGACAACAGACATTGACACACTGGATGTTGATGAAATAGTCGTAGCGCTTGATAACCGGCGCGGAGCCTTCCCTGCTGCACGCTTGCTAAAACAGAAATTTCGTGGGGTACCCGTTGTCGATATCATAGAATTCCTGGAGACTGAAACGGGAAAAATTGACCTGGATGTCCTGTATCCGGGGTGGCTGGTGTTCGCCGATAGCTGTAATACTGATGGCACGTTTCGTTCTGTCAAGCGATTCCTGGATATCACCATGGGTTCAATGCTCATGTTGCTGACTACACCGTTGGCGGTACTGGTTGCACTGTCGATGTGGATTGAAGACGGGTTCGGAGCTCCGGTCTTTTACCGGCAAAAGAGAGTTGGCCGGGGCGGAAAGCACTTTGATCTTTTCAAGTTCAGAAGCATGTGCATTCATGCAGAAAGTGAATCCGGGGCTGTGTGGTCGAGAGAAAATGATGACCGCATCACTCAGGTCGGAAAGGTGATGCGCCGATTCCGGTTGGATGAATTGCCCCAGTTGTGGAATGTGGTTCGTGGAGACATGAGCATTGTAGGCCCGCGGCCGGAACGTCCCGAGTTTGTTGACAAGCTGAAAGATGCTATTCCAATGTATGAGTATCGGCATTGTGTCCGTCCTGGTTTATCGGGTTGGGCACAGTTGAATTATCCGTACGGGGCATCGGTGGCAGATTCGCGCGAGAAGTTTAAATACGATCTCTATTATATAAAGAACACGAATGTGATGTTTGATTTGTTTGTTCTGCTGCAAACCATCGAAGTAGTCATCTGGGGCAGAGGGATCAGTATGGCCGGTGCATGTGATGCCGATGGCTTAGTGCTGTCGAGCAGTACAGATGCTCAACTGCAGCTTTTCTCGAGAAAAAAGCAGGATAATGCCAGTCAGGAATTGAAAGAAGGCGCGTAGCTCAGGGGCAGAGCGCTGCTGTAACACGGCAGAGGTCGAAGGTTCGAGTCCTCTCCGCGCCTACCACTACTGTGAATTCCTATCCGGAAATCTTGGTTATATTCGCCTGGTGCTGGCCAGTGTCATCTTCCGTGCTGTCTTCGTCGTGATCCATCGGCATCCCGGATGCTACTGTGGCTTGTGGATCGAAGTTCGGGTCGGCATCATCGGATGCAAGATTCTGCTGGTGGAAAACGATATCAACCTGCCCGAGGGTAATGGTATCTCCGGATCGCAGCAAGGTTCGAGAGCGCAGCTTGCGGTTGATCAGCATCCCGTTCTTGCTGTTCAGGTCCTCAATTACATAAATGCCACCGATGCAGTCGATTAAAGCATGGCGCCTGCTGACTTCTTTATCAATGATTGCCAGATCATTGGCATTACTCCTGCCAATGACGAACGGAAAATGTTTGGCGTGAGTCTGTTCCACAAATTGCCCGGCCCGGTAGACCATTAGCAGTATCCCGTCAGTTGCATCAGTCCGGGGGCTTTCAGCTGTATTTTCCTGCTCCCGATGTTCCTCAAGCCATTGCCATTTGAGCTCCTGTATTACCGAGTCAATGACATCGAGTGTCACTTCAGACTGATTGTCAACAAAGCATGATGTCAGTGCAGTATCGCACAGGGTATTGATGAGCCGGGGAATGCCGAAAGTCAGGCGATGCACTTCCTTGAGAACATCGGGCTCGAATATGTCTGTGGAATCGCCACCTGCTACCTGAAGTCGGTGATGGACGTAATCCAGTGTTTCTGTTTCAGACAAGGCATCCAGCTTTTGTCGAAGCCGGGCACGCTGTCTTAGCTGCGCCAGTTTTGGGGAATCAAGAAGGTCGTCGAGAGCAGGCTGGCCGGCGAGAACTATTGACAGAATTTTTCGGTCACTGCTGTCAATGCAAGATAGAAGACGAAGCTCTTCGAGCGCTTCCATGTTCAGGTTTTGTGCCTCATCTACAATGATGACAACAAATTTCCCTTTTTTATGCTGCTCGAGAAAATAGGCGCGAAGGGTATCGAGCAGCAGAACTTTCTTGTTCTTGTAAATGGGTATCCCGAAAGCAGACAGTAATGACTGCAGCAGTTCGATGTCTGACAGCGTTGTATGGGACAGCTTGGCAATGACAAACTCAGGCCCAAGGTTTTCAACCACCGTATTGATTACAGTGGTTTTCCCGATTCCAATCTCACCGGTAATGATGACAAAATTGTCGCGATTGGTCAGCGCGAAAGTCATGTTTGCCACAGCCCGGGAATGCTGCTTGGTCAGATACAGAAAATGAGGATCCGGTGCGAGGTCAAAGGGCCTGCACGACAGTCCGAAGTGTTGTTTATACATATCGCTTATCTGGGGCTGACTATCCTGAATAGTTGGTTGCTGGAAGGAGCTGCTTTTGCCGCATCCCGCGGTATAGCGCCTTAAGCCGTTATTCTAATACATCCGATTTGCTAAATCGCTGTGCCAGATCGATAATTATGTCATATATTTTTTACAGGATGTTTCGTGCGACAGTGTGTATTCAGATGGTTAACGGCAGGCGTGTGATCGGTGTATGATGGCGCGCAGTAGAGGGCGCGTAGCTCAGCCGGGAGAGCGCCGCAGTCACATTGCGGAGGTCACAGGTTCGATCCCTGTCGCGCCCACCAGCTACCGGGGGATACGGGAGACCATCCCCTGCTGATTGGCAGCAGATGGGTTACCAGGCAACCCCTTCGTACCCATCGGTGTCGCTGGTAAGGTCACCAATTCGAACCAGGTCTATCACATGATGCCCCGGCGTTCTGCCGGCGATGATATCCGCAAACTCACTGGCGTTATTGCCGACAATCACAAGCTCTGCATGCTGCATAAGTTCATCTGCCGAATCGACCATCAGGCCGGCGATGTGCGGAATATGCTTGAGAATATAGTCTTTGTTGGCACCCACAAGCCGGGCGAGATTGACATTTTTGTCGAAAAGCCTGAGGTCGTAGCCCTTACCGATCAGCCGCTCGGCAATCTCGACGATAGGGCTTTCCCGCAGATCATCAGTTCCGGCCTTGAAGCTGAATCCAAGAATCCCTATTCGTTTTTTTCCGTGTGAAGTGACCAGGTCAAGTGCTCGTTCTACCTGCACCCGGTTACTTTCCATGATGGAGTCCAGAACCGGCAGATTGAGATCAAGGCGTCCTGCCTGATAGGTCAAAGCCCGGACGTCCTTGGGTAGGCAAGAGCCGCCAAAGGCGAACCCGGGTTTGAGGTAATAGGGGGAAATATTGAGCTTCTTGTCCTGGCAGAAAATATCCATGACGGGATGGCTATCAACCGCCAGTTGCTTGCAGATGGCACCGATCTCGTTGGCGAATGTGACCTTGAGCGCGTGCCAGACGTTATCAACATACTTGACCATCTCGGCAGTTTCAATATCAGTAACAATCATCGGGCCCGGCAAACCTTCGTAGAGAGACTTCAGTGGCGCAGCGCTTTCAGAATTGAGTGCGCCCACCACAGTTTTTGGCGGGTTATGATAATCGTGGACAGCCGTTCCCTCTCGGAGAAATTCCGGGTTATTGCACAGGCCAAAGTCTTTTCCTGCAGTGAGACCAGATGCAGATTCAAGCGCAGGGATGACGATCGAGCGCATGGTACCCGGTAGTATGGTGCTTCGAATAACCACGGTGTGCCGCGTATTCTTTGTTCGTAGAGCTGCGCCGATCTCCTCGCAGACGCCTTTGACATAGCGCAGGTCAAGGCTGCCATTTGCTGCGGAGGGTGTGCCGACGCAAATCAACGAGAGGTCAGAGTCGTCAATGGCGGCGGCGGCATCAGCGACTGCACGGAGGCGCCCGTCCGCGACAGTTTGCTCAACAAGTTCACCGACATCCTTTTCGATAATAGGTGTCTGCCCGGCATTGATCATATCGACCTTGGTCGGGTTGGGGTCGACACCGATTACAGTGTGGCCTTCATCGGCAAGACAGGCTGCTGATACAGCACCAACATAGCCGAGGCCAAAAATTGAAATTTTCATATTAGTTAACTGCGCCCCTGGTCGCTTTATTGATGATCGAGCCCGCGATACTCGATTCCGATGTAAACAAGATTATTTTCTGCGGAACCATTGATGCCCCGGAAAAAAATATTCTCCTTTTGATTATCAATGATGAATGCGTAGCGGCCACTCAGGAGCCAATGCCGGCTCCACCTCCATCGTAATGAAACACTGGCACGCGCAAAGTTTCGTCTTCTGTCAGTGAGCTCCCCAACATCGGTTTGCCGGTAGGCGTTAACTCCGATGATCCCGGTAAACCGGTCGGATAGCCTGTGCCTCAGGAAGAGCCACAGGCTATCCCTTACCACAGTTGAACCGTTGGAATTTGGCGAAATACTCTGGCTCAGAGAAATATCAACGTCAGTCCGCTGCGAACGCTTTCTTGCACTCAATTCGAATAACATATTGGTATCACTGTCAGATCGTGTACAGGGTACGAAGTTAAACGGAAGAAAGTTCTGGTCAGGTGGGTCTGTGCACATAAATGCCGGGGTAGGGAAGAACGGGTTCTGGTCAGTAAAGGGGTTTCCTGTTTCGAGATCCGGGAAAAAACCTGATACGTCAAACTTGCTGTTTTGTGCGCCAACTTTGGCGGTAACATCCAGGTTGGGTGAAAACACGTGTGTGTATATCAGGTTAGCTCCCAGGGAATCAGTGTTGTTTTCCAGCCGTGTTGCAGGCGTCTCGGAGGTGAACTTTGAGCCGGTAAGCTCTACCGATACGGTATTTCCCTCATCCAGCATATGTTGCAGGGTCAGACCGGCGCTGGTGGTTTTGTAGTCAAACAGGTTAGAGACTCCCTGGCCTTCCGTCTTGAATGTGATATCGCTGTAGGTTGCGAAGGTCTGAATTTGATTGCGGGGCGATAACTGGTAGCTCCAGAAAGGAGAGATAGACCAGTATTCCTTGGTTTGATCAATGAACGCAAGACTTCCTGAATCATCTCCCGGTGGTGGCTGTCCGGTATCGTCTTCACCACCCAATTCGCTGGTACGAATGCCTACATCACTATAGTTGGCGGTTAAACTGTAGACTGATTTCGCAGTTTGATGCTGGATGGAAAAATCGATGTATTGATCGTTATTTTCCAGATCCGAGTCTATTTTATCCGGATAGAAATTCAGTCGAACTCTTGGGTTGAGAATAAAAGTCGTTTGTGCCGTCGCAGCAACGATATCGACCCCGGCGTTGACCACAGTTCCAAGCGCATCACGCTTGTCTTGCCGCTGCATCCTGGGGTTCGATTCATAGCGTGCGCCAACACCAACTTCTGACTTTACATTCCAGGAGGCAGTATGAGCTTCAGAAGCCAGTCCTGCAGACAGGAGCACAATAGATGCCGTCAACAGACCGCTGTATCGGTGCCGGCTGAATCGTGAAACGTGCTCCATGGTATTTCTTTAACAGCAGAATGTACTGCGTCAGGGCACAACGACCACATCACCCGCCTTAAGCATGATATTCTGTTCCAGATCCTTGCCTTTCTTGACCCGGTTGTATCGGAACCGGATCGAAATCGGTTTGCCTTCAATGCGACGAAGTATTCGGATCTCATCAGTTTCTGCAAATATTGTGGTGCCGCCGGCCATACTCAATGCCTGCATGACGTCGACATTGGGGTTGACGTTAAATTCACCGGGCCGGGTAACCTGACCGATGACATAAATCTTGTTGCCGCCGATTTGACGAACAGAAACCGTGACCACCAGTTCCGGAATGTACTCCGATAATCGCGCGGTCAGTTCGGTGCGGATTTCCTCCAGACTCTTGCCCTGTGCCATGATCATTCCGGCGAGAGGGAAGGAGAAGGTTCCATCCGGCAGTATCAGCACTTCCTGGACGAGATCCTCTTCTTTCCACACCGATACCATCAGGATGTCTCCCGGGTGGACTGTGTATGCATCGTGCAAGGCGGAGTCCTGAGCGCCTGCTGAGGGCACCAGCGCCATGAAAATCAGCGCCAGGACGCACCCGGCGAGGTATTTTCTGGTCATTATGTTAAGCATCGACATACTCCGGTAAATTACAGCCAGCACCATCTGGTGATGATGAAGATTATTCGGTGTGTTCATGAAGCCTGCTCCGACGAACACGCCGGAGCCTGTCTGAAGGCACCCTCCGGGTGAATCGGTAACAGTACGCACGCACCCCGCTAGTTTAACCAGATTTATGCTGTCCTGCGAGGCATGCGGGTGTGAGCTAAGTCCCAGAAATGCCTATACTTAGGCGTTTATCCAGTGGTACTGCCGTCAACGAGAATAAACGAGCTGCTGATGATCAAATCATCAGTCAGTAAATAGCGCCCCTGCAAGCGAGCGACCAGATCCGTTGGGTATTGATCGGTATGGCTGGTTGCAGACCATGAACAGTCCTGTTCGCGCAGGGTGATCTCCATGTCGTGGAACCCGATAAACAATTTCAGGATAGGCCACAGGGTCTTGTAGAGGCTCTCCTTGGCGCTGAATATCAGTTTGGCCTGTCGATAGCGATCCCCGGCAGGGTGGAGTCTTTCGATTTCTTCGACCCGGCATACCCTGGTCAGAATGTTTTCAGGCAGGTCTTCCGCTGGCTCCAGATCAATGCCAAGAGCTGATATCTCGGACTTTCTGGCTACCACAGCGGCAGCGAAATGCTCTGTATGTGACAGGCTGCCTGCGATATTGTCAGGCCAGAGAGGTTCCCGTTGCTTTCCGACTGGTACCGGGCAGTCGATGAGCTCAAGCTGCTCCAGCGCCAGCCTTGCACAGGCTCTGCCATGACCAAAATCCCGGAATCGCAGCGGTGACATGCGAGCCGTGGTGCTTTTTTCAGCGGGGTGCAGGTTGAAGGTCTCCGGCGGATTTGAGGAGAATACACACTGAGCGCTTGCCGGAAACAAGGGTTGCAGCAGTGTCAAATCGACATTTTCATAAAATTCCCGAGCCATGGCTTGAGAGTGTGACAAGGTTTGGTGTCAGTGCCAACCAGCCGGTGCATGAGCACAAGTAGCGGGTGATGGGAAATTGCCAGGTACTTTTCCTGGCACAAGTAATCTGGTGAATGGGCGACTATAATTCTACGCTTATTGATATCTGTTGAGCATGCTATGACCATTCGAACCCGATTCGCTCCAAGCCCCACCGGCTTTCTTCATATCGGCGGTGTGCGGACTGCACTGTATTGCTGGTTATATGCCAGGCGCCATGGTGGCCAGTTCCTGCTCAGAATAGAAGACACGGACCGGATCCGATCGACTCAGGAATCTGTTGAGGTGATTCTGGATGGATTATCCTGGCTGGGGCTGGACAGTGATGAGCCGCCTGTTTATCAGTCGCAGCATCAGGAACGCTATCGACAGGTGTCCGATCAGTTGCTGGCATCAGGATTAGCCTATCACTGTACCTGCAGTCCGGCCGATCTCGAGAAAATGCGGGCAGGGCAGTCAGAGCGGGGCGAGAACCCGAGGTACGACGGGCGCTGCCGGGACGCGGAAAAAGAGCCGGTCGATGGCAGCTCGGTGATCCGCTTCAAAACACCACCCGGCGGCAACGTAGTGGTAGAGGACATGATTCACGGCCGCGTGGAATTCGACAATGGGTTGCTGGATGATCTGGTCATTATTCGGTCTGATGGATCGCCAACCTATCATTTTGCAGTCATCATCGACGATGAGGATATGCAAATCACCCATGTGATCCGCGGTGATGATCACCTGAACAATACGCCCCGGCAGATCAACATGATCGAAGCACTGGGTTTCGGCCAGCCGGTCTACGCTCATTTACCGATGATTCTCGGTGATGATGGCAGTCGTCTGTCCAAACGCCACGGCGCAGTCAATGTGCTTGAGTACCGCGAGCAGGGCTATCTGCCCGAGGCCATGCTGAATTACCTCGCCCGGCTGGGCTGGTCACATGGCGATCAGGAGCTTTTCTCTGTCGAGGAACTGGTTCGATTATTTGATCTTAGTGATGTGAATCTGTCGGCAGCCCGCTTTGACAGGGAAAAACTGGCCTGGATCAATCAGCAGTACATCATGAACCATCCCGCTGATCAGCTGGTGGCAATTCTGTCCACACAGTATCAGCGGCTGAATATATGCACCGACAATGGCCCGCCTTTATCAGCGGTCGTCGAGGTGTTTCGGGAGAGGGCGGTGACCATGGAGGATCTGGCATCGAGCACAATCTACCTGTATCAGGATTTTGAAGCACTGGATGCAAAATCAGCCAAAAAGCATCTTCGGCCTGTGATCCGGGAGCCGTTGTCGCTGTTATATGCGTCTTTTGAGTCGTTGACAGAGTGGCACCGGGATGAGATTCACGCAGCAATACAAAAAATTGTTGACGAGACCGGCATCGGATTCGGCAAGATCGGCCAGCCGGTGAGAGTAGCCGTAACGGGTGGTCCGGTTTCACCACCGATTGATGCAACCCTGGAACTGGTCGGGAAAGAGCGAACATTAAAGCGCCTTGAGACGGCGCTGGCCTATATTGATCGCCGTATGGAAGCGGCAGGATAGGTGGATTACAGGCAGAGGTATTCGCAAGTTGATATTATTGCAGTCGGGATTCGATCATCTTGACAGCCTTTTGACCCTCGCGTAGAGTCGCCGCTCCCGTGGGGCTATAGCTCAGCTGGGAGAGCGCTTGCATGGCATGCAAGAGGTCGGCGGTTCGATCCCGCCTAGCTCCACCAGGACATGAATTGTGAAGAGTAGTACCCGATCAAAGCGTGTCCCCATCGTCTAGAGGCCTAGGACACCGCCCTTTCACGGCGGCAACAGGGGTTCGAATCCCCTTGGGGATGCCAATAAAAACAATGGCTTAGGTGGTTTTCATCTAAGCCACTTTTATTTTTGCCAACTATTGAACCAACTGAGAAGGGCAATTTAGCTCGGGCTGGCCTATCCATATCCCTCCTGCCATGCTCTACTTAGTTAATAGGTTAGTTAATAGGCCAATACGTCGGGTACGTGTAGTGGTGCGGTTTTCGGACACGATTTCAGAGCTGCTTTTCCGGATCATGGTTCTTCAGCAGCCTGATGATTTCCACGTTCTCCCCCTTGATCCGGTAGTAAATCGAATGCGCCCCGCAAACACTGCGCCTGTACCCTTGGCGGATATGGTCAACAGCAGGATAAAGCAATGGATGTTTGCCCAACACTGAAAATCGCTGTTTGAGTTGCTCGCGGTAACGGTTCGACTGAGCAACGCCAAAGTGCTCATCGCCATACTGTGCGATGCCCACCAGATCTTCTTTGGCGGCTCTGGTAAGTCGATACTTACGCATGCGGTAATCTGTGACGGTGCCGAGCCTCTTTCCAAATTTCATCAACGCTGCGATCACTAAAACCGCTCTTCTCACCTTCAATCAGCGCCGTGCGGATTGCCTCAATTTCGGCGGGTGTTTCTTGCTCTCGAATCTGCCGTTCCCGGATCAACTCGCGGATGACCTCGCTTACGTTGCCGAAATACCCGGCTTCGATCTGTGCCCTGATCCAGCCATCTTGCTGATCAGTAACCGATATGCTTTTTTTGACCATGCCCATGCTTTGTCCTCCAGGGACAGGATAGATGTGTCCTACTTAGTAGTATATTCTACCACCCTTTCATTTGTTGACTGGATGTCAGAATCATCTGTCTTGACGGTGTGCGAGAATCGTGTGACTTGGCTCTGCAAGGTTGTGAAAGATACTGCATTTGCAACGAGCGCCTTACGCCTTACCGTTAATTAAATCAAATACTTATAAGTCAATTTCCGTTTTCGGGAAGCCCCGATCTCCCGTTGCCGTCAGATACTCACTGCTGTAGATTAGTCGTGGTTGAAACAGCATTGCTTAAAACGCATCTGAGGCAGGGTTGTTTCAGTCAGCAGTTTTGCTCGGTTCCTGCAAGGTTAAAGCAGCGGTCTAGGACAGGGCGACGATAGGCAAATAACCCGGAATATCAGACCAGTTAACATAACCGTGCGCAGCGGATGAAGCCGGATTTGACCTAAGATATTACAAATTCTGTGTTAGTGCCTGATATTGAACCCTGAGCAACTGCTACTGCTAATGCATTTTGATAGTTTTGCCATGTCGTGTAGTCTGTTCAGATACGCAACACCGATGAAAGGCGAAAAAAAACAACTCGGCGACCCACCCGATGATGCAACTTCGGATGATCATGGAAAAATCACGAATAAGGTCAGTAAGCGGGCGAGTATTGCCACCTTGCAGGGCAACTTAATGGGGTACCAGATGAAAAAATCTTTTGCTTATTATTTCGCCGTCACTTTCTGTGCAGGCATCACTTTGCTGACCAGTGGCCATGCCATGGCAGCCATTTTCACCCCGCTCGGCGACCTGGCAGGTGGAAACATTTTTAGCATGGCCTTTGGAGTCTCAGCCGATGGCAGCGTGGTCGTGGGAGCGAGTTACAGCGCCTCCGGTAGCGAAGCGTTTCGCTGGACCAGCGGCGGTGGCATGGTCGGTCTCGGCGACCTGGCAGGTGGCAGCTTTCATAGCGAGGCCCGAGGAATCTCGGCCGATGGCAGCGTGGTCGTGGGATTGGGCGCCAGCGCATCTGGTGAGGAAGCGTTTCGCTGGACCAGCGGCGGTGGCATGGTCGGTCTCGGTGACCTGGCAGGCGGCAGCTTTTCAAGCGGTGCTACGGAAGTCTCGGCCGATGGCAACGTGGTCGTGGGAACGAGTCGCAGCGCCTTTGGTAGCGAAGCGTTTCGCTGGACCAGCGGCGGCGGCATGGTCGGTCTCGGCGACCTGGCAGGTGGCAGCATTTTAAGCGGTGCCTCGGGAGTCTCGGCCGATGGCAGCGTGGTCGTGGGAGTGAGTTACAGTGCCTCCGGTAGCGAAGCGTATCGCTGGACCAGCGGCGGCGGCATGGTCGGTCTCGGCGACCTGGCAGGCGGCAGCTTTTATAGCGCAGCCACGGGAGTCTCGGCCGATGGCAGCGTGGTCGTGGGAATGGGTCGCAGCGCATCTGGTGAGCAAGCGTATCGCTGGACCAGCGGCGGTGGCATGGTCGGTCTCGGCGACTTGGCAGGTGGCAGCTTTCTAAGCCAAGCCTTTGGAGTCTCGGCCGATGGCAGCGTGGTTGTCGGGTGGAGCAAAAGCGCCTCCGGTAGCGAAGCGTTTGTCTGGACCAGCGATAACGGGATGCAAAGTCTCGTGGATATACTGATAATGGCAGGCGTCGATATATCGGGCTGGCAGTTAATCAATGCTAGTTTTGTGTCTGCAGACGGTCAAACGATTGTAGGTCGGGGTGTCAATCCTGACGGATACGCCGAAGGCTTTGTAGTGAACCTGACGCCGGTACCGGTCCCAGCCGCAGCTTGGCTGTTTGTCTCTGCGCTGGGACTGCTCGGTTGGATGAGACGTAAAATAGCATAACCGATTTCAGTAGACCAACATCAGGAACCCGCTTCGGCGGAATCGCCCACATTCAACGGTTGCAAGTAGCTGTCGCCGCTGTCAGCAGCTTACTTTATTGGTCCGTCAAATATCTTACGGTCCCTTTTCATTTCAATATCGATGGTGCTTTTACGGTTTTCGTTCGCTCGCGGGCGTGATTGCCAATTCCTGTTGGTACAATCGGAGCTGCGTCACCTTGGCAGCTGAGAATTCATTAGGATCACCCTGAAATTCAGCAAATAGTACACAATATGCAGCCAAGCAGTCTTGGTACTGACTGCGCCATGCACCGCTGTCAGTCATCAGCCGTGTAGTGTGCTTCCATACCTGTTTTGCCTCGTCGGGTAGCCAGCCGGGACAAGATGGTACTTTACGTACAGGCTTTTTCGACGGTTCTTGTGCGTTGCCCCTATATAGCCGTATGTTTGATGGCAACGGTGCCGGTGCATATTCTGGCCCATTCCGATCACTGATTCTGTTTTAAACCGATCATCCATTCTGGAACATACCGATCATTGATTCTGGTTTTATCCGATCACTTTTGTCGGGTTTCCAGAATCGGTGATCGGAAA
>JAJRUG010000025.1 GCA_024277915.1 Gammaproteobacteria bacterium
GTTGCACAGAAACTGAACTACGGCGATGTCGACAGCATGATGGCCGCGCTCGGTGGTGGCGACCAGCAACTCGGGCAGGTGGTCAGCATGGTGTTGAGCCTGACCGAGAGCGAAGACGATGAGTCGCAGACCCTGCCGTCATCGCGGCGCCGCCCGGTTGCCCGGCGCGAGCGGGATGATTTCAAGATTCTTGGTGTGGGGAACCTGCTCACCAATACCGCGCGTTGTTGCAGCCCGGTGCCCAACGATGCGATTGTCGGTTACATTACACGTGGCCGGGGCGTCACCATCCACCGCCGTGACTGCTCCAACGTGCTGCGTCTGAAAGACGAAGACCGTAATCGTTTGATCGATGTCGAATGGGGTTCCCTGCCGGACCGGGTGTTCCCGGTGGATATTCAGCTGCAGGCTTATGATCGTCCAGGGTTGTTGCGGGATGTGTCGGCGCTGCTTGCCAACGACGACATCAACGTGGTCGGTTTCAACACCTATACCGACAAGCAGGACATGGTCGCGCACATGGAACTGCACATCGAGGTGACCGATATCGGTCAACTGAGTCGCATACTCAGCCGCATCGGGCAGATACCCAATGTGATCGAGGTGCGGCGCAGGGTGTAAAAAATAATAGACAATATTGGAAAATACCCAGAATGGGGATTATAGTACCCAAAATGGGGCCTTATTCAGGTGTTATCGCTATGCCATCAATGACCATCGGCGACGCCTTGTTCACCAAGACGCAGCAACGTGTACTGGGACTGCTCTACGGAAAGCCGGGCAGGAGTTTCTATACCAATGAAATTGTACGCCGGGCTGGTATGGGCCGGGGTACGATTTGCCGTGAGCTGGAACGTATGGTTTCAGCGGGCTTACTTCTATCCTCCCGTGAGGGGAATCAACTCCACTATCGGGCTAATGTTGATAATCCCGTCTATAACGAATTGGTCAGCATTGTCAGAAAGATGAAAGACCAGGACAGGCTCCTCATCGGGGGTACGGTCGTAGTTTCGCGTGCCGCCCTGCAGGAACTGGCGCAGCGTTACCACATCCGCCGGCTTGTGCTGTTCGGTTCGGCAGCGCGGGGCGAACTCAAACCGGATAGCGATATCGATCTGCTGGTTGAGTTTGAAAACGATAAATCGCCTTCGATGGGTGGCATGCTGGAAATCCAGGAAGCCTTTGCTGCTTTGTTCGGCGACCGCAAGGTGGATGTGGCCATGCCTTCTATCCTGAACAACCCTTATCGCCGGCGCGAGATCGAAAAGGACATGGAGGAACTCTATGCAGCCTGAGGAACGGGACCCGGCATATCTGTGGGATATGCTACAGACAGCCAGGGAGGTGGAGGCGATGCTCGAAGATCACGACCTGGCTGCATTTCTCGCCGACCGCATCCTGTTGCGGGCCACCGAGCGTAGTATCGAGATTATCGGCGAGGCGGCAAATCGGGTGTCGGCATCTTACATGGCCTCCCATCCGGAAATACCGTGGCGGCAAATTATTGGCCAGCGAAACATCCTTGCGCATGAATATGGCCAGATTGATCATGAGTTGCTTTATAAAACCGCTATGGAAGATGTCCCTGCATTGGTTACGCAGCTCCAGAACCTGTTGCCGCCCCTGGAAGAAGATGAACAATGAGCCCAGCTACAATTTACTTGATGACGAATGATGCTCGACTTAATTGATTCAAGATACAACTGACCAATTCCAGTATTCTTGTTGTGCGCATGGAGAGGTACAGGCAGACGGACAGTAATCAGGAGGAATAATCATGGCAAATAACAACATTCTTGATCAGATTGAATCGGGGCAAGTAGCCCGGCTAATACCTACAGTTGCAGACTCCAAGCGAGAAGAGCGTGCCACCTCTTCGCTGCTCGCAGCCTTTATGGTGGTCCCAGCTTTTGCACAAAAAGTCTTGTCAGCTACCGGTGCTCCCTCAGGAACTCGGGTAAAAATCAATTGTTACACTGAAATCGTATTCAAATCTAAGGACTCGAAGAGGCCGCGCCCCGATGGTCTACTGATTATAACCATGGGTTCACGCACCTGGTCAGCAATTATTGAATCAAAGATAGGCAACGCTGTGTTACGGCGTGACCAGCTGGAGGAGTACCTTGATTTAGCGCGGGAGATTGGCGTCGATGCTGTGATTACCATATCAAATCAGTTTGCTACACTACCAACACATCACCCCGTTCAAGTATCGAAGCAGAAAACGCGCACCGTTGGGCTTTTCCATTTCTCCTGGCTTTCCATTGTTTCTACTGCGATCCTGGTTTCTGAGAATAAGCAAGTTAAGGATTCCGAACAGGCGTACCTGTTGAATGAGCTTGTGCGGTATCTGCAGCATGACAGTTCAGGAGTCACGGCTTTAACAGGTATGGGAAAAGGTTGGAAGGTGCTTTGTGGCGAACTGTTGCAAGGAGCAGCAATTAACAGGAAGGCGGACTATGTCGAACAGTCGGTAGCGAGCTGGCAGCAGTTGCTCCGCTATCTATCCATCCGACTCAGTGTCGCCATCGGCAAACCAGTAAGTGTCTATCTAAGCCGTGCACGCGCGAAAGATCCGGCCGTGAACTTTGGAGAGGATGTTTCCAGGTTGCTTAAAGATCATTGTCTATCTGCTGAGTTCGTTATACCGGACGCAGCATCACGGCTGACATTTAGCGCTGACATTTTGCGCCGCACAATTAACCTGAGTATGAGACTTGAAGCGCCCAAGGATAGGTCACGCGCAACAGCGGCGATCAACTGGTTTGTGCGGCAACTAAAGCTGGATGGCAATGAGGACCTGACAGTTAGGGCATATTGGCCGAAAAGAATACCGATGTCTTCGGCACCGTTGCAGCAGATCCTGGATGAGCCAAAAACGCTGATCCCCGCCGGGGTGACAGACCTGCCAGTCTCCTTTGAGGTCGTGCATATGGTCGACCTTGCTGCGAGGTTTCGCGGATCAAAGACATTCGTCGAAGAAGCTGAAAAGGCGTTTCCAGGCTTTTACGCAAAGGTCGCGCAGCGATTGACTCGGTGGGTGCCCAAGCCTCCGAAGTTGAAAGAGCCAAAGATTGGGGCCGTAGATGAAGAGTCTTCGGTTCTTGGCGACACCAGTAGCATAGAAATACCCGTGCTTTCAAGTGGCCTGGCGACTGCTGGCCCGGGTCAAGTACCAGTCGCAGTAAGGGTGGAAGCGGCGAATCGTACCAATGGCGACGATGGCGATGGCTGAGGATTAACGGCGCTCCCGCTTCGGCGGCATACCGCTAATTAAGCGGAGGAAATAACATGTCAAAGGAAGAGCTGGCTGAAGGAGCTCAACAAATAGTTTCAGATGTTGGGGCCATCCTTGTCGAAAAAGGTAGCACCATTGATTCAATAGAATGGGCATCAAACCCAAGCGCCGATCCTGAAAGCGATAACCATACCCTGAATGTGTGTGCCGACGGTAAAATGATCACTGTGAATTTTTCACGTGAATCGATAGAGGACTATCCATCTGGCGTTTCACACGCTACCGGCCAGATAATCAGAACGATTCCGGCATTACTCTTCAACACCTAAACGTGAGTAGCGACTTCACTTCCTTGGACGCCCAGTACAACGGATCTGGATCAGTTCGCCGGTGGGTGATTCAATAATGATTGATTCGCCTGGTCGGCGGGTGAGCATTAACATGGTGGCCTCCTTGCCAGTAGTCTATTATGCGTCTGCAGTTCGCCGTTTGATGACTTTGCTTTAAGGTGCCTCATTCATTCTGATTACGTTGCCGATGTCATGTGCCACCTTTTCTTGAATGTCCTGTATTAACTCCGGCTCTGTATCCGCCGATAATTCAACGGGGCCATAGCCCTCATCTTCGGCGATTGGGGTGGGTTGGTCAGGAGTCGATATTTGTGCCAAAGGTATGCGCTGACCAAAGATACGCCCTACATACTGCCCATCATTGGCATATATCTCTGCAGTCAATATGCCGCCTACGGCCTCGATCCTGAATGATTTTAGCTTTTCCATTATCTTCTATCCATGGAGACTGAGAGTGTGGTGGAGCCCCATAGGGGGGCGTGTGAACCTCAGACGATTATGTATATGCGGCGATACGCGGGACAGTTTATGCAGCTATTGCTAGGTCGTCGCCGATCTCTTTGGCTTCAGCATCGACGATGCTCAATGTTATGCGGCCTCGCTCGCTCTTGATTAGCTGACGGATCTTCCAGCGATGGAGTATGAGCAGTATGAAGCGTAACGGTTCTAAAAGTAGCATTAGAATGAGTGAGCTTCGTACGACGTGACCAATCAGTACTAAGTGCATATCCAGTTGCGACTGTAGGATCGCTTCCTGTGCAGACTCAGGCAATTCCTCAAGTGCTTGGGTGTAAGCTTCTTGATAGCGCTTGGTGTGTTCGCCATGATCGATCTTTTTGTAAGTGAGCAGGATAATCAGAATGCGGAAAAATGAGAGGTCGTGAGCAAAACGGATCATGCCGTTGAGGGTGACCCGTGCAATCCCATAGGCTTTGGAGTCGAATGGCACAATGCCTTCTTCGGCTTTCTTGAATAGGTCGTCTCGAATCTTGAAAAGCCGCTGGCGCGTATGGTCAACACGATAGGTCCTGTACTCAATAAAGTACAGCCACCAGAGCCCAACAGCAAACACAAAACCACTGATAATCACGAAAATTTGATCGCTCATGTATCCTCCGGTCGTGTGTCGCCGCGCTCCGTGAGTTCGCTGGAAGATCGCATATTATCGATCCTCTGTTCTGCTTCCTGCATGATCGGATGGTATCGCTGTATCACGTCTTTCCTTAGTTTAGCCTGATATCGCCCGTAAGCGATACCGCCACCACCAAAAAAGAGCGCTGATAGCAGCGTGATTTTGTACCACTCTGGAACACTCGCCTGTGAGACTGTGTCGCTAGTATCGACGGAAACAGAGCCCTCTGCTTTGACACTAATATCGGCCTGAGTGGTCTTGCCTGAAAGGGAATCGATCGACATATACGCAAAATAGGCAATACCTACCAGGCAACCGTATTTTATTAAATCCCGGAAGACCTTGGTAATGTTGTTGCCAATGCCATGGGTACGCAGAATGCGTAGTTCTGCTCGAAGCTCAGCGGCTGTTTTCTTTTGTGCCATGTTTTCGTTTTTCTGTTGATGGTCCGCGCTAAATCAAAGCCACGGTCCTATTTGACTACGTATCTGGCTATTGCCATTTTTCCTTTTTCCTTGATCTGTCGGTAACTCATTTAACCCTGTAATATATGGCGTCCCGGAGAGGATTCGAACCTCCGACCTAGCGCTTAGGAGGCGCTTGCTCTATCCAGCTGAGCTACCGGGACTCTGTGTGGCGAGGCGTGCGTATACTAGCAAAGCCACCCACCGGCAACCAGCACGCATTGCACGGGATGCGGGAAAAATGTGTGGATTTAACGACTTGGAATGCCATTGTTGCCGGCCTGCCGGGTAGGTTATATTGAATCACATGGATTCCATGAAACTCAGCCTGTCGATCCTGGATGCGTCTGAACCACTGCGCAAGCGGGCGCCGACGGTGGATGA
>JAJRUG010000026.1 GCA_024277915.1 Gammaproteobacteria bacterium
CGTTGATCGCAACATTGAAGGCGTAATCAAAGCAGATGATGATGCGAGCCTCCGTCTGGAACTCGATGAGTACGTTATAACCAATGAGGTGGAAAAACGTCTCGATACTTTCTTTGTGAAAGTGTTCAATGAGGAATGTGGGTACTATGGAAAACAGCCTTATGTCGCCGAGTTTGAGCGTGATCTCGACTCTGATGGTTTGCTTGATGCCTTCAAGGCCAGGTTCCGTGAGATAGCTTCAAAAGAGTGGGAGTGGGCAAGACAACGCACAAAGCGCATGACCTCTCAGATAGACGAGGCCTATAATGCTGTCACCGGGCAATCGGTCAGTCAAATACTGGATAAGTATCGTAGTGACTATCGCCTGTCTATTGAAGATTTTGCAGAGCAGATACTGGCATACATCCAGGAGAATAACTTCAAGACGCTGTTTGGCTTTGCGGATGGGTCGCAAACCTATCGGAATTACCAGGATAGAGAGCACTTTATCCACAGTTACCCCTTTATTCCCTATCAGTTTGCATTGTTTCAGTCTGCAATTCAGAACCTTTCCCTGCATAGTGCATTTGAGGGTAAGCACAGCTCCGTGGGTGAGCGATCGATGCTTGGGGTGTTTCAACAGGTCGCTATCCATATCGCAAACCATCAGGTAGGGCAACTTGCAACCTTCGATTTGATGTTCGAAGGCATTCGCACAGCGCTGAAATCCTAAATACAAAGAGCGGTTATTCAGGCGGAAAACCATCTGGATAACCCTTTTGCTGTACGTGTCCTCAAGGCTCTGTTTCTCGTCAAGTACGTAAAAGAGTTCAAGGCAACCGTACGTAACCTGTGTGTGTTGATGTTGGATGATTTCAATCAGGATCTTCCCGCGTTGCGAAAGAACGTAGAGGAAGCACTCAACCTTCTGGAGCAACAGACCTATATTCAGCGTAGATGAACTTCTGGGCCTCAAAGAACAACTGATTGATCCGGTGTGTAAATTCATGGGCGGCTCGCAGAAAGAGATCTACAGTCAGGCAAAACATTTCATGCAGGATCAGGAGGCGAATTTCACCTATATAAAGGGTGATGAGGTCAACCAGATACGTTCCGTGTTAAATGATCCCGCCTGCTTCAAGGGCAACCGCATCCAGCAACTCAAGACCACGCTGGATGAATTGCAGACGGCTGTTGACCAGAAGGTACAGGAGGTTCGTACACAAGCCATCGCATCACTCAAAACCATGCAGTCACGCATGCAGAGCATGGATGACTATCAAAAACTGCCGGAAGCCAGAACCGCAGAACTGGATGCGCCCTATAAGGAATTGATTGACGATATCAGTCAGCAAAAACTGATTGCGGTAATCAATGACCGGATGCGCTATTTCGAGGAGCAAGGTTATCAAACGCTTCTGGCAAAGATGGTCGAAATGGCCAGGCCAAAACCAGCCAGGGAACCCGAAGCGGGTGGTGAGCCTGAACCAAAAGTCGCCGAGCCACAAATTGAATACATTTCAACCCGAAAGATCAGCGTTACCTTCGACAAAGCCTGGTTGGCAGATGAGAGCGATGTCGATGACTACCTGCAAAAACTGCGTGAGGCACTGTTAGAGGAAATTGCTGCAGGAAAACGGATCCAAATATGAGCAGCAGCGAGATAGAACATCTCATCACGCAAGGCGAGTCCTTGACGGTCGAGTTCAAGAGCGACCTCAAATGCCTGCCGGATCGTGAACTGCTCGCAGCCGTGGTATCGCTTGCCAATACCGATGGAGGCGATCTGCTGCTTGGGGTTGAAGACGATGGCACGATTACCGGGCTGCATCCCAACCACCGGAATATCACGACATTGCCGTCGTTAATTGCCAACAGAACCAATCCGTCGCTATCCGTCAGAGTTGAGACTGTTGAGATTCCGCAAGGGCTTATCGCCCGGATACAAGTCCCCAAATCTCGTCAGTTGGTATCCACTTCAGAAGGCTTGTTGCAGCGTCGGCGCCTGATGGCGGATGGCAAGCCGGAAGCCGTGCCTTTCTACCCACATGAATTTGTCCAGCGCCAGTCATCGCTGGGCCTGGTTGATCCCAGTGCTACAGCCATCTCAGAACTGACCGCAGAAGGCCTGAACCCTCTGGAACGGCACCGCATCCGTGAAGCAATCCAGCGTTATGGCGGTGACCAGTCCTTATTGCCACTGGCTGATAACGAGCTGGATGGGGCGCTTGGTTTAACCACCACAGTTGAAGGCATCACCCGGCCAACGGTTGCCGGGTTGCTGTTGCTTGGCAAAGAGACCGACCTGCGCCGATTGCTGCCTGCCCATGAGGTGGCCTTCCAGGTTCTGCGCGGCACGGATGTCCGTGTCAACGAATTCTTTCGCAAGCCTTTACTGCAAACCTTTGAGGAAGTTGAGCAGCTATTCCGGGCGCGGGTGGAGGAAGAAGAGATTCAGGTAGGGCTGTTCCGCGTACCCATTCCCAATTATGACCGGCGTGCATTCCGTGAGGCCTTCGTCAACGCCCTGGTGCATCGGGATTATTCCCGATTGGGGGCGGTTCATGTCCGGCTGGATGATGATGGACTGTCCATATCCAGCCCCGGCGGTTTTGTCGACGGCGTCACACCCTGCAAAACCTGCTGACCGTTACGCCCCAGACCCGAAACCCGCTGCTGGCTGACATCATCAAGCGCATCGGCCTGGCGGAGCGAACCGGGCGCGGTATTGACCGGATATACGAGGGCATGTTGCGCTATGGCCGCCCAGCGCCGGATTACAGTATGTCAGATGCCTCAATGGTCAAGGTGCAGATGTTCAACGCCGAGGCCGATCTAGAATTCCTCAAGATGATCCTGCAACAGGAAGAACGGATGGGCGGCCCCATGCCCATTGATAGATTGATTATTCTCTCCCGCCTACGCGAAGAGCGCCGACTGACCACGCCGGATTTGACCGCCTCCGTACAGAAATCGGAACCCGCGATCCGTGCCACCCTGGAGAAACTGGTAGAAGCGGGGCTGATTGAGGCACATGGCACCGGGCGGGGCCGCACCTATACCCTCAGTGCCAAGGTATACCGCCAGACCGGTCAAAAAGTGGCCTACGTGCGACAGGCAGGGTTTGATGCCATTCAACAGGAGCAGATGGTACTCAGTTATATCGATAAGCATGGATCGGTTAAACGAGGCGATGTCGTGGAGTTATGTCATTTGAATCCGCCCCAGGCGTACCGCCTCCTTAAGCGATTGAAAGAACAGGGGAAAATAATCCAATCTGGCGAGAAGCGCTATGCTGTCTATACACGAAAAACTTAATCTATACACGTGGTCTATGGAGTCTATGCACGCGTGCATAGAAGCGTGCATAGCATTCCCATATTTTATGCGCCCGGCGCATAAAATAATCTGTGTCCATCCGTGTCCATCTGTGGTTCAAAAGGCCAGTAAATGGAAACAACAAAACTAAAAAAATTCGCCCAACACGCCCGCCACAGCCTGATCGAGCAGGTGTCGAACAAGCTCAAGCTGGTGCTGGCAGAGGACAGCGCGGCCCAGCGTGAGAGTGCAGAGGCCGTGGAAAAGCTGGAAAAGCAGATCCAGGCACATGGCAAGGAGCAGGTGATCGAGAAGGTGGCCTATATCTGGTTTAACCGTTTTTGCGCCCTGCGTTTCATGGATGTGAACCGCACTACCCGTATCGGCGTGGTTTCGCCTGCCGAAGGGCAGTTCCAGCCGGAGATTCTGGCTGAGGCCAAGATGGGCCATATTGATGAAGGTATGGTGGACGAGTCGGCCAGGCAACGGATCTTCGCTCTGCTTGATGGCAAAACCCCCAGCCAGGATCCACAAGCCGAGGCCTACCGGCTGCTGGTCGTGGCGATCTGCAATGACTGGCATGGTTCGATGCCATTCATGTTTGAGCGCATTGCCGATTACACTGAACTGCTGATGCCCGATGACCTGCTCTCGGGTAACTCCATCCTTAGCCTTACACGCGAGGCGATGACGCCGGATGTCTGTGAGGATGTGGAGGTGATCGGCTGGCTCTACCAGTTCTACATCTCCGAGAAGAAGGATGAGGTCTTCGAGGGGTTGAAGAAGAACAGGAAAATCACGCCGGAAAACATCCCCGCCGCCACCCAGCTGTTCACCCCGCACTGGATCGTGCGTTACCTGGTGGAAAATTCTCTCGGACGCCTGTGGATGCTCAACCGCCCTGATTCACGGTTGGTTGAGCAGATGGACTATTACATAAAACCGGAACCACAGATGAACACGGATGGACACGGATTAAAAGAGGATAAAAATATCTGTGTCAATCCGTGTGAATCTGCGGTTCAAGAAGATTTTCTAAAAGTTAATTCACCGGAAGAGATCAAGATCTGCGATCCGGCCTGCGGCTCCGGTCACATGCTGACCTATGCCTTTGACCTGCTCTACGCCATCTACGAAGAGGAGGGTTATGAACCTGCCGAGATCCCGGAAAAGATTCTGACGAATAACCTTTACGGCATCGAGATCGACGAACGCGCCGGGGAACTGGCCGCCTTTGCACTGACCATGAAGGCCCGCGCCAAACAGCGTCAGTTTTTCCGTAAGCAGGTGCAGCCCAATATTTGTGTGCTGGAGAATGTTGATCGAACCACGAATGAACACGAATGGACACAAATTGTTGATGTGATGGTACAGGCAGGGGTGGATCGTGAGACGTTGTTGCATGATCTGGGTCTGTTTTCCGAGGCGGATAATTTTGGCTCGCTGCTGCGCCCGCAGTTGAGTACAGAACAAGCACAAAAGGCTCTGGATGCCCTGATTGCTTACGATCAATCCGTTATAGCCCCCACCTTCGACCATAGGGAAATTGTCGATAACTGCAAACAAGCCCTGCGGCAGGCCGATTACCTGAGTCCAAAATACCAGGTGGTGATTGCCAATCCGCCGTATATGGGTGGTAAGGGGATGAATGGCAGGCTGGCAAAGTGGTTAAAAGATAAAGGGGGTAGTCAGTTAACGCCTCCACACACTATATGTTGTGTTGCTGCCAATCAAAGCCATGAGCAATCTCAGGTTCGATTATTGGGCCTGTAATCACAGCCTGTTCAAGTAGTCTTC
>JAJRUG010000027.1 GCA_024277915.1 Gammaproteobacteria bacterium
AGCAACCCCGTTCCCTGTCTGCTGCTTTTCTCCGGCCGGTCACCGGCACGGACATGCTCAACAACGCCATCACCGCTATGGAAAATACTGTAGAAAAGATGGACAACGTGTACGGCCCCTGTGCGGATAATCGCGGCAAGCTGGATGTACTGCGTGGAGAGGGTAGTCTGAGCAGCATCATCGACACCGTTACAACGGAGTAGGTCCATGAGGAAATTTCTGCTCTTTCAGCTCTATGGACCCATGGCCTCCTGGGGAGATGTCGCCGTGGGCGAACAACGACCCACGGCAAACCATCCTTCCAAATCCGCCATTCTGGGCCTGCTGGCGGCGGCCAGGGGGATTCGCCGCGATGAAGAAATAATCCACCGGGACATGGCTGTTGGCTATGGCTTCGGCGTGCGAGTCGATGCACCCGGAGAATTGCTGCGCGACTATCACACTGCCCAGGTGCCTCCGGCCAAAGGCAAGGCGAAATTCTATACGCGTCGTGACGAGCTGCGCAATGCGGAGCTCAACACTATTCTTTCCTCTCGCGATTACCGCATGGAGAGCCGTTATGTCGTGGCCGTGTGGATCAAGGAACCTGTAACGCCGTTTACGCTGGAGGTATTGGTCGATGCACTGCAACTTCCCCGGTTGGTGCCATACCTCGGCCGTAAGGCCTGCCCGCTTGCCATACCGATGTGCCCACAGTTGGTTGAGGCAGTGAGCCTGAAATTGGCGTTCGATGAGACTCATTTCCCGGACGATGGATTACTCTCACAAATTAGACTTGCCGGACAGGCTAGTTACTACTGGGAGGATCTGGCTGGCGACAACGCGGGCATGACCGCCAGCATGGTCTATCCACGCCGTGATCGCCCTCTGAGCCGGGCGCGATGGCAGTTCGCTGAGCGTGATGAATTCTATTTTTCAGAATCTGCGCAGGAGGTACAAGGATGAACTATTTCAGCCGTGTATCCATCGATCCGGCCAGCGTAAACGCCACCCGTCTGGCGCAAGAAGTCTGCGCCAACGGTTACCGGGAACATCAACACCTGTGGCGCCTGTTCGAAGTTGATCCCGATGCAAAACGGGATTTTCTGTTTCGACGTGAACAGCCCTCCGGCGGGTTTCCTCATTTCTACCTGCTTTCCGACCGGCAGCCGCAACATGATGAAGGTGTCTGGCGCATAGAAACCAAGGAATACCGGCCAGTCATTCGCAACGGGCAGCGCCTGTCCTTCACCTTACGTGCCAACCCTGTGGTGACCCGCAGGGGCGAAAATGGCCGACAGCAGCGTCATGATGTGGTGATGGATCTCAAGCATCGTACCGGTTATCAGAAATTACCAAAATCTGAACGGTCGTCCCTGGCCTGCCTCATCGAGGAAGCTGGTCAGGCATGGCTGCGAGCGCGCGCCGAAACGAACGGGTTTTCCTTTGCCAGCGGAGAACTACGCGTTGACGGTTACGATCAGCACCAGGCACTTAAAAAGGGACATGGGAACCCCATACGCTACAGCACGCTGGATTATGTCGGCCTGCTAACGGTCGAAGACGTGGATCTGTTTCAGCAAGCCCTGATACATGGCATAGGCTCCGCCAAGGCCTTCGGTTGCGGCCTGCTGCTGGTGCGGCGGGTGTGAGGGGGATCGCTTGACACGATATTGCCAGTCATCTAATATCTTACCTTCGTCTTACTTTTTGGGGTGCTGCAATGACCAAGACCAAGTTATCCAGCAAGGGCCAGGTGATCATTCCCGCTCAAATCAGGGCGGCGCATCACTGGGAAGTCGGGCAGGAGCTGACGGTTGTCGATGCCGGAGATGGTGTTCTGCTGAAGCCAAAATCACCGTTTGAGCAAAGTAGTCTCGATGGACTGGCGGGTTGTCTGCGTTACGAGGGGCCGGCAAAATCGCTGGAAGAGATGGAAGAAGCAATACGTCAGGGGGCGATGGAGAGCCTGAATGATCGCTGTTGACACCAATGTAATCGTGCGGCTGGTAACGCGCGATCATGAGGCACAGTTCAAGAAAGCTTACGCGGTATTCAAAAAGCATGATGTCTTCATCCCCGATACCGTCATCCTTGAGACGGAATGGGTATTGCGATATGCCTACAAATTCAAACCTGCTGACATCAGTACCGCATTTGGCAAACTTTGCGGTTTGGCCAATGTTCGTTTATCAAACCCGAACACGATTGCCCGGATCATCGAGTGGTATCAGCAGGGAGTTGATTTTGCCGACGCTTTTCATCTGGCCGGTAGCCAGTCGTGCCGACAACTGCTGACTTTTGATGCCCGATTCATCAAGCGGGCGAAACATCTGGGTGAGTGCGAGGTCAGCCGACCATAATTATTGCACGGTGAATTCTTTATGCTCCCACCCCTCAAACCCATCGCCATGAAAGAACGCATTTCGATGATTTTCATCAAGTACGGTCAGATTGATGTACTCGATGGCGCCTTTGTGGTGGTGGACAAGGAAGGCGTGCGCACCCACATCCCTGTCGGTAGCATTGCCTGCATTATGCTGGAGCCCGGCACTCGCGTTTCCCACCGTGCCGCCGCGCTAGCGGCCCGTGTCGGTACCCTGTTGGTGTGGGTGGGAGAGGCCGGCGTACGATTGTATGCTGCCGGACAGCCTGGCGGTGCGCGCTCGGATCGTCTGCTGTATCAGGCCAAACTGGCGTTGGACGAACAGGCTCGGCTGAAGGTCGTGCGTAAGATGTACGAAATTCGCTTCGGCGAAGCGCCACCGCAACGGCGCAGCGTTAATCAGTTACGTGGAATTGAAGGCGCACGAGTGAAAAAGATGTACCAACTGCTGGCCAAGCGTCATGGCGTGAACTGGAAAGGGCGCAATTACAACCCGGAAAACTGGGATTCGAGCGACATTCCCAACCGTTGCCTCAGTTCCGCCACTGCTGCCCTGTACGGCATTACCGAAGCTGCCATCCTCGCCGCCGGATATGCCCCGGCCGTCGGCTTCATCCACACCGGAAAACCCCTGTCCTTCGTCTACGACATCGCTGACCTATTCAAATTCGACACAGTCGTGCCTGTTGCCTTCCAGATCGCCGCGCAAAACCCGCACGAACCCGGGCGCAAGGTACGCCTTGCCTGCCGGGATATCTTCCGGGAAAGTAGAATTCTGAAAAAGATTATTCCTACCATCGAAGAAGTTCTTTCCGCCGGAGGGCTGAAGCCGCCCAAACCGCCCGAGGATACGATAACCCCGGCCATCCCCAACCCGGAAAGCCTTGGTGATGCTGGTCATCGTAGTTGAGAATGTCCCGCCACGGCTTCGCGGCCGACTCGCTGTATGGTTGCTTGAAATTCGTGCCGGCGTCTACGTAGGCACTCCGTCCAAGCGTCTCCGCGAGAAAATATGGGAACAGATCGGCCAGGGCTGCGAAAATGGCAACGCCGTTATGGCCTGGAGCACCAACACTGAAAGTGGCTATGATTTTGTCACCTTCGGAAAAAACCGACGTATCCCTGTTGAATTCGATGGCCTAAAATTGGTTTCATTTTTGCCATCAGACCATGAACAGGACGTTCTTTAACAATTCGGAAAATAACAGCTATTACGCGTTGCATAGGCCGGTTACGGAACGCTTAATAGTTGGTAGAATTTTTCCTGTCTCTTTTTTCCCTCAATAACAGCAGGTTGCAGGAAGTGTGTTCCCCACGGGCGTGGGGATGAACCGACCGCAACGAATTTCGGGACACGCTCATCGACGTGTTCCCCACGGGCGTGGGGATGAACCTGGTCATTACCGGATGAAAGGTTTCAATTCGCAGTGTTCCCCACGGGCGTGGGGATGAACCGCTTCCCGTTTTCCCCTCGCCCCTGGCGCCGACGTGTTCCCCACGGGCGTGGGGATGAACCGTATATTGCGGGTGAGTTGGTAGCGGAGTGAGCGTGTTCCCCACGGGCGTGGGGATGAACCGTAGGCGGGCGGTCTGGGTTAAACGGCGGGCGCGTGTTCCCCACGGGCGTGGGGATGAACCGACTTTTGAATCTATGGGCGCGTACTGTATACGGTGTTCCCCACGGGCGTGGGGATGAACCGGGTTTTCGGGGAACGTCGGGTTCAAGGAAAATGTGTTCCCCACGGGCGTGGGGATGAACCGACGGAAGTGGGACTTTGGTAGGAACGTCTAATGTGTTCCCCACGGGCGTGGGGATGAACCGACTGTAGTCCTCTGGTTATACTGGTTTTCGCGGTGTTCCCCACGGGCGTGGGGATGAACCGCTGTCATTTCATTTTCGTTATGTTCTATAATTGTGTTCCCCACGGGCGTGGGGATGAACCGCAGGAGGTGCACGCGGTGAACGATCTGGGCCAGTGTTCCCCACGGGCGTGGGGATGGTGGTTTGAGTGTTTGTTTAACTTTACCTGTTAAGTTATTGAATTAGATTGTTATATTATATTAAGGGATGGGGATCTCGGAGTGGAACAGCAATCCTTGTAGCCCATGTTAAGACAGAGCACAGCAGTCTATGCGGTTATGCCGAGTACTCGGCAGCCGCCAAACTGTAAGAAATGACGGTCGAAGCTGAAAGCGGCGTCGATCTTGCGTGAATCAATTACGGCAAAAGAAATGGAATCGCATAGACTCCAGTTTTTGTCGTTATATCTTTCCAGGAACTCCTTAGCGCGTTGTTCTTCTTGGGGGGATACTCGGACTACTGGCAATCCGCCACTTAGTAGCCATTCAAGCGCCAAAGCTCTTCCTAATTTTCGTAACAGAAGGGCATGTGCTTCCACCTCTATGTAGTTGGTAACGAAGCTAGGTCGTTCCTCCTTTGCGATTTCCTTTGCGACCCGCGCAGCTGTGTCATGGTCAGTATCATCCGCATCAAGGAGTGCCAGAATTGCACTTGAGTCCCATAGTACTGCACGTTTCATTGCTCAAGGATAGAATGCTTGTCGCGTGCACCCGGATCGTTGCCACCACCACGTCCAGCACCAACAAAGCGAAAAATCGGGTGATGCTTTGTTAGCGGAGGAATCTGATCCGTTGTTTTTGTCACAGATTTTTCAAGAGCTCGGCGGGGAACAAGTCGACGGCCGCTACGCCGAATACTGGGCAACGCCCCGCGGCGAATCATCCTCCAGATGGTAGACTCCGACACGCCAAGCACTTTTCCGGCTTCGGGCACATCAACAAACTGCTTTGTATCACTCATGGCACAACACTATCAGTAGCCTATCATCCGGTCAATCGTGTCGCGATGGCCCTTTACTTTTACCTAGTGCGTATAATGTATATTATGTTAAATAGGATATTTGCATCTCCATGGTCGAAACATAACGCAGGTACCCGACTCCTGCCTAGAGCAGCCCCTCCAGTCCGTCCAGGTCGTTAATGACCCGCCAGCTTCCACCGGAACTCTCAACTTTCGTTTGCCAGTTTTCAAGTCGGGCCAGATATTCACGAGGGTCGATGTTATCGGATCTTAGTTTTGTAACGTTCAATGCAATGATGTCAAAACCGTAAAGATCGAATTCGATATTCCGGATATATCCATCCTCCAGTTCCTCTTTAAGGTCGGAGAAAATAAGCACAGTTTTTACAGTTGATCCTTTTTCATTGAGATATTCGACTGCCTGCAACAGACCCCCGGTGATATCCGTGTAAGGAGATGAATTCGCGCCCTTGATAAATGCAGTGATTTGCTCCGAAAAAAGGCGCTTCTGACGATTGATTGTGCTGGGACGGTCATCAAATGTGGTTTTCGCAACAATATCTTTTTCGCTGAAGCTGCCTGTATCAATTCGGGCAACTGCGAATGAGTCTGCTGCATCAAGCCGGGAAAGTGTATATCGAATGATCTGGTCGGCCTTTTCCATCTCCTCGCGGTAGGTACCGGATGTATCGATCAGCATATACACACCTGAATTAGCCGGTTGGGACGGCGAGCATCCGGTAAGAATTGCACCACAAATCAGGATACCAGACAGTTTCATGACATCACCTTTTGCAATTCGCTGTGTTCAGGCTGAGCTTCGCCCTTATCTCTGCTAGTCCACCACAATGGAATAAACAACGGCAGATCATACAACTGTATGGCAAGTGCACAGACGTAACGAGATGCACTGCCGGCCAGGCGCAGCACTATTGAGACGATCTGCAACAGGCCTATTGCAACCAGCCCGACGACAGTACGCAACGAGTGCACGAATGTTTCCAGCGGAATGGCAACAAATGTCAGCGCAAACGGCAAAATAAACCCCATGCCCATCTGCGCGGCCGTGGTGATCCACATATACTCTGTGGTTACAGTTTCAGCCCCGGCACCTCGTAGCAGCGCGCTGGTCGCCAGTTCATCTTGCAGCAACACTTCCCGCATGTAGGCAAGCCCTGCTTCCACGCATGCCAGGGAGAACAGTATCGCGAAGGTGATCCAGATCATTCGCACGCGTGTCTTGTCCGGCAATGCTCCTATCACAGGAAACAGCCGGGTGATACGGAGTGATTCCATCAGGAACAGCCCCATTGATATTTCAACCAGAATGATCACCAGGGCGGCAATGTCAGCTGTCCTGAAGCCGCCGATGAGACTGGTGCCTCCAACCATCTCGGCCATCGGCCGTGCGATCAATGAGAAATTGATGGTAGCACCCCCGATGGCCACCACTATGACAAATGCGGAGACGAAGAAATAAACCAGAGAGGAAGATGACAAAACCGATACTGCCCTGTCCTCTTCTTTCAGGATTTCCTCGTACTCTTGCATGTGACGATCAATCGTGACCGACCGCTCGAGCAAGCTGTCAACATTCTTCCCTACCCTGCACAGGGTCTGTTGAATCTCGCGCCACTCGGGGCGCATTTTTCTCAGTAAAGCGTGACGCTCCCCGCTGGCTTCATGATAGGAGACCATGGCTTCTTTATGTGCCTTTACCAGCGACTTGTGGATATCACTGAGCACACTGCCAATACCACTGCGGCTGTCTTTCATGTCGATTGCTGCGACAGCCTCAACCGCCTTTACCCATCCTGGTGGATCGGGAGGCACATCAACAGCTTCCTGGTGATCCTTATCGATGCGGTTGATTGACTCACTCAAATTTCGATGCAGTGCGGAGAAATTCGCCAAATCTTTCTGGACCGTCTCGTTGATTCGATCAAATTCCCGCTCGACGATTCGTTCCTTTGCCTCTCGACCGGTTGCCAGCAGCACCGCTCGATTTCGCTCAGCCAGCCCCTGCTCTGCTTTGGAAACTGATAACGATGCAGTACGAAACATTCTGTATAACGAACTACCCGTCGCACGAATAAATTTGTGGGCCGTAGGCCGCGCAAAGAACAGTGTGGCAACAAGCAGCATTGCCCACAGAAGTGCGGAAAGAACAGGCCAAGGTGTGATGCTGAGGGCTAAACTCATAATGGTAACTCCGCTGTCTGCATGAAATGAGACCGGTGGCTTTGCGACCCTCCCTCACGGGAGGTGTGCCTTTGTCATTGATCCGGGAAGGGTTTCACAAACGAAATCCAGCTGTCAATGAAATTGACAGGCGTGCAGAAAATATTTTTAGACGGAGAATAAAGCAGCGAAAATCAATGGCTTCTGGTTCGACATAATTGCTGCGATAGGAATGCTGGAATCAACAGCATGGCAAATGCGTAAAACTATGTGAGTGAAGCCCGCTCAATGATGGCCTTGCAGTCCACACCGTTTGGTAAAGTGCCGTATAGCCAGCCCGCAGATTCGCCAGTGAGCCGAGATGCACAGAAACCGTCTGCGACGGCACTGTCTGCATATCGCACCAGCAAGGAGCCCTGCAGTGCCAGTGCCATTTTTTCAACCACCCGACGAGCCCGGTACTCGATGGTACCGGTATCCCTGAATTCCCCGGGTAATGAATCCATGAAGTGATCAAGACGGCGGTCTCCACCACGTCCCAGTTCCACCTCGGCAAGAAAAGCATCGAGTGATCCGGGCTCACGATTCATTGCCCGTAGCATGTCGAGGCACTGAACGTTGCCACTGCCCTCCCATATCGCATTGACAGGCGACTCGCGAAACAGACGAGGCATGATGCGTTCTTCCATCACACCGCTGCCACCGATGCATTCCATTGCCTCGTAAGCGTGTTCCGGCGTGCGTTTGCAGATCCAGTACTTGCCAACAGAAGTGCCGATCCTGACCAGCAGGTTTTCCGCTTCTTCGTCCCGATGATCCAGTGCCTTGGCAATACGCATGGTCAGGGTCAGAGCTGCTTCCTGCTCAATAGCAAGATCAGCCAGTACATTCTGCATCAACGGCTGATCAGACAAGTGCTTGCCAAAGGCTTCGCGGTAGCTGCAGTGATGGGTAATCTGTGCAACGGCTTGTCGCATACCGGCTGATGAGCCCACCATGCAGTCGAAGCGGGTCATGGCAACCATGTCGATAATGGTACGCACTCCCCGGCCCTCCTCCCCGACCATCCAGGCCAGCGCACCCCGCAGCTCTACTTCACATGAAGCATTCGATATGTTGCCCATCTTGTCCTTGAGTCGCTGGATTTGAATGGCATTCTTGCTGCCCTCCGGGCGCCAGCGAGGCAGAAGAAAACATGAGAGTCCCCCTGTCGACTGTGCCAGAACGAGAAACACATCGCTCATCGGTGCTGAAACAAAATACTTGTGCCCGACCAGTTCGTAGGCTTCCCCGGAGCCACCCTGGCCTACCGGATGGGCAATTGTGCTGTTGCTGCGTACATCGGAGCCGCCCTGCTTTTCTGTCATCGCCATACCAATTGTGACACCGGTTTTTTCAGCTGCAGGCAGATTGCCGGGGTCGTAGCTGCGTGCCATGATTTTAGGTGCCCATTGCTCAAAGAGTTTCGGCTGGTGTTGCAGGGCAGGAATCACGGCTGACGTCATGGTAATCGGGCATCCATGACCGGCTTCTACCTGTGCCTGCAAATAGAATTTTGCCGCACGCGCAACCTGGGCACCCGGACCAGGATGACTCCAGTGTGACGAATGCAGGCCCTCTTCTATCGAGATCTGCATCAGGCGATGGTAGGCGGGATGGTAACGAACCTCGTCGATCCGTTCACCCTGGGGATTGTGGCTATAAAATTGAGGTTTGTTTTCGTTTGCCTGGAACCCCAAAGCAATAGATTCACGCAAGCCCGTCTGCTGACCGAATGCCATTAACTCTTCTTCCGCCCAGCTCGCTCCTTCCCGTAGAACAGCTTCTCGTAATGCGTTATCACTGGTAAAAAGATTGTAGTTTTCCAGGGGCGGCGGCATGTTCTCTACTACATGCGTTTCTGCCCACCATGCTCCACCGGGCTTATTGCTATCCATGATATAATCCGCTGTTATAATAGATACTTATATAGTATTCCAAGACATAACATTAAGAATGATTCAAGCCAACAGTCAGTTCTTTTTAACAGGGCGGGAAGAACTGTGCGTATGCACAACAACCCAGTTTGAATCGGCACGCCTGAACAAAAAGGTCTGGTAGCCCCGGTTGTGAATCTCGCGCCCGCCTTTTTTTACCGTGGCCTTGACCTCTACATCTGCCACAGCCCACGCGAAATCTCCCTCGATATGCGTTTCTATATTGCTGAAAATCAGATCGAGACCGCTCAAAGCATCTCCTTCCGGTTCCACGTGATTCTCGACCAGGTCGGACAGGCCTTCATTCTGACCGCCACTTTCAATATAGCGGGCTCCTTCAAAGTCGAGGAAGTGATTCCGAAACGGCGTTCCATCTGCATTTTCCCAACCCTGCTCGATCGCTGAGATGATTTTGCGGAGCGCCAGGTCGTCGCTAGCCTGAGCCCATCCGGGCGTTATCAGCAATACAGCAGTCAGTGCGATGGAAAAAATCGATTTATTCATGACCATACTCCAGAAATAGCAGTTAACTACACCATACCCGGATCCATTCGGCATGTAACGGGGTCAATTACTATTCTTCGTCGGCGACTTCCATCATCTTGGCAGCCGCCTCGCGCAGCTTGGATTCAGAATCGATGAGAAACTGGGCGCTGGTTACTACTTCCTGACCTTCTGCTATACCCGCCAGGATTTGCACCAGACCGTCCGAACTGATACCAAGCGTAACATTACGAGGCTCGTACTTGCCAGGGCCACGTACCAGCAGGACTGTGTCACGATCGCCCGTGCGGAGCACAGATTCGGTGGGAATAACAATCGCATCCACCTGCTTGCTGGCAAGGATGCTGACATCGGCAAACATGTTGGGTTTCAGTTTCAGGCCGGGATTGTCGAATTCCAGCCGCACCTTGATGGTGCGTGTATCAGCTTCCAGATATGGATAAATATAGGTCATTTTCCCAGTGAATATTTCCCCCGGCTGGGATGCAAGTTTCATCTCTACCTCGTCTCCGAGCTTTACCCACGGCAGCTCGTATTCGTAGACATACACATAAACCCAAACCCTGGAGAGGTCAGCGATCATATAAATCTGGGTCTGCGGCGTAACGAATTGTCCGTCACGGGCACCGATATCGACCACGATGCCAGAGAATGGCGACTGGATGTGCAGAAATTTCTTTATCTTGCGTGTTTTCTCTAGTTCCCTGATCTGGTGCTCGGGTACATCAAACAACTGTAATCGCTCGCGTGAACTCGCCGCGAGTTCCTCTGCGCCGCGCCTGATATCAGCATTTGGACTGTCCTTGAGTGCTCCGAGATTGTCCAGAGCCAGTAAATATTCCTGCTGGGTCGATACCAGTTTTGGTGAATAGATGGACAACAGGTTTTCAGATTTTTCCACCTGCATACCTGTCTCGTCTACGCGCAACTGGTCGATCCAGCCTTCAGTTTTAGGGTGCAGGCGAGCAATTAACTTTTCATCATAAGCTACACGGCCCACGCTCTTGATCTTGCGAGTCAGGGTTTTCCGTGCTGCCAGGGCTGTGCGGACACCGATGTCCTGCACGGTCACAGGATCAATCCTCACCGTGCCCGGGGGATCATCACTACGTTCCGTGTTCTGCTGTTGTTGCGGCCCGGTTGCAGAGTCCGGGGACGGGGTTGCATTCCGCGCGCCGAACCAATAGCCGCCACCGATACCCAGGGCAAGAACGACAACGACAATACCAATGATTTTTGTGCTCATGCGAAATCTCCTGACTGTGCTTTTTCGGCAGCACGGATGGTGCGTTTTTCTTTAAGTTGCAAAATCATACCGTAGAACACCGGCACCACGACCAGGCAAACCACGAGAGTCGTCAGCATACCGCCGATCATGGGCGCTGCAATACGCTGCATGACGCTTGATCCGGTTCCCGAACTCCACATGATGGGTAATAGCCCGGCGATGATGGCGGCTGCCGTCATGGCAATGGCGCGTACGCGCTGGGAAGTACCATTCAACACCGCTTCGAATATCTCCTGCGAAGAAAGCGGGCGATTTAGCTCTGCACGTTTGCGCTCTATTTCGTGACCGATGAAGGTGAGTACCAGTACGCCAATTTCGGCAGCCACTCCGGCCAGCGCGATGAAACCTACATCCACGGCTACGCTTAGATTGTAGCCCATCAGGTATATCAACCAGGCGCCACCAACCAGCGCGAATGGTACCGAGGCCATGACCACCAGCGGCTCTATCAGCGTTTGAAAGTTAAAATACAGCAGCAGGAATATCAGTATCAGCACCAGTGGTGCTGCCAGTCGCATGCGGGCATTGGCCTGCTGCATGTATTCATACTGCCCGGACCACATGACAGTGTATCCGGCGGGGATCTCCACCTGCTCGGCGACGGCCTTTTTTGCTTTCTCAACATAACCGCCAATGTCCGAGGTCTTGATGTCCACATAAATCCAGGTATCGGAAAGCGAGTCTTCGCTTTTGATCGAAGGGGGTCCGCGACGGATAATCAGATCGGCAACCTGGGCAATCGGAATCTGTACACCAGTGGGTGTCGGAATGAGCATCCGTTCGAGATCTTCCGGGCTACTGCGAAGTGCGCGCGCATAGCGCAGGTTAACCGGGTAGCGTTCCAGTCCTTCCACTGTTTCGGTGATATTCATGCCGCCAATGGCAGACTGAATGACATCCTGCACATCACCCACAGTCAGTCCGTAACGCGCTGCTTCCTCGCGGTTAATATCGAAATCCAGGTAATACCCGCCCATCGCCCGATCACCAATGGCTGATTTGGTATCGGGTAACATATTCAGGGTGCCTTCAATCTCCTTGCCGACTCTTTCCAGCACCGAAAGATCCGGACCGATGATTTTAATACCAACCGGTGTTTTGATACCGGTCGACAACATGTCGATGCGTGTCTTGATCGGGAAGCCCCATGCATTGGCCACTGCGGGAAACTGGATGGCTTTATCCATTTCGTCGACCAGTTGCGCGGTGGTTTTAGACGGATCCGGCCATTCCTCTCTTGGCTTGACGCGGATGGTGATTTCCGTCATGGCCAGAGAGGCCGGGTCGGTGGATGTTTCGGCTCGCCCGTTCTTGCCGAATACCGACTTGACCTCCGGAAAGGTCATCAGGATCTTGTTCATCTGCTGCATCAGCTCCTTACTCTTGGTAATGGAGATGCCGGGAAGGGCTGTGGGCATATAGAGGATGTCACCCTCGTCCAGCGGCGGCATGAATTCGCTGCCCAGTTTGCTTATCGGGTAGGCGACACTGAGCAATACGGCCAGAGCAATACCAAGGGTAGCCCATTTAAACTTCAGGGCGGTGGCAAGTGCCGGACCATGAATGAATTTCAGGAAACGATTCACCGGATTTTTTTCCTCCGGCATGATCTTGCCCCGAATAAAATAACCCATCAGCAGCGGCACGAGCGTCAGAGCAAGCACAGCGGCTCCGGCCATGATATAGGTGGCGGTAAAGGCCAGTGGTTTGAACAGGCGCCCGGACTGGTCCTGCAGCGTGAATATCACCAGGTAGGACGAAGTGATAATCAGCAGTGAAAAGAACAGGGCCGGTGCCACCTCATTTGAGGCATCACGTATCGCTTCCCATCGTTCGGGGAGCGTTAACTCCGATCCCTTCTTCTTTTCGCCATGTTCAAGGTGCTTGTGTGCATTTTCAATGAGTACGATAGCACCATCCACCATGGCGCCCAGCGTTATGGCAATACCGCCAAGTGACATGATGTTGGCAGACAAGCCCTGCCACTTCATCAGGATAAAGGCGATCAGCATACCCATGGGCAGGGTGATGATGGCGACGAGAGCGGAACGGAAGTGCATCAGGAAAATGACACATACCAGGGCGATGACAATAAACTCCTCAAGCAGTTTTTCCATGAGGTTAGCGACCGCCCGCTCGATCAGGGCGCCACGATCATACACTGGTACAATTTCCACGCCTTCCGGCATAATTTCCTGCAGTTCGGCAATTTTTTCGCGTATGGCTTTAATGGTGGTCAATGCATTTTCTCCGAAACGCATCACTACAATACCGCCAGCTGCTTCACCCTCGCCGTTGTAGTCCACCGCACCACGCCGGAGTTCCGGTCCCAGGTGTACATGAGCCACATCCTTCAAACGGATAGGTGTGCCATTACTGTCAGCACCCACCGGAATCTGATTGAGATCATCAATGGACTTTATGTAACCCAGACCGCGGACCAGAAATTCAGTTTCTGCCATCTCCACCAGTCGCCCGCCAACATCATTATTGGAGCGCATGATGGCGTGTTTTACCTTGGACAGGGGGATGTTGTAGCCCAGCAGTATGTTGGGATCTACCTCCACCTGGTATTGCTTGACGAATCCCCCGACCGAGGCAACTTCGGATACGTTCTTGACCGTCTCCAGGCGATATCGAATGACCCAGTCCTGGAGAGAGCGAAGCTCGGACAAATCGTGTTTGCCGGTTTTATCGATCAGCACATATTGATAAATCCAGCCGACACCGGTGGCATCCGGCCCCAGCACCGGCTGAACACCAGTTGGCAAGTCCTTGGCGGCGGAATTGGCATACTCAAGCACGCGGGAACGCGCCCAGTACATATCAGTACCTTCTTCAAAAATAATGTAAACAAAAGAATAATTAAAAAAAGAATAGCCACGCACCAGCTTGGAGCCGGGCACCTGCAGCATTGTTGTGGTGAGTGGATAGGTGACCTGATCTTCCACCACCTGTGGAGCCTGACCGGGAAATTCAGTGAACAGGATCACCTGTACATCAGAGAGATCCGGGATGGCGTCCAGAGAGATATTTTTTACCGACCAAAGCCCGGCGAGAATCAGGAACCCTGCAGCCATGAAGACCAGCATCTGGTTCTTCAACGAAGCATTGATAATAGTTCGGATCATGGCGCCCCCCTATCCATATTGTCGATCAATTCGAGGGTTACCCATCGCTACGGGCACCCTCATCAAGACCCTGTGGAACACAAGATAGCAGCGAACCGCTTTCCCGGGCATGACAGAGGCATTACAATGTTGTCATAACACCGTCATCTTTCCGCAAGGCATGTCCTGCCCGTTCTGTCTCCATCACTCGGCTGTCTCATTATTATTCGGGATACTCTTCCAGAAGCGATTCCATCATTACCTGGATCATGTCGAGGCGGTTCTCGAGATCACTCAGCCTCTGTGCATCGCTCATTTCAGTGCGTGGTCGTGCTGTGGTCATCTGCTCGTGTCAATGCCGGGGTCGGTCCGGATCCATTCCGGACTTCATGCCAGGACCCATATGCTCGGCCATAACCTCGCGCATGCGCATACCACCCATGCCATGCATGAGACTCATTGCCTCGCGCATGTTCTCACGGTGAGTGACCATTAACGCCTGGCGTTCCTTGCGGTTCCCGGTATCCCGAATGGCTGCCATTTCTTTAGCCATGGTGCCCATCAGATTATCCAGTCGGGCCTGCCGGTCCGCCGGCTCAACTGCCTGCTGATCGGCGAGTTCCTGGCCGGAATCGCCGTTCTGGGTCCATCCGTTGGTCATGAGCAGCATAGCGATCAACGCAATAAAAAATGTTGATTGATTCATGATTTTGCTCCTGCTAACCAGACTCGTATTTGCTGTGTCATCCAGCCTGCCTGCATTTGCCTGCGTCTGTACTGAATCACTTTAGCCGGACAGACCCCTCCATTTCAACATGTGCTACTGCTCAATCATGTTTGTGCGAGTCATGCTCGTTATTTTTCTTGTCCTTGTTGTGGGTCCCGTGACCGTGAAAAAAGTGCATGCCCACGCACAATAGCAAGAGGATCAGAAAAAACGAATTACCACTCAGCCATTCCATGTCCGGATCCTGCCAGCTATAAGCGCTCTGCCATCACATCGGAACCATCGACCAGGCTCACCAGGCGTTCAACGCGATCAACCGCCAGAATGCCATCCCGGGAGCCGCATTGGCTTTGACAACATGTGATGGCCTCAATGACGGATTCGACTCTGGATTCGTCAATGTACACCACAAGCTTGGCATTGTCCTTCATCAGGTCGCGGCGATAATAGTTCGGATGTCTGCCGTAACCCTGGACGTGCTCTACGGTCACACCGGGTACACCGCAATCGCGCAGGTGCTGTTCCAGCGTTTCCAGGATATTCACCGGTATGATAGCGGTGATTCTTCTGACGCTCATGGCGTTATTCTCCTGGCCGTCGACCGGCATAATATTTGCAGCAAGAAATGTGCTCATGCCCTAAATGAGACTGTCCCTCAGGGCGATAGTTCATCTGTTAAATCCTCTCTCCTGGAATTGCAGCACCAGGCTGTAGATCACCGGCAACACCAAAAGATTGAGAATCAGCACCGTCAGCATCCCCCCCAGCATGGGTGCGGCGATCCGGTGTGTGACATCCGAACCGGTAGCAGTGCTCAGCATGATAGGAACCAACCCCGCCATTGTGGACACGGCTGTCATTGCAATAGGGCGCACCCGCCTTGATGTCGCGGATAGCACTGCATCCTTGATGTCCTCGACGGACAGTTTGCCAACCTTGGCCACACGGCGTTTCCCGATCTCCGTATCGATGAAGCTCAGGACCAGAACACCAATTTCTGCAGCCATACCCGCCAACGCTATGAATCCTACGGCCACGGCTACCGACATGTTGTAGCCATTTATATAGATCAGCCAGATGCCGCCCACCAGCCCGAAAGGGATCGACATCATCACCACCACAGGTTCAGTGATGTTGCGGAAATTAAAATATAACAACAGGAAGATGATCAGCAGGGTCACTGGTGCAACAATACTCAAACGCTTTGCGGCCCGCTCCATGTATTCAAACTGACCTGACCACACAATCGTATAGCCCGCCGGCACATCAACCATTTCTTCCAGCACTTTTTTCGCCTGAGCGACAAACCCGCCAATATCCGAAGTATTGAGGTCGACATAGATCCAGGCATTCGGGCGAGCATCTTCACTTTTAATGACCGGTGGTCCGCGCGTGTAACTGATGTCTGCGACCATCGCCAGCGGGATTTGTGCTCCAGTCGGTGTCGGGATCAGTACCCGCTTCAGTGTCTCCATGTCATCGCGCAATTCACGTGGATAACGCAGATTGACCGGGTAACGCTCCAGTCCTTCCACGGTCCAGGTAACATTCATCCCGCCAATTGCACTCTGGATGACATCCTGCACATCTCCTACGGTTAATCCATACCGGGACGCATTTTTGCGATCAATGTCGAAATCCATGTAATAGCCGCCTACTGCCCGATCTCCAAAGGCCGAAAGTGTTTCGGGCATCGTCTTCATAGCCTCCTCGATTTCCAGCGAGATTCTTTGCAGCACGTTGAGGTCCGGGCCAGAGACTTTAATGCCAACGGGTGTTTTAATACCGGTAGACAACATATCAATCCGGGTCTTGATCGGCATAGTCCAGGCATTCGCCACCCCCGGGAATTTGATGGCCTTGTCCATTTCTCCCATCAGTTCCTGGGTGCTCTTGCCGGGATCCGGCCAGAGCTCTTTTGGTTTCAGCCGAATGGTTGTTTCCACCATTGAAAGAGGTGCGGCATCGGTAGCAGATTCCGCGCGGCCGATCTTGCCGAACACGTGGTGGACTTCAGGAAAAGTGGCCAGTATTTTGTCAGTTTGCTGAAGGAGTTCTTTTGCCTTGGTGATAGAGATGCCGGGAAAAGTCGTCGGCATATACAAAATGTCGCCCTCATCCAGTGGCGGCATGAATTCGCTACCTAATTTTGAAAAGGGATAATAGGTCACTCCCAACAGCCCCAAAGCCAGAACTACTGTCACGCCACGCCAGCGCATTGCCGCAGTTAATGTTGGTGTGTGTAGTGCATGCAGCAGGCGATTAATGGGGTTTTTCTTTTCCGCAATGATTTTCCCGCGAAGCAAATAGCCCATCATGACCGGAACCAGTGTTATGGACAGTATCGCTGCTGCGGCCATTGCGTAGGTAGCTGTGAATGCCAGTGGGCTGAACAAACGGCCTTCCTGTGCTTGCATCGTGAAAATAGGTATGAAAGAAACAGTGATCACCAGCAATGAAAAGAACAATGCCGGGCCGACCTCACGACAGGATTCCCCGATGGTTTCCCAGCGCTCTTCGTTAGTCAGTTCGCGTTCCAGCCGCTCCTTTGCCAGCGCCAGACGTGTATGGGCATTTTCGACCATCACGATGGCGCCATCCACCATGGTGCCGATGGTAATGGCGATACCGCCCAGGGACATGATATTGGCATTGAGCCCCTGGTAGCGCATGACGATAAAAGCCATCAGGATACCCAGCGGCAAAGTGATAATCGCAACGAATGCGGACCGGGCGTGCAGCAAGAACAAGATAACCACCAGGCTGACGATAGCCAGTTCTTGCATCAGTGATGTATTGAGACTTTCAACAGCACGCTCGATCAGATCGCCACGATCATAAACTGTTACAATTTCGACGCCCTCAGGCAAGCCCGCCTCAAGTTCTTTCAGCTTGGCCCGTACGCCCTTGATCGTCGCCAGAGCATTCTCGCCAAACCGCATGATGACCACACCACCAGCCACTTCACCCTCACCATTGAGGTCGACAATGCCACGGCGCAGCTCCGGCCCCAGTTGCACGTGCGCGATATCCCGCAGACGAATCGGTGTACCATCGTCATCTACTGATACCGGGATATCGTTGAGGTCCTCCAGCGACTTGATATAGCCCAGGCCACGTACCATATATTCAGTTTCAGCCTTTTCGATCAAGCGACCACCGACATCGTTGTTGGATCTCTGGATAGCGTGGCGGACCTTGCTCAGCGGGATGCCATACCGCAACAAGGCATTCGGATCTACCTCAACCTGATATTGTTTGACATAGCCGCCGACTGATGCGACTTCTGCTACCCCGTTGACTGTTTGCAACGGGTAGCGCAAATACCAGTCTTGCAGGGAACGCAAATGTGACAGATCGTGTTTGCCGGTCCGGTCAACCAGGGCGTATTCGTATATCCAGCCGACTCCGGTTGCGTCAGGCCCCAGCGCCGGTGAAATTCCCGGAGGCAAGCGATTGCCAACATAGTTGATAGCCTCCAGCACACGCGAACGTGCCCAGTACATATCGGTGTCATCTTCAAAAATGATATAGACAAAAGAGAGGCCAAAAAATGAGTACCCACGGACAACTTTGGTATTGGGAACAGCCAGCATCGATGTTGTCAATGGATAGGTCACCTGATCTTCGACCACCTGGGGAGACTGACCGGGAAATTCAGTGAATATAATCACCTGAACATCCGACAAATCCGGTATGGCATCCAGTGGCGTATTAAGATAAGAAAACACACCGAACAAGGCGACGATGACAGTGGCCATCAGGACCATAAAGCGGTCCCGCAACGATGCATTGATAATGGCATTAATCATGTACGTGCTCTCCGTCCATGCCTTCCATACCTTCCATGTTATTACTGCTACCGGAAGACTCGGCATCCTGAGCTTCCATCATCTTCGCTGTCGCTTCCCTCAGACTGGATTCCGAATCCACAAGAAACTGTCCGGATACCACGACTTCATCGCCCTCCTCGATTCCTGACAGTACGGCTACCTCGCCTGCAGATTCAAAACTGAGCTCAACCTTGGTGGGCTCAAACTTGCCGGGTGCACGGACAACGAACACCCGGTCACTTTTCCCGGAGCGAATTACTGCCTCGGATGGAATCACGATAGCATTGATGATCTTGTCTGATTTGATCGCTACTTCGGCAAACATTTCAGGTTTGAGAAGTAATTCTGGATTCTCAAATATCAGCCGAACCTTGATACTGCGGGTTCTGGATTCAGCATATGGATAGATATAATCCAGCTTGCCGGTAAAGACTCTGCCCGGAATACCAGCGAGTGTCATCTCGACCTCGTCACCCACCTGTACCCAGGGCAGTTCGTACTCGTATATATCGGCGTACACCCACACCTTGGACAAATCCACAATCATGTACAACTCGGTTTTCGGTGTAACGTACTGACCTTCTCTGGCCCCGATGGTGATCACAGTACCGGAAACAGGAGAGTGAATATGCAGGTTCTTCTGGATTTTCCGGGTTTCTTCCAGCGCACGAACCTGATGCTCGGGCACATCAAATAACAGCAGGCGCTCCCGTGAACTCGCAACAAGCTCTTCTGCACCACGCTTGATGTCAGCATTAGGGCTATTCTGGAGCGCCTGAAGATTATCAAGCGCCAGCAGATATTCCTGTTGTGTCGATACCAGTTTCGGTGAATAAATGGCCAACAGGACTGCGTCTTTTTCTACATTCTCGCCTGTCTTGTCGACTTTTAGTTCATCAATCCAGCCTTCAACCTTTGGATGCAGCCGTGCCATACGCTCCTCATCAAAGTCTACACGTGCCACTGCACGTACCGTACGGGTGATGGAAGTACGCTTGGCTACAGCAGTACGCACACCGATAGACTGAACAACAACGGGGTCAACCCGGACAGTACCGGCACTATCTTTCTCGTTACTTGCGTCTTCGGCATAGACCGGAACATAGTCCATACCCATGGAGTCCTTTGCAGGTACCGGTGATGTAACGGTGGGGTTCATCGGACTGCGGTAGAATAATGGCTTGCGCTCTGTTTCCGCTGTTGCTGCGGGCCCATCAGTCGAACCGCCAGCGAACCAGTACCCGGATAGCAGACCTACACCCAGCATGGCAATGGCGGTGATAATGGTTGATTTACTCATGAACTTTTTCCTCTCCTACGGCGGCAACAAGTCGAGCTAATGCCTGGTTTGCTTCGGTCAATGCTTTCCAGTATTGAACTTCATAATTCAGCAACGTCACCTGGCTGCGGACAAGATTGAGAAAATCCACCTGGCTCACCTGGTAACCGGCCAGCATGGATGAGACAGTCTGTCGAGCCTGGGGAATAATGCCACTTTCAAACAACACAAATAGTTCCCTCGCCTGTAAATAGTCGGTAGTTGCAGATGAGATCTCTGATCGCACCACACTCAGCTTGTCCTGAAAGGAATGACGGTTTCTCCTGAGTTCCAGGCTACGCTGGTTGACTGCCTTGTCCTGTTTGCCCTGGGTATAAATCGGCAGGTTGAAACTGAGCATCACAGATAGAAAATCGGAGCGTGACCCGCCCCTGGGAAGTGGGTTATTACCACTTCGGTTACCATAGGCAAGACCCAGCTTGAAATCCGGGAAGTAGTCTTTTTCTGCCAGATCCAGCCGCGACTGTGCTGCATTGATCTTGTTTTCTATCTGTTTCAGTAATGGTCTGGCTGCTTCAGCTCGTTGATACAGCGTATTCTCATCGATTATGTCAGGCATTGCTTTCGATAATTTCTGCGGAAGTATCAACACATCACCCGGCGGAGCATCCATCAGCACATTTAATTGGATAGCCTGGTTTCGCCTGGTAGCTATTAGCGTGATTTTTTGATCGATTAACTTGGAGAGTTCCAGCTGGGCGAGCAATACATCCTGCTGCAAGCCATCGCCAACTTCATACTTTGTTTTCGCAACCTGGATAAACTGCCGCAGCAGATCCTGATTGCTGTCGACGATCTCCAGCGCACGATCAAGAAAATAAAGCTGCCACCAGCTGCTTTTTACATTCCGGATCAGCCCCAAACGCATCTCATCGACAGAGTACCCTGCAGCAACTGCTTCGTACTCGCTGGCCCCTTCGCTTAGAGCCAGCTTGCCGGGGAATGGAAAAACCTGGCTGATGCCAATCTGCATCTGGGTCATCGGCTCCTGGTCTAGATTAAAAGTATCGGTAGGCAGGTTGAGAGCATTCAGGCTGAGAACCGGGTCGGGCAAAGTGCCGAGTTGCGACGGTATTTCTGCCAATGCTTCATACCGTGCCTGCATTTCTGCAAGACTCGGGTTGTTGTCGACGGCTGTGGCGATTGCTTCCTGAACAAACAGCGGATTTGCAACAGGCAGCTGCAGAGATTCCGCTGTCCAGCCACTTACCGGAAATACCAGGGTCAGCACGGCAAGCAATCGTATTGACATGATTTTGTGATGATCCACCGTCGCGCAGCGCGAGCCGGCTGATTTCCGTTTTTGGGTCACAAGGCCCCGATCGATAGACATAGTCACTCTCCTATACTCCCCGAATCAGACTCTAACGCTTGGAATAGATAGTAATTTTTTCGTCAGTGCCGTAAGCCAGAACGTCATAAGGCACCGGATTAGGACTTTCCATACCGGGTGAGCCAGGTGGCATTCCGCGTACTGCAAGTCCACGAATATTTTTGGGCTTCTCAGTCAGCAATTTCCTGACGAGATCAATAGGCACATGTCCTTCTACCCAATAGTCACCGACAACCGCCGTGTGGCAGGACCCGAGTTGGCGAGGCACTCCCAGACGCGATTGTACTGGCCGGGTATCGGGTACACTGACGACATTTACTTCAACACCAGTGTCGCGAAGCAGCTCTACCCATTTTTTGCAGCACCCGCAGGTTGGTGTTTTGTATACCAGAACATCAGCTGCCTCCGCAGTTGATGTCGGGATGGTGAGCCATAATGCCAGGGCGGCAGCTGAGACAAAACCGCCCAGTACCGTCATTAATGGCCACCGTGATTTTCGTTTCCGGGGTACGCTGTTTTTTGATTGATGCTTTTTGCTCATTGGTCTATCTCTCTATACAGGTTGTGATAAATCGGACAACGTCGGTTCAACTTAGTGTTCTATTGCGTAGAATAGTTGCAAGTAATGTCCTGACTTTTCGTTAGCGGCTGTTGATCTCCCGCCAACGGGTATAAATTTCATCCGGCCAGAAATCCTGAAAATAGGCAATCGTGGCTCGTGCCTCATCCTCGTTCAACGTTGAGGCGAAGCCGGGCATAACGCCACCCAGCGGTATCCCGCCAGTAGCTATTGTCTGTTCCAGGATAGCCAGCGGATGATGCCATGCATGTGCCGTTCCATTGAGTGGTGGTGGAGGATAGTTGCCGTTTGCATCAGTTTTCCGCCAGTCCGGAGTACTTTCGGCCGCCTCCCCATGGCAGCTGGCACAGTGGTTCAGGAAAAGTACTTTGCCCTGGAGCACCTGTTCTGTCGTGTACCAGCGACCGGGAACCGTATCAATGGTCGGTGTGTCGCTGCCGCAACCGGCCACGAGGCCAGTAATGAAAATGACGATAGCGATTTGTCTCTGACGAGTGTTCAGCACGTCTGTTTCTCCGTGTAATTCAAGCTTTCCATGCCCGACATTTAAGTCCCGAACTCTGCTCGAATAAATGTCAGCACCGCTTCTATATCCGACTCGTCAAGCGAGGGGTTGCCGCCTTTCGCCGGCATGGCCATCGGTGATCCGGGAGACTGGAAGCCTTCGCTAATATGTTTTTGCAGAACAGCATCAGTTTTTGACAACGGACCATCGCTGCTGGTAAAGCTCGGGACTCCCGGAATGGCGCCTTTGCCGTTTGCCCCATGACAGGCAATGCAGGTTTGTGAGTAAACCCCCTTCCCAGCTGTCACCATTTTTGCCACTGCGCTGTTATCTGCAAACACGCCAGTGGAAGCCAGTGCGACCGTCAGTAAAACTACTATTCTCATTTTTTAGTTACTCCCTTGTAAAAACGCTAAAATATCCCGTGTTTCCTGGCCGGTCAGGCCGCCGCGTGTACGCATGTGTGAGAGTACGGCTCGCCACTGATCATCCCGCAACTCCTTTGGGTCACGCATGCGGTGGCACCGGTTACAGTTGTTAGCCCAGGCCTTTGCACCACGTACGAACTGCATGGGGTCAGGCTGACTTGTCTCTGAGCTTTCAGCCGCTTGTGCCGGGTGCTCTACAAGGATCGCGCCGAGGCCGATTGTTGATATTGCCAGTGCGGCCAGAACACTATGGCTTGGTCGGTTTTTCATCACATAACTCCTTATCTAATAGCCGTAGGCAACTTGAAGCAACCAGCGGTTATTATCAGTTTCCGCGCCGGCCAATCCGTCATTTACTTCATAGGCAACCTTGAGCGCTGAATTGGGCGTCAGCAAATAATTTACTCCGAGGGTCCATTGTTCCTGAGACTCATCTGGATGCGGTGAGGTGTAATCGGTGTAGCGCAATACGCCTTCCCACTTTGTCGCTGCAAACCTGTAGGCGCTTTGCAGGTACCAGCTTTCCCACTTGCCGCCCATGGGTATCAGGCTGGAAGCATTATCAGCTATGTCTTGCTGGATGTACTCGCCGAGGAAACCAAAGTTGTTCCACCGGTACATCAGGTCGGCGCCCAGTACTGTATACGCCCGCGATGGATCATCTACCAGATCCAATCCATCATTCTCCACCACCGCCGCATCACCAAAGGCTCCGGAAAAACCCAGCTCAAGCTTGGGAACCGGAAGAAATGAAATGCGTCCACCGATGATTTTCTCATCATCCTTATCACCGGCAAAACCACCGGTCTCGATCCCATGTAACTCTCCGCCTACGCCTTCAAGCTTGGGGCCGTTGCCGATATAAGCCGCATAGGTGAATCTGCTTTGCTCCCCGAAAGTCATTCCGCCTCGTAGCTGAAAACCTACTTCTGCTGATGGTGCGGCTCCATCGTGTCCGAACCCGGATGGCGCTGATGGTAATTTGTTGATCCAGGCAGGATGTACATTTTGCCGGAAATTACCGAGTGGGCTGATGAACTTGCCCGCAACAAAAGCAACGTAATCATTGAGAAAAATATTGATGGCGCTGTATTCCAGCCCTACCTCGGTTTCTCCGTTATCGGCTACTCTCACTTCCAGCTCTGATTCCCACATCACCAGATCCCCATACTGGAAATGAAAGATCGGATTGAAGTTCACCAGATCAAAAGAATCGGTACCGTTTTTCTCGCTGGTAAAACCTGCCGCGGCATAGCCGGAAATATGGGTTACCGCGCTGGTATTTTTCCACTCATTAGCAGATTTCTCGGCACGTTGTGCAGTCTGGGTAGCCACAGCCACCTCACTTCGCAGTGCTTCGAGTTCGCTCTCGGGTTCCTCTTGCCTGGCCGCCTCAAGCTCGGCACGCAATATCGCAAGTTCTTCAGCCATTGCCGTGGTTTTTGCCTCAAGTTCCGTAAGGCGATCTAAATCAGTTTGTGCCAATACGGGCATTGAAATGATCATCAGTGAAGCCAGCCATGTTGCCATGCCTGTCTGTTTTCGTGGTCTTTTCATTTAGTGTTTCCTTATCTATTTGTGTCGAATTGGCACATGTAGTGTGGTGTATTTCATTTTTCATCTATACCTCGGTTGAGTATATTAACCTGATTGTGTTACTGGTTTGGGCAGGATGATCCGGAATCTTGTCAGGCCTCGGGAAGACACAACGGTGATCGTTCCGCCATGAGCGATGACAATAGTTTTGACAATTGCCAGCCCTAAACCGGTGCCACCCTCCGGCCGGGACCTGTCCACACGATAGAACCTGTCAAACAGCTTGGGAAGATGCTCGGGCAGTATCTCTGCACCAGCATTTTCGACCACAATACGGGTCTCTTCATTGCCTGATGTGTCCAGTTCCACTCGTACTGTTTCGCCAGACGGCGTGTGACTGATGGCATTAGAGAGAAGATTCCCCAGCGCGCGTCTTAGCATTAGCTGGTCACCCGACACTGTGGCGGTTCCTTCGACCAGCAGCGTAACATTACGTTCTTCTGCCCAGGCTTCGTAGTATTCAAATAACCCACGTATCTCCCGGACCAGGTCTACACTGGCAATGTTCGGCTTGCTCCGCCCATGATCCGCCTTTGCCAGAAACAGCATATCGTTGATCATTCGGGTCATCTGCTCAAATTCTTCGATATTCGAATAAAGAATTTCCTGATACTCGTCGACCGTGCGGGTCTGTGAGAGCGTCACCTGTGTCTGGGTCATCATGCTGGTGACCGGTGTGCGCAGGTCGTGGGCAATATCGGCAGAAAAGTTTGAAAGACGCCTGAATGCCTCTTCCATACGCCCAAGCATTTCGTTGAATGATACTGCCAGGTCGGTAAGCTCATGGGGCACGGTGTCCGGCGACAGCCGTGTATTCAATTGGTTCACGCTGATCCGGTGAATCTGGGTGATGATATCACGCAGGGGCGCATGCCCCTGTCGCACTGCTGCCCAGCCCGCAAGGCTGACAATAATGATGCCGCTGGCGACCATGAGCCACAGGGTGTAGCGAAAACTATTGAGAAATCGCAAATGATTGTCGATAGGCACCGCGACTGCAATGCTGTAAGCCGGATCATCTGATTGATTGTTTTCGGTTGCAGAACGGACAAAACCCCGAAAATGATCAGTGCCGTCGCTCCAGTTCTGCGCCAGACCACCACCGGGAGCACTGGTGGTGGTACGCACCAACACAGATAAATCCGGACCACTGCTGGCATAGATGATCTGTCCATCAGAGGCGGTTATCTGTAATGATGCCTCGTGGTGCCCCACCAGAATATCATCGAGTCTTCTTGCGAGTGCTGTCCTGTTACTCTTGAATGGAGTATCAAACAAAACATCGCTTACGGCTTCGCTGATCGTTTCAAGTTCGCTGGCGTCTTCCTCGGCAAAGTGGCGTTGGATCGAGTTTTCAATGAGCCACCCGAATCCGGAGAATACCAATACTGCCGCAATGCCGAACAGCAGGGTAAGACGCAGTGTTAGGGAAGTAGGACGTCGCATAACTGCCTGTCAGTCTTCTTCCCGTATATCCAGCATATAGCCCATGCCGCGCAGCGTATGAATAAGCTTGGGGGCAAAGTCCTCATCAATCTTTGCTCGAAGACGACGGATGGCAACATCAATGACATTGGTGTTGCTGTCAAAGTTCATGTCCCAGACCTGGGATGCGATCAGGGAGCGAGGTAATACTTCACCGCGACGTCGCAACAGTAATTCCAGCAATGCAAACTCCTTTGCTGTCAGCTTGATGCGCTGTCCGGTTCGTGTCACACAACGTCGTATCAGGTCGAGTTCCAGATCAGCGATCTTCAGAGTTGTTTCAGCTACTGGTGTAGCGCCGCGTCGTAATAGTGTGCGAACCCGCGCCAGCAGCTCGGCGAAGGCAAAGGGCTTCACCAGGTAATCGTCGGCGCCCAGCTCCAGCCCCTTGACGCGATCATCTACATTGTCGCGTGCGGTGAGAAACATCACCGGAACATTGCCACCCGCCTCACGCACCGACTTCAGTACCCTCCACCCATCCACATCCGGTAGCATAATATCAAGAATGAGCAGATCGTATGATTCCGTCATGGCCAGATGCTGGCCATCCAGACCGTTGCGAGCGAGATCAACAATGAAACCGGCCTCAGTCAGGCCCTGCTTGAGATAATCACCAATCTTGCATTCGTCTTCGACTATCAGGAGCTTCATCTGTAATCCACAACACCTGTGCGTATCTTTCGGAAAAGAGTCTGGTATTCAATGGTTGCAAGTTTCAACAGTTGGATTGTTGTGTAACCACCGGCATAGTACCCGTCCATGGCTGGCGGAAAGATGACAGAACTATTACAAGATTGTAACGATTCTGCCATGCCTGAGTAAGCAGCGCGCTGCTACTTTAAGCATCCAAAGCCCCCTAACCGGAGGAATAGTTTGTGATGACAGATTCGATCGAACACTCCACTCGCAACTCACTTTATACCTGCCCAATGCATGCGGACGTTCAGCAAACTGGTCCAGGCAGCTGCCCCAGGTGCGGTATGGCCCTGGAGCCCATGACTGTATCACTCGCAACTACACGCACCGAGTACACCTGCCCGATGCATCCGGAAATTATCCAGGATACACCCGGTAACTGCCCCAGGTGCGGCATGACTCTGGAGCCTCGCACAATTGATACTGAGGAAGATACCACTGAACTGGATGACATGACACGGCGGTTCTGGGTCAGTGCCGTGCTGGCTATCCCGGTCTTTATCAGTGCCATGGCTGCCGAGTTCTGGCCGGACGCTGCGGCGAAAATTATCCAGCCAGCCTCCCGGCAGTGGTTCGAACTGATCCTGGCAACACCGGTAGTGCTGTGGGGTGGTTGGCCATTCTTCGTACGTGGCTGGCGCTCGGTTCAGACCTGGAACCTCAATATGTTTACACTGATCGGTCTGGGTGTTGGTGTGGCATGGATATACAGCGTGATCGGTGTGTTGTTGCCCGGCCTGTTCCCTGCATCCGTACTCAATGATCTGGGCGTCATACCCGTTTACTTTGAAGCTGCAGCCGTCATTGTGGCGCTGGTATTGCTCGGCCAGGTGCTGGAGTTACGTGCACATAGCAGTACCAATGCCGCGATCAAAGCACTGCTTGGCCTGGCGCCTAATAGTGCCAGAATCGTGCGTGACGACGGCACAGAAGAGGATATTCCACTGGAGCAGGTTCAGCGGGGAGACATCCTGCGGGTGCGCCCCGGTGAGAAGGTTCCGGCAGATGGAACTGTTCGGGATGGCGAGAGCAATGTAGATGAGTCCATGGTCACTGGTGAACCCGTTCCGGTTGAAAAAACATCGGGTGACAGACTGATCGGTGCAACAATTAACGGAACCGGCAGCCTGTTAATGCGTGCTGAAAAAGTAGGAGCCGACACGCTGTTGGCACAGATCGTACAAATGGTGGCCGAGGCACAGCGATCCCGTGCGCCGATACAAAAACTTGTGGATACTGTCGCCGGCTATTTCGTTCCGGTAGTGATTATCATCGCTGTCATTACATTTATTATCTGGGGACTCTGGGGACCAGAGCCAGCGCTGGCCTATGCTGTGATCAACTCTGTGGCGGTTTTGATTATTGCCTGTCCCTGTGCGCTGGGACTGGCCACGCCGATGTCGATCATGGTCGGTACCGGCAAGGGCGCCATGATGGGCGTACTGATCAAAAATGCTGAAGCGCTGGAAGTGCTGCGTAAAGTAGACACGCTGGTCGTCGACAAGACCGGCACTCTGACTGAGGGAAAACCCACACTGGTATCGATTGTGGCCGCGGACGATTTTCAGGAACACAGGATTTTGCACCTGGCCGCCAGCCTGGAGCGAGCCAGCGAGCACCCCCTGGCCGAAGCGATTGTGCGCGGCGCGCAGGAAAGAGCAGTCACTCTGTTACAGACCACTGATTTTGAATCCATCACCGGCAAAGGCGTGACCGGTACAGTTGACGGACAAGCCGTGGCACTCGGTAATATCAAGTTACTGGAGAGCCTGGGGATAGATCCTGGTGGCTTGCTTGAGGTAAGCGAGACCGGGCGCGCAGAGGGTCAGACAGTCATGTTTGTGGCCATCGATGGTCAGGCGGCAGGACTGATAGGTGTAGCCGACCCCATCAAAGACTCGACACCTGAGGCCATTCATGACCTGCATGAAGAAGGGGTCAAGGTGGTGATGCTGACCGGTGACAGCCGTACTACCGCTGAGGCCGTGGCGTCAAAGCTGAACATAGACCGGGTTGAAGCTGAGGTGCTGCCGGATCAGAAGGCCGAGATTGTTAAAAAATTGCAATCCGAGGGCTTTATGGTTGCCATGGCCGGTGACGGTATAAACGACGCTCCGGCACTCGCCCAATCGCATGTCGGTATCGCAATGGGCACCGGTACAGATGTTGCCATGGAAAGTGCCGGTGTGACGCTGGTGAAAGGCGATCTGCGTGGTATCGTTCGCGCCCGCCGCCTGAGCCGGGCCACCATGCGCAATATCCGTCAAAATCTGTTTTTTGCTTTTATCTATAACGCATTGGGAGTGCCGGTGGCCGCCGGAATACTATACCCGGTGTTCGGCCTGTTGCTGTCGCCGATGATCGCGGCAGCTGCCATGAGCCTGAGCTCGGTTTCGGTAATTGCTAATGCGTTGCGCTTGCGTAATGTGCCAATGTGAAACATTGTGTTCCAAGCTCAATTTACGCAATTTGACACAGCGCAAAAAAGGAACAGATACTTGGGCAGACTATTCACTGTAATTTCTCTGGCTTTCATTCCAGGGCTGGCTGCCGCATCCAGCATCGATCGGCTCGACCTCACCACTCACACCGTAGGGTTCCTCGCTCTCGCCGTGTTCACTCTCGCCTATGTCTTCGTGATGGCAGAGGAATTCACCCAATTGCGAAAGTCCAAGCCGGTGATTCTCGCTGCCGGAATCATCTGGGCCATGATCGCCGTGGTCTACGTCAATCAGGGAATGACCACCCAGGCTGAGGAGGCGGTGCGCCACAACCTGCTGGAATATACCGAGCTGATGCTGTTCCTGCTGGTGGCGATGACCTACATCAATGCCATGAACGAGCGCCAGGTGTTCGCTGCCCTGCGCTCCTGGCTGATTCGCAAGGGATTCGGATTTCGCCAATTGTTCTGGCTGACCGGCATTCTGGCCTTTTTCATCTCACCGGTGGCGGATAACCTGACTACCGCTTTGCTCATGTGTGCCGTGGTGCTGGCGGTAGGTGGCGATAACACCCGGTTCGTAGGTATCGCCTGCGTTAATATAGTGGTTGCGGCTAACGCCGGCGGCGCTTTTAGTCCCTTCGGTGACATCACCACGCTGATGGTGTGGCAGCGGGGGGTCGTCGATTTCGGGGGGTTTTTCGCCCTGTTCGTGCCATCAGTAGTGAATTTCGTGGTACCGGCGGCTATCATGCACTTTGCTGTTCCCAACGAACACCCGGTGACCAGCGACGAAGATGTGCCCATGAAGCGCGGTGCAAGGCGTATCATCTGCCTGTTTTTACTTACCATCCTTACCGCTGTCAGCTTCCACAATTTTCTGCATCTGCCACCCGTCATTGGCATGCTCACCGGCCTGGCGTACCTGCAGTTCTTCGGCTATTTTCTGAAAAAAACCACTTATATTGAAATTCAGGGCACTGTGGGCAACGTGGTTCCCTTCGACGTATTTAACAAGATTGCACGTGCGGAATGGGACACCCTGCTGTTCTTCTATGGTGTCGTGCTGTGCGTGGGCGGGTTGGGCTTCATCGGCTATCTGACCCTGGCTTCGGATGTGATGTACGCACAGTGGGGCGCGACCACGGCCAATATTGCCGTAGGGCTATTATCAGCCATCGTTGACAACATTCCGGTGATGTTCGCTGTGCTGACCATGAATCCTGATATGTCACACGGGCAGTGGCTGCTGGTAACACTTACAGCCGGAGTCGGTGGCAGCCTGCTGTCAATCGGCTCCGCCGCTGGCGTAGCACTGATGGGCCAGGCTCGTGGCCAGTACACCTTTTTCAGTCACCTCAAGTGGACACCGGTGATTGCCCTGGGTTATGCGGCAAGCATCGCTACCCACATGTGGATCAATGCCGGAAGTTTCTGAGGATTCTATTGAGGCATATCCATGTCGTCCGGCATTTCTGTTGCCTTCTCTGCGGCCATCGGCTTCCCCATCTGCATTTCCATTTCCATATGCATGCGACCCGTACTGTCAGTGTGAGTGATCATAAATAGCCTTTGCGCGACCAGGATTGCCACGAAACCGATTAATGAGACAATAATAACCAGCGGATCAGTCTTGTATTTCAGAATCAGGAATGTGCCGAGAATAATAATGTCCAGGGCTATTGCAATCACAGGAACAACGGGAGTCGCCCCGGTCTCTTTCAGAAGATAGCGAAACAGACCCCAGTGTATGGCGATATCCATGATCAGGTAGAAAATCGCGCCAATCGAGGCGATACGGGTCAAATCGAAGAGCAGGGTCAAGGTGATTGCAAGACCCACGGTTACTACCAGTGCCGGATTTTTAAAGCCCGAGTATAGTTTGGGCAGTTGTTTCATGTCACTGAGCATGGCCAGCATTCTCGATGCTGAAAAAACGCTGGCAATCAAACCTGAAACCGTTGCCACAATCGCCAGTAACACCGTAAATAGAAGACCCGACTCTCCGAAAACCGGCTGAGCTGCAGCGGCAAGCGCGTAATCCTTGGCGGTAATGACCTCCTCAACACTCAAGCTGCTGGCCACGGAAAAAGCCAGAACCGTATAGATGATTGTGCAGATAAGGATGGACAAGATGATAGAGCGCCCAAGGTTGCGATGCGGATCGATGATATCGGCACCTTGATTGGTGATCGTGGTAAACCCCTTGAAAGCCAGAATTGAAAGTGCGAGTGCTGCGACAAAATTGAAATTGCCGCCCGCTACGGTTGCTGAATCAGTTCTGCCCAATTCCCCAACGGATGGAAAGCCCGCGACAGCGAGTCCGGCAATTGCCAGTATGGCAATCCCGGCGATTTTTATGACGGCAGTAATATTGGCGGTTCGTTCGATGGTTTTATTGCCCGAAATATTGACGATATAAGCAACTGCGATTAATAGCACACCAAGAGCCGGCACCATCACTGCGGTGTTTTCTACATTAAACAGTCGCAAGGTGTATGAACCGAAGGTACGCGCTACCAGGCTCTCCGCAATGACCATCGAAACGTACATCAACAGCGAAAAGGTTCCCGCCATGGTGCCGGGACCATAGGCCTTGCGCATGAACATGGCGACACCGCCAGATGACGGATAGGCATTCGAGAACTTTACATAGGAATAAGCGCTGAAACTGACAACCATCGCACCAGCCAGAAAGGCTAATGGAAAGGCCTTGCCCACAAGCTCCGCAATCTGGCCCATTAACACAAAAATACCAGCGCCAATCATCACGCCTGTGCCGAGCGACACCGATCCCAACAAAGATAATTTACTTTCCGGATTTGGCTTCATGGTGGTCTCTCCGTAAATACTGGTCTTGGTAGCAGCAATTCTACAGTCAATCTGGCAGTTTCATTACAAAATTGTAATCGTTTTTTCGTATCACAGAAATAAAACCGCTGGTACCTTATGGCTTGGGGAGACAGAACATATCAACCGGGCTGATATTCAGCCATTAGATCGGATACTCATGCGAAGATGAAACCTATCGTAGATCAATTTCCTATTGTCCCGGATCCGTCCCGGCGGCGATTTGTCCAGGGGCTTGCCGCAGGTGGTGCAATGCTGGCTTTGTCATCAGTGCACAAACCACTCTGGGCACAGAGCGAGGATCGCTCCACCAGCATCGTCCCGATCCTGAGTGGCAGCCAGTTCGATCTGACGATTGCCGAATTACCGGTCAATTTCACAGGTGCTCCACGGATTGCTACTGCCATTAATGGCTCGATCCCGGGGCCGACTCTCCGCTGGCGGGAAGGCGACACAGTCACTCTTCGAGTGACCAACCACCTGAAAGAGTCCACTTCCATTCACTGGCACGGGATGATCCTGCCCTACCAGATGGATGGTGTTCCTGGAATCAGTTTCGACGGTATCGCACCGGGAGAAACGTTCACCTATCGTTTCAAGGTTCAGCAAACAGGCACCTATTGGTACCACTCCCATTCCGGTTTTCAGGAACAGACCGGGGTGTATGGCGCCATCATCATAGATCCGGCTGGCTCGGATCCAATCCAGGCGGATCGCGATTATGTAGTGCAGTTGTCTGACTGGACAGATGAAGATCCCATGAAGGTATTCGCCAAGTTGAAGAAAATGGGGGACTACTACAATTTTAATCAGCTGACTGCCGGTGACTTTCTTCGTGATACCGGAAACATGGGGTGGCGGTCCGCATTGCAGAAGCGGCGTATGTGGAACCAGATGCGCATGAGTCCGACTGATCTTGGGGACATTACTGCCTATAGCTACACGTATCTTATGAATGGTATGACACCAAACAGTAACTGGACAGGGCTGTTCAAACCCGGTGAGCGTGTTCGGCTACGCATCATTAACAGTGGTGCCCAGAGTTTCTTTGATGTGCGTATTCCCGGCTTGAAGATGACGGTGGTTCAAACCGATGGGCAAGATGTCGAACCCGTCACTGTGGACGAACTCCGGATTGGTGTTTCCGAGACCTACGACGTCATCGTCACCCCTGAAGATGAGCCCTATACCATCTTTGCCCAGTCGATGGATCGAACCGGATTTGCACGTGGAACACTGACCCCGCGGATCGGGCTGATGGCTCCCGTACCTTCTGTGGATGAGCCCGAGTGGCTGACCATGACGGACATGATGGGTGAAATGTCGCACGATGGAATGGCCGGTATGGATCACAGTGAACACATGATGACCGGTGCGGTGGCTATGGGAGCTGGAGCAACTCAGGTGCGCCATGCCAAAACCGAGTATGGCCCGAGTGTCGATATGCGAGTCGATACACCGCGCACTAACCTGGACGACCCGGGTATTGGCTTGCGTAACAACGGGCGCCGGGTGTTAACTTACGCTGACTTGCACACTGTGGGTGGTGCAATGGATCCACGGGGTGCGGAGCGGGAAATCGAACTTCACCTGACCGGTAACATGGAACGATATACCTGGTCCATCGACGGGCTTGAGTTCGGCAAGTCCACGCCAATCCATTTCCGCTACGGTGAGCGCTTGCGTGTCATCCTTCACAACGACACGATGATGACCCATCCCATGCATCTCCATGGTTTGTGGAGTGAGCTGGAAAGTCCGGACGGCCATTTTCAGGTAAGAAAACACGCGATCAGTGTGCAGCCCGCACAGCGGGTCAGTTTTCTGGTTGCTGTCGATGCGCTTGGTCACTGGGCCTGGCACTGCCACCTGCTGTACCACATGGATGCCGGCATGTTCCGCGAAGTAGTGGTGGCCTGAGTGATGCACAGCATTCTGAAAACAGACCCTGTGAGTGATCGCATTCGAACTTTCGCTGTAGTAATGATCATGCTCTGCTCTTCTTTCGCCTGGGCAGAGGAGCAAGCAGATACCGCTGCGCCATCAGCAGCGAGCCCGATGAGTGATATGGATCACAGCCAGATGAATCACGATTCCGCTGAAGCTATGGATCATGATATGGCTGCTATGGATTCAGCTGCTGCACCTGTTCCCGGACGAGCGCAGGGAGGGTCTGCACCATCGAACGCCCGTGATCCGCATGCCTACTCAGGCGGTTACGATTTTGGTAAAACGCCACGCACGCTCCGACTTGCAGACGAAAAGAATTTTGCGTCGCTGTTAATGGACCGGTTGGAAACTGTAGTGACCAATAACAATACTTTGGCGACCTATGACCTGCAGGCATGGTATGGCCGGGACTACGACCGGGTGGTGTTAAAAGCCGAAGGTGACTATGACAACGGGGCTCTGCAAGAAGCGCAGACCGAACTGCTATGGGGGCATGCGGTGGTTTCATTCTGGGATGCACAACTTGGAGTACGCTACGACAGCGGAGACGGGCCAAACCGAACCTGGCTGGCTTTTGGTCTGCAGGGACTGGCACCGTACTGGTTCGAGCTCGACATCACGGCATATGTCGGCGATGAAGGCCGCACCGCGATGAGCCTGGAAGCAGAATACGAGCTGCTATTGACCCAGCAGTTGATTCTGCAGCCAAGAGTGGAAATCGACTGGTACGGAAAAGATGATGCCGGACGGGATATCGGCTCTGGTTTTTCCAAGGCGTCCGTTGGTGTCCGCCTGCGCTACGAATTTCGAAGAGAGATCGCACCATACATTGGCATAGAGTGGGCAGGTAAATTTGGTGATACCAAAAAGCTTGCAGAGGCTGCAGGTGAAGATTCGAGTGAAACGCGATTTGTAGCAGGGCTACGTTTCTGGTTTTAACAGGACGAGGATACTATGAACATATTGAAATCCGTATTAGCGATTATGCTTGTTTTCGGGATAGCTGTGATCGGCTTTGCTTATTCAGGCATTTTTAACGTTGCCGCAACCCAGAGCCACGATCCGGTTTCCAGCTGGTTGCTTGAAACAACCCGGGAGAGATCCATCGAAGCTCGATTGAGCGATATACAGGCTCCGGATCTCAGCGATGAGAAACTTCGTCTGGCAGGCATTAACGATTTTGATTCCATGTGTACAGAGTGTCATACCGCACCGGGACGACCGCCCTCCTCTCTGGCCAAAGGCCTCAATCCCCCGGCACCTGATCTCGCAGAAGCTGCACTCGAAGAGTCTGCAGAAATGCTGTTCTGGGTTACCAGGAACGGTATCCGGATGACCGGCATGCCGTCGTGGGGTGTGACTCACGATGATGATGATATCTGGCCGGTTATCGCATTCCTGCAGGTGCTTCCGGATCTCGACGGGTATAGTTATCAGGAGATGCTTGAAAGTGCCGAGGGTGAGGGCCACCACGCCGAGTAGGTACATGAGTGCCCCAATATGATGAACGGTAGAGCTCTATTTAATTCTTTGCTATCCATGGAGTTATGAAATGTTATTCAAGTTACCTCTCATGAAGTACACGGCCATCCTGGCTACGCTCGCGAGCATGCTAATCACCGGTATTAATCCAGCCTCTGCCCATGAAGGCAGCATGCATGCGGATGATATCGACGTGCCGCCACGAGTACTCAGCGTCCAGGAAAAAAATGTGTTGAAAATGCTGGAGGGCTATGCTTTAGCTGTTCAGTCGACAGATGTTGAGCAGATCGAAAAATATGTGGTCACCGACGATGGTTTTACCAACCTGGAGGGCGCCAATCTGGAGGATGGTGTTTTTCTGGATCTTGGCTGGCAAAATTATCGCAAGCATCTGGCGGATGAGTTACCGATGCTAAAAGATTTCGACTACAGTCTGACCAACATACGTCCTTTTGTACTCGGTGATCTTGCCTATGCGTCAATGGACTGGGTGATGGTTTTCACTATCGAAAGCGATCAGTTCGAAGGCGGCAAGCGCAGACTGAAGATGACCGGCAAAGCCACCATTGTCATGCAGAAGTTAGACAACCAGTGGAAAATCCGCCACAGACATACAATACGTGACACGGCCTAGCTCACTGCCTGACCCTTACATGCACTGCATGTGTTTCGGCCCCTGACAGTCCAGGGCACGTGTCCCCCACAGGCTTTTCATGTATTGCACAATATCGTGGGCATCTGCTTCCGAGAGTATATTTTTCAAGGCGATCATCCGGCTTTTGCGCGGTGAACCGTTCAGGATAGTATTCACTAGGGCATCATCCGTATGGTGCCACGCGTGCATGGAATCATCCAAAGCCGGGGCCATGAAGTAGTCCTTATCCGTCAACGCTTGCGGAGAATAGGTTTCGCCGACACCCATAGCACCGTGGCAGCTCTTGCAGTGAGTGGAGTAAAGCTGCTGCCCGCGGATCTCGTTCTTTGTCTCGGGCTTGCGGTCACCCGCGAAACTGTGCCAACTCTTGCCACCGTCCATGGTAGCAAGTACACGATTGAACTGGTTGAGTGCATATAAATGACCGCTGTTTTCGGGGTGAACAACCATTCTGGTGAAGATCTGCATACCGAATTCGTTGTTCAATGGCAGCCAGTCATTCGCCCTTTCAGCGGTGCGCAACAGACCTTTGCTGACTACAAAGGCATACAACAAGCCATCTGTTGTGGTGCGCACCATGGTGACCGGTAGCTTGAACTGAAAGGGGTCACTCCAGCTTTTACCACCATTTTGACTCAAATAGAGACCGCCACCGGTCGCAGCGTAAAGTACTTGTGGATTTTGCTGCGAGACAGCCAGATCGAAGAGTTGAGTTGGTGCATCAGCAACTTTTAGCCAGGTCTTGCCACTATCTTCACTGGTACGCAGGCCCTGATAGATCCCATAGATGCGTTTTGGATCGGCGGCACTGCTGGCGAGTAGCTCGAAGCCCATCGGGTCATCAGCATTACCGGAGTGATCTTCCCAGGAGCGGCCGCCATTTATGGAACGTAACAAGCCAAGATTTCCACCCATGGCTGGATGCCCACTGACCAGGAGAGCTTCATTAGTGTCCGACACGGTGAGGAGCGTTACCAGCTTATCGCTTTCACGGCCTATCAGCTGTACCTGGCCCCCGGAATCAGTCAGGTAAAGCCCGTTACCGGCGGCAAGATACAAGCGCGCGGGGTCTGCAGGGTAGATCGCGATGGCATGGATAGGGCGCAGACTTTCCAAGGGCTGTGCTGCAGTATTGGCTACCGGCAAAATATCAGCTGGTGGGGGCAGTTCGCCAACGTCCCCTCCTCCGCAGGCAGTAAGCAGGAATACGCTGAGTACGGTAAAAATGCTGAACCGACCAGGTATTATCATTTATTCAGCTTCATTTCAGATTCACTAATTAGGATAGAACCACTGGCCTGCTATTGTGCATTTTTTTGGCAACGATTGCAGGTCTCCGGGAACCGATAGCTGTAGAAGTTACCGTCGGAATAAAGTAAATTCCGTTTGCATTGTTTAAACAATGTATCACTCTGATCGATATATGCGCCTATGGAGAATGCAAGCGCCAGGCGTAACGGCTGGATATTGCAGTAAAAAAGACCAGCCATGACCCAACAACCAATTGTAATGATAAAACTAAAAATTGCGATCACAACCAGTTTGTATCTGTTTTTACACACCGCGCTGGCACAGACACCTCCACCGGATCAGACTCACTCATCTGATCAACTGACACTCAGTCTTCTGACTGATCAGGTGCTTGAAAGCTATCCTGTCTACGAAGAACTACTAGCCAGGCTTGCTGAAGCTGAAAAATTTGGTGATAAAGCGAACAGTCTGTTTGCTGATGCGCTGAATATTCAGCTTCGTTATCAAACTGGAAAAATCGGTAACAATGACAACCTTCAGGAATACGAAGCGGGCGTTGAGCTACCCCTGTGGCGTTTTGGCGAACGCAGCGCCAGTAAAAAGGTCGCCCGGGGTATAGAGAGTGAGGCAAATGCGTTCGCGTCGTTAGTTCGTTGGGAACTTGCCGGCGCCTTGAGAACTTCTTTGTGGCGTATTGCATTAACTACTGATCGTGTGAACAAGACCAAAAAGGCTGCTGAAGTTTCCCTTGAATTGCTGCGCGGTATTACCCGCAGAGTAGAGCTGGGCAATTTGCCACGCAGTGATCTGCTACAAGCCAAACAGGACAAATTGAACAACGATATAAGGCTAAGTGAAGCCCAAATTGAGCATGCTAATTCAATCCGGGCTTATCAAATTATTACCGAGCAGAGTGTTATGCCTGCGGATTTTACAGAGGATCAAAGTACCAGAACCGGTATTAGCAAGCAGCACCCTGCTCTACTCTATAGTACTGCGCGGCTGGAACGCGCATTAGCAGAGAATCAATTGGCACAGCAATCGGGAACAAGTAATCCTGCCTTGCTGCTAGGTGTTCGCTCGGAACGTGGTGGCACTGACCTGTCGGCTGAAGAAAGTGTTGGTGTGTTTTTCAGTTATCCGCTGAGCTTCGGGGCACACGTCAATTCACAGCGAGCGGTGGCTGAATTGCAGGCAACGACAGTACGCGCTGAACATCGCGTACTGCGCCGGCAACTGGAGACTCTATACCATGATGCGAAACTAAACGTTATTGGCGCAGAGCGTGCATACCATCTGGCGCGTCAAAAAAATGAACTCGCACAGCAGCACCTCGCCATGAGTGTCACTGCGCTTGATATAGGGGAAATGCACCTGCTGGAATTTTTACTTATTAAGGAAGTAGCATTCAATGCGGAAATGGAATCATCAGGAAACGAGATTCGATGGAAAAACGCTATCGCACAATACAACCAGACAGTCGGGGAGCTACCATGAATAATCAGAATGCATCTTTGCTGCTGATTGTCATACTATCGCACATCACAGGAACTACTCTGGCCGAAGAGCTGAACATTACGGCAGCCCAGCTTGACAATATTGGTGTCGCATTCAGCCTCCCGCAAGTTACTGAACTTGCTGATGATTTTGAATCGCCTGCGCGTGTCAGGATACCGCCTACGAATGACTACGCTGTCGTTCCCCTGTTGTCTGGCACCATAAAAAGACTGGGTGTATCAGCCGGTGATTCAGTTCGCAAGGGAGACTCGATTGCCTGGGTAGGCAGCCCTGATTTCCTGATGTTACAGGGAGAATACATAGAAGCATTTCACCAGATGCAGTTATTGCAGGTTCGATATGCGAATGACAGGATTCTGAACGATGAAGGCATCGTTTCCACGCGACGCCTATCCGAGAGTGAGCACGAGGTGGAAGACCGTCACGTGGCAGAACAGAGACTTCATCATTCTCTGGTTCTGGCAGGCCTCGAGGAAGCCGAGATCATCGCTTTGCGTGATTCTCTGGTGCTGCAGCCTTACATGATACTACGTGCACCAGTCGATGGCGTTGTGCTAGAGGAATACCGTACCGCTGGTCAACTGATCGACCCTTCACAGGCAGTATTTCGAATTGCTGATATGAGCACACTATGGCTTGAAATTGATGCGCCATTCATGAAGAGCCTTGATCTTGTACCCGGTGGAACCGTTTTGGTAAAGCAGCGGCAACGGAACATCACCGCGAAAATCAACAATATAGGTCGCAATGTCAATCCGGCTACCCAGACTGTAGTGGTACGTGCAGTCGTCGAAAATGGTAGCGAGCTGGCACCTGGACAGTTCGTCACCGCAGTCTTCACAAAGATACGCTCCGAAAAATATTTGTTGCTCGCAATCAGCAGCGTTGTGCGAAAAGATAATCAGGACTATGTTTTTGTTCAGCGCCCGAACGGCGTGGAAGTGCGTAAAATCGAAGTGGTTCGCCAGGCACAGGGGCGGATTATCGTCGGCTCGGGAATTGACGCCAGCGAGGCAGTAGCCATACGCGGAACCGCTGCACTCAAAGCACGGTGGCTGGGTATAGGCGGAGGCGAATAGTGCGCTTCCTGATCCAGTTTGCGCTGACCCAGCGCCTGTTCGTACTGCTGCTGATCATACTGATCAGCGCCGGCGGATTCCTCGCTTACCGCGATTTGCCGATTGATGCGTTTCCTGATGTGTCACCTACCCAGGTCAAGGTGATCATCAAAGCACCTGGAATGACTCCGGAAGAAGTCGAGAGCCGGATCACTATTCCCATTGAGCTCGAATTGCTTGGATTACCTCGACAGGAGATGCTGCGCTCAGTTGTTAAATATGCATTAACTGATATCACGATTGATTTTGCGGACGGAACAGATATCTACTGGGCACGTCAACAGGTGACTGAGCGGCTGGCCGGTATTTGGGAGGTTCTCCCGGCTGGTATCGAAGGTGGTATCGCGCCGATGACGACCCCGCTCGGCGAAGTATTCATGTTCACCGTGGATGGCGATACCTTATCCTTGATGGAGCGGCGCCAGATATTGGATTGGATCATCCGACCGGCCCTGCGTACCGTGCCGGGTGTTGCGGATGTCAACGTGCTTGGTGGTCATGCACGCAGTTTCGAGATCGTTCCGGATATCGCCAGTATGACAGCGCGCGGCATCAGCCTCGCGGAACTGTAAAATGCCATTCAGACCAACAACCGCAATGACGGCGCCGGGCGTATGGATGTAGGTGAAGAGGCATTGCTGGTACGGATCGAAGGACGCCTTAAAACTGCCCAGGACATCGAGAGCATCGTTGTCGCACTGCGAGGTGAAGTACCTGTGCGTGTTGGCGATATTGCGGAGGTTCGTATTGGTCATCTGACCCGCTATGGGGCGGTCAGCGATTCATCAGGAAAAGAAGCAGTACAGGGACTGGTGCTCGCTTTACGCGGCGCTAATGCGCGACAACTTGTCGAAGGCGTCAAAGAGAAACTGGCCGAACTCGAACCGACATTGCCGGACGGAGCCTCCGTATCTGTTTTCTACAATCGGGGGGATCTGGTGGAGCGAGCCGTATCAACGGTATCGACAGCACTGCTCGAAGCAACGGTCCTCATCGTGATCGTGCTGATCCTGTTTCTCGGTACCTTCCGATCCGCATTAACAGTCGCTTTGTCGCTGCCACTTGCCGCATCTATTACCTTCATGCTGATGCACCAGTTCGATATGAGCGCAAACCTGATGAGTCTTGGCGGACTCGCGATTGCCATCGGTATGCTTGTCGATGCTGCTGTCGTTGTGGTTGAGAATATTGTCAGTCACCTGGCCGATAAAAAGCATGCTCGCCAGCTACCGCGACTGCACATTATCTATCGATCGGTACGCGAAATATCAACACCGGTACTCTCGGGTATCCTGATTATCATCATTGTTTTTCTCCCGTTGCTGACATTGCAGGGGCTCGAGGGGAAGCTTTTTACACCCGTAGCATTGACGATTGTTTTCGCCCTGGCTGGTGCCCTGCTGGTGTCGCTGACAGTGATTCCGGTGGTTGCGTCTTTTCTGCTCTCTAATGTTGGAGAAACCGAGCCCTGGTTACCGCGTAAACTTCATGAGATCTATGCCCCTTCCCTGACCTGGGCACTGGCAAACAGTCGTGTCGTTTTCGTTGCTACAGGTGCCGCTTTCGCTTTGGCCATTGTTGCGTATCTGACACTCGGAAAAACGTTTATGCCAACAATGGATGAAGGTGACATTATCGTCCAGACAGAGAAACTACCGTCAATCACCCTTGAGCAATCGACAGAACTCGATATTCGGGTTCAGCAAGCAATTATCGAGAATGTGCCTGAAGTACTGCGGACTGTAGCGCGAGCCGGCTCCGACGAAATCGGGCTTGATCCCATGAGTCTTAATGAGACCGACATCTTTATGGTGCTCAAGCCGAGAGATGAATGGAGCGTTGACAGCAAGGATGATTTAAAAGATCGCATCCGTGAAGTCCTCGATCGTTTCCCTGGTGTGGCTTACGGCTTTACGCAACCGATTGATATGCGCGTCAATGAAATGCTTTCCGGAACGCGTGGTGATATTGCTGTTAAAATCTTCGGCGAGGACATCCAGACGCTGACTGACCTGGCGAAGGAAGTAGCTACAATCCTCGAAGCGATACCAGGCAGCGAAGATGTCTATATCAGCGAAAATGAGGGCATGCAGTATCTTCAGGTCGACATAGACAGATTGCGGGCCGGTCGATCCGGATTGAGTAATGACGAACTTGCAGATTTACTTCGTGCCCAGGTCGAAGGCTTGCGCCTGGATGTGATTCAGGAAGGTATCAGACGGACGCCGGTCATTATCCGCGGCGCGCAAGCGCTACGTGAGTCCCCGGATGAATTTGAACAATTGCTGATACAGCTCGAAAACGGGGCAAATATTCCACTGTCCTCGGTTGCTGACCTGAAAAGAGTAGAGGGTTTTGTGTCCGTCAAGCGCGAACGCGGGCAGCGCTTTTCAGTGGTTCAGGCAAACGTCTCAGGCCGCGATCTGGTCGGGTTTGTTGACGAAGCACAGAAAGTTGTCGCAGAAAACCTGTCTATGCCCGCCGGATACTTTACCCAATGGGGCGGCCAGTTCGAGAATCAACAGCGCGCAGCAGCGCGATTTGCCATTGTTATCCCGGTATCACTCGGACTTATTTTCCTGATGCTGTTTTCAACCTTCGGTTCCATCAAACAAGCTGTGCTGGTTTTCATGACAGTCCCATTTGCGCTGATTGGCGGTGTTTTCGCACTGTGGATTACCGGAGAGTACCTGTCTGTTCCGGCATCGGTCGGCTTTATTGCTTTGCTTGGTATCGCTGTCCTGAACGGTGTTGTCATGGTGTCATATATCAACAAGCTGCGTGATTCGGGCTTGCCTGTCTGGCAGGCGGTGACCGACGGGGCGGCAAGACGATTGCGGCCGGTTATGATGACAGCAAGCATCGCATCATTGGCCCTCATTCCGCTATTGTTTGCCAGCGGCCCCGGAGCAGAAATTCAGAAACCACTGGCCATTGTTGTGATCGGGGGGTTGATCACTGCAACACTGCTGACCCTGATTCTGCTACCAATACTTTATTTACGCTTTGAGGGAATGCGTGGAGAGCAGGCATGACAAACCAGGGAGTACTGACATTGATAGCGCCACAGGCAATAGAAGAAGACCTTGTTGATTTCTTCCTCGACAACGAACATCAGTTCGGGTTTACAAGTTTCCAGGTTCGTGGTCACTCATCCCGGCATGAAGGAATGAGCCTGATCGAGCAGGTCACCGGACGCCAGCAGCGGGTTCAGTTTCAGATCCTGATGGATGAATCACAGGCACGTGATGTCTGTCAGCGGCTGGAGTCCGCTTTCGCCAATGTGGGCATTCGCTATTGGTTTCTGCTGGCCTCTCTGGAGGGGCGTATCTGAGAATCTTCTCCATACAGGATTGATTCGATCTGAACCAAAGCGTTTTTAAGGTCAGTTGCCTATTTGAACTGGTAAACCAGTGAGAAGGTCGCCAGCCATGCACCGTCCATAAAATCAAAGCTTTCCAGTTCCAGACGGGCACTGTGTGTGCTGCCTGTCTGGTAGGTCATGCCAACAGCCAGTGCAAGGTCAGTGCCACTATCATCAACTAAAGGAGAGCCGGTTGTATTGAGATCTGCTTTCCATGCGATAACCCCTGCTGCAACGAACAGATCAAAATTGCCAAAAACAGGTATGGTGCCAACAGCGTAAGCCTCAAACCCGTCCGTCTCCAGACTCAGTGGGCTGCCCAGCACGGTGTCGGTGATTTTCCCGAGGTTAACGTAGCCCCCTTCAATGGATACAGATGTGTCGAAGGGCAGGAAATCCGGTTCGAAACGATAGCCGCTGAAGACCTTGAAGCTGAAATCATTGCCACCCATCACTATGCTCGCACTGTTCAGGTCAGTCTGGTTATAACCAACACCTGCTCCTGCATAGAACCCCGAAGTTCTGGATGGCAGACTTCCTTGCTGGGCATGCAATGCCGGAGCCGCGGTCAGCAGAATGACCAGTACGATAGATACGGGTTTCATGTTAGTTACCATTGCTCAGTTCAGCCTTTCTGGTTCTGCGGCGCATCAACATCGGAACGCCAAGGAGCCCAAATGCAACCAGCAGAACACCAGTGGCAGGGTATTTGATTACATAAACAACCGGACTTAGCGCCAACCGCACCGTCCACCTTAAAGATTCGCTGCCTCGTATTGCCTCGGCGATTGGCGGAGAAGTTCGATAATACCAATCAACAAATGCGCGCCCGGCCGGACGTACCAGCAGCACTTCGTCCCTGAATCGGCGCAGCACCATCACTTCTGATTCGAGATAGCTCCCGTAGGCAGCAGTAGCAATAAAACAGTTACCCTCTCCGCCCTTTTCAAGTGTGTCTAAAGGCAGGCTGTCGACAGTGATGCTTGATAGAGCTGTTGAGCCAACTACGAGTGGTGCGTCTGTTGCTGTAACTTCGCCGGAATTATCCAGCACGATGTTGGCACTACTAAGCAGCGTTCGCATGTCGATATCAAGTGAAGCAGTTGCATCCGCTGCTATCGGGCCGACAGTCCAAAGTACCGTATCGACAGAACCTGCTGTGAACACCGCCGCAGCGGACGGGTCGGACACAGCCTGCAGATACTCCATATCATTGGAAAGTGTCGCAGTCACTTCCACACCCGTTGCATCCTGACCGCTTGAGTTGGTAACGGTGAGTTGATAGGTGATGACTTCCCCGATTGCCGCTGTTTGAGTCACTGCTCCGGAACTATCCAGTATCTGTGATTCGAGATCGACACGGTTTAACGTGGTGACCTGGAAACCCGCAATCAAGCCACTTCCCTGGCTGATATTCTCCCACGGAGCGACTCCATCCGTATCACCCCAAAAAGCACCAAGAAAAAAGCCGTTAGAGTCGGTATCAACAGTAACCACACCCACTTGCGAGCAGGTAACATCCGCTTGATAGGCAGCTGATCCGTTGGAAAAACGTAATACCATTCCTCCGCCTGGAAAATCAAAGGAGTCTTCCACAGCGAATTGCAAGTCGAAATTACCTACAATTTCGTCGCCCCGCGGGCTTGTTGGAGTTTGGGTATTGCTGACGATTCTCGTAAATTCACCGGCTTCCCCTGTTCCTGTATCGAGTATTGCAACATCGATTTGCAGTTCAATATCAAAGTCATTCAATGCACTGAGATCGAATGCCAGTATGTCCCCTTCTCGCAGTTGGAATGCTGGTAAATCCTGATAGAGAAACCCCATAAAAGGCGAAGTTGGTTCGAATCCACCTGGGCCGGCACCAAATGCGAGACATGAGACTTCCGGGATCGGTTCGCCTGGTTCGAAGGTGAAAATCGCGGCATACCCAGGCAACGCCATAGTGAGCAGAAAGCAAAGCGAAAGACTCCAGGCAGTCGCCTTTGGAAATTGTCTGCTGTTGGCGAAAAGCCTGTATGCGTTACCCGCTTTTTCGAACAATATCGTCATCCATTTTCCTTTCATTCACAGTCACTGTCCGAGAAACCGACTACGGTGTTCTCGCGAACCGTAAAGGTACGCTGGCAAGCACTATTCTCTGCATTCCAGGTATAAGCGTAGTAGCCCACACCCAGCTCAACCCGTCTATCCGGTTCGCCCCATGATTCGATCAGATCATCAAGAGAATGTCCTTCCCATGCTTCCAGCCCCGATTGCACTGTCGAGCATGCCGACAAGATCAATATTGCAGTAGCGGCAACCGTGCCAATTGATAACTTCTCTTTTATTTTCACTTTTCCAGGGGCTCTACATCGAAAAACCACCGTAGTATACGGGCTGACAGCGCAGCACGCGACTGCCGTTCTTTAACTGACAGCCACATATTCGGGGTACTCAGGTTCCCAGCAGCCGGACTCTAGCAATTCCGGTGCAGTATTTGCGGTATCTGTATCACATAAGCCCTCATCGGCAGCAGCCTGAATAACGGCCTGGGCAACATCCAGAGAGACTTCTCGCAGACGGCTGATCGGCGGGTACAGCATCCCCGATCGGCGTTCATCTTCCGAGATGGAATTCGCCAACGCGCCTGCTGATGCTGACAACATTTTATCGGTGACCCGGGGTATTCCTGCCAGCATCAGTGCCAACCCGATACCGGGAAAAATAAAAACATTGTTCCCCTGCCCAACACGAACCAGCTTATCGCCAAAAGTTACGTCAGGAAACGGGCTGCCGGTGGCAATGAGGGCTCGCCCTTCGGTGTACTTTACGATGTCTTCCGGAGTTGCTTCGGAATTGGCTGTCGGGTTGGAAAGAGGGAAAATCAACGGTTGGCGAACATTTGCTGCGATCTGGCTGAGGATTTCTCCGGTGAATACCCCCGGTTGGCCGGAGCTCCCGATCAGCACCGTGGGTTTGACTGCCGCCACCACATCCTCCAGAGATCGGTGCCCCTTATCCAGACCATGTGCCAACGCTGACTCGGAACACCAGGCAAGCTCACGTTTGTATTCATCCGTTACTGAACCATCATCAACAACAAGTCCACGGCTATCCAGAACTGCTACTGCTGTTTGGCGCAGCTCTGGTGACATACCAGCGCTCTCCATCGCCGACCGTATTTGTCGTGCGATACCCAGTCCGGCAGCACCGGCACCGAGGATGATTACACGCTCATCTGTAATGCTTCGCCCGGTGAAATGGCCGGCACTCAGAATCCCGGCAAGAGCGACGGCTCCCGTACCCTGAATGTCATCATTAAAAGAAGGCAGCTTGTCCCGATAACGGTTCAATATTCGCAGTGCGTTGTCCTTGCGAAAATCTTCCCACTGCACGATGGCTCCCGGAAACACCTTGGTCACCGCTGTAACAAACTCATCGATCAGTTCATCGTACTCCCTGCCCCTGAGCCGCCGCTGTGGCCATCCCAGATACAGCGGATCGGACAGAAGTGTTTCATTATCTGTTCCAACATCCAGACTGACAGGTAGCACAGATGCGGGGTTAATACCGGCTCCGGCTGTGTAAAGTGACAGCTTGCCGATAGAAATTGCCATGCCGCCGGCTCCCTGGTCTCCGATCCCGAGGATCGACTCATTGTCGGTTGCTACAATCAGACGGATGTCACGTCCATTTGCTGCGCGTACCAGCGAATCTTCCACTCGGCCTTTCATATCCGGAGATATCCAGATTCCCCGACCACGCTGAAAGACATGACTGAACTTCCGGGTGGCCTGTCCGACGGTCGGCGTATAGACGATCGGCATGAGTTCTTCCAGGTATTTCTGCAGGATAAAAAAATACAGACATTCATTACGATCCTGAAGGCTGGATAACGCAATGTATTTCTCGAACGGATCCGGTGATTTGCCAAGGCGCTGGTAGATTCGGTCTGCCTGCTGCTCGATTGAGAGCGATTGGTACGGCAGCATTCCTTCGAGGCCGAATATCTCTCGCTCAGCAGCTGAAAAGGCCGATCCCTTGTTCAGCAACGGCTCCTGGATAAGATCATGGCCTCGCAGACTGACTTCCAAGCTATTCCTGTCACTCACGTCGCGCACTCCTGCTCAGCCGTCTTCGGTTTGAGACGATAAATCTTATCGTATGTGCAAAACTTTTTTATGGCAGTCAGGATGGTCAGACCAGCGCCACTTTCCGGCCAGAAAAGTTCCAGAAAAGTTATTGCGGGACAATCTGATTGAGCATGATTGTCAGGGGTTCATCCTGACTCTGAGAGCCTTGCCACAGTGCTTCACCGAATATATCTCCCGGTGCAGCCAGTGCATCACCGCCATTTGCTACTCGTGCAATCACCTTGATCCGGGCAATGTCTGCCAGAGACCGGTCGGGGATCATACGATCAGCATCAGTGATGGTTACCGTGACCGGCAGATCGCGGGCTAACCGTGGCACCGCTGCTAATGGTGGCCCCGGAGCATCGGCATCTCGCGCAATAATAAACAAACGGGCACCCTCTTTTACTTGCCCGCGGAGTGATTCTTCAATATCCACAGTGATGGTAATCCCGGTGGCAACCGCTGTTACACTTACAGGCACATCACCTGCGGGCACTTCCGGGGCATTCAGTGCTTGCAGCTGTATTTCGAGAATGTTTTGCAGGGCCTCTGGAGGTGAAAGCGTTAGTAATCTTGACCAGCGTTGCCGTGCAATCGCAATATTTTCCTGACTGAGCGCTACCTGCCCTCCATACCAAAGAGCCTTTCGATTATCCGGATCTTCGGCGAGCACTCGCTCGATCAGTGCTGCGGCCTCGGTTAAACCCGCAGTTTGGCCCGAGAGAATGACTGCCTCGGAAAGACCCAGCATGGCTTCAACACTGGTGCCATCTGTCAGATCAAGTACTTTGCGATAAGCACTACCTGCTTCCGTATACCGCTGCTCGGTGACATAGCTCCTGCCAAGCAGGAGCCAGCCCTCAGCATCATCAGGTTCGGCATTGAGCCGTTGTTCCAGACGACTGATAGCCGAAGCCATGGACTGATTTTCAGTAGCAGGAGGAGCCATTGCGGCTGCCGGTACGTCCAGTTGCCATGGATAACTGCTGATCACGGCATAGATGAGCAGTACCGAGACGGGAATCAGAATAGCGGTGATTGTGCCTGCTATAGGGGCTGTATCGTCATTCCTGCGCTTTAGCAGCGGGAACGCTACCGCAGCTACAGCAATCATCACCAGCAGGATGGAAATAATCAGGAAACTCAACATGACAATTCAACCGTTCTCATGAGCTTTCATTCATTGGCTCATCATCATCTGAACCGATAGGTAATACCGCGCGGCGCCGGAGAGTGCGCCACAAAACTATGCCCCCTGCCAGCAGGAGCAATCCTGGTGCCAGCCACAGCAGAGCTGTTTCCGGCTTGAATCTGGGGCGATACAATACAAAATCACCATATCGTTCAAGCAGAAAATCTTCGATTTCACTTTCGGTTTTTCCGGCAAGAACCATTTCCCGAATTTCGCGGCGAAGATCAGCAGCAAGCGGCGCATTGGAATCTGCGATGACCTGATTCTGGCAAACCAGGCACCGAACTTCATGAATCAATTGTTCATACAATTCGCGCTGTCCAGGATCCTCCCAGTCGGACACTGTATCGATCGCACCAACATTTGTTGCCGAGCCAAATACAAGAAGAAACAGTAAAAGCAACAGGCGTCTGTTCATGGACGGCTTGCCCGGGCTGCGATAATTTTTGGCACGAAATCAGTAGTCCAGATTTCCATCGTGATCGGCGCGATATGCTTGTGCAAGACAATACCCTCTGCGTCTATCAGGAAAGTTTCCGGTGCGCCGTACACACCCCAGTCGATAGCGACCCGGCCGTCCAGATCCATGACCGTAGCAGCATAGGGGTCACCTAGTTGCACCAGCCAGCGGCGCGCTGCATCCGGATCATCCTTCCAGTTCAGTCCGTAAATCGGAATATCAGTCCGGGCGGCAATATCCATTAGTGCCTGGTGCTCCTGACGACAACCCGGGCACCAGGTCGCCCATACGTTCAGCGCATAAATCTTGCCCTGGATATCTGCTGTTCCCAGGCTCCTGGTTTCATCCGACAGTAAAGGCAGGTTAAAAACCGGTGCAGGTTTACCGATTAACGGTGATGGCACGTAAGTCGGGTCGCGCTGCAGGCCGATCAGAAACACTCCAAGCAGCGCAACAAATGCCAGAATTGGAAAAGAAAAACGTAACATTCTTGTCAGGTCCGGCAGGCTCAGGTGGATTTAACGGTGGCAGCCTGCACTGGTGCCTGACGGGTGGCCGGTGCCGCCAACCGATAACGACGGTCAGTGACAGAAACTATTCCGCCCAGAACCATCACTATGGAACCCAACCAGAGAAAACTGATCAGCGGTTTATACTGAATCCTGAAACTCCAGGAGCCATCGCCCAGATCATCTCCCATGGCAATGAACAAGTCGCGGTTTAATTTTGAATCAATGGCTGCCTCTGTCATCGGGCTGTCCTGCACAGCGTAGACTCGTTTTTCAGGGTGCAGAACCGTCACTGGCTGCCCTGCTCTGGTTACTGACATGTCTGCCCTGATCGCCTGGTAATTGGGGCCATTGACCATTTGTACGCCATCAAAAGTAATGGTGTAGTCACCAACTACTACAGATTCCCCGCGCACGATACGCTGGTCAGTTTCTATATTGAAAGAAGTGGTCGCGGTAATTCCCAGCACGCATAGTCCAAGCCCGAGGTGGGCAATCTGCATGCCCGCCATACCGCGGGTGATTCTCGGACCTTTGCCCATCATCCTGCGAACCGGATCGATCAGCGATGAAACAATAAGCCAGGCGCCCGCGACGAAACCTACTACAGTCAACAGGCTGTTCCAGCCCCAGACAAGCACTGGAATCACAATTCCGGACAGCACGGTGATGATAACGGCCATCCGCAGGCGGCGCATGACGTCGGTAGCACTGGCAGATCGCCATACAGTGTGCATACCAACCCCCATCAGCACTACCATCGGCAGCATCGGAATAATAAAGACAGTTTCAAAATAAGGCGGGCCAACGGATATTTTCCCCAGATTCATCGCGTCGAGCACCAGTGGATACAAAGTACCAAGCAATATCAGACCTGCTGCAGCCGTCAGAAGAATATTATTCAGTAACAGGAAGGTTTCCCTGGAAAAAGGCTTGAAACCTACTTCTTTATCGAGATTGGGTGCGCGCCATGCATAGAGTGACAGTGCACCACCGACAACCACCGCAAGATAGATCAGTATAAAAAGACCCCGGGTTGGATCACTCGCAAAGGCATGAACCGAAACCAGCACGCCGGATCGCACCAGGAAGGTACCCAGAAGGCTTAATGAAAATGCTCCGATTGCAAGCAACAATGTAACGCTTTTGAACAGGCCACGTTTTTCAGTAACCGCCAGAGAATGAATCAATGCCGTACCCAGTAACCAGGGCATGAATGAGGCATTTTCAACCGGATCCCAGAACCACCAGCCACCCCACCCCAGTTCATAGTAGGCCCACCAGCTACCAAGGACGATTCCCGCGGTGAGAAACATCCATGCCATAGTAGTCCATGGTCTCGCCCAGCGTGCCCACTGGCGATCAATTGTCCCGGATAACATCGCAGCGACAGCAAATGCGAACGCGACGGAGAATCCGACGTAACCGGTGTATAGCAACGGAGGATGGAATGCCATCGCCGGATCCTGCAACAGTGGATTGAGATCATTACCGTTGAGCGGAACCGGAAACAGCCGCAAAAACGGATTGGACGTGAATAACACGAACATCATGAAGCCGGCACTGATCAGTCCCATAACACCGAGGATCCGAGCCCGTAACAGAGTCGGTATTCCACGGCTGAATGCGGCCACGGCCAAAGCCCAAAATGCCAACAGCAGCACCCACAGCAATAGTGATCCTTCGTGCCCGCCCCAGACAGCGGCGATGCGATACATGAGCGGCAATTCCGTATTGGAATTCATCGCGACATACCACACGGAGAAATCGCTGGCGATAAACGACCAGGTCAGGGAGATGAAAGAAATAGCAACAAATACCGCATGTCCGGCTGCGGCCGGTATTGCCACCGCAACCCAGGCCGGCTTTCCTGTCTGGGCGCCGACCAGCGGGAGTATCCCCTGGGCGAACGCAAGACACAACGCGATAATCAGGCTCAATAAACCAATTTCAGGGATCATATCTGTATCAGTTGGTGGAGGATTCGGTAGACAGTTCTTCAGGTTGTTGCTGTTGTGCGAGCATATCAGCAACCTCTACGGGCATATAGTTCTCATCATGTTTGGCCAACACTTCGCGAGCCCGGAAAACACTGTTGCCCTCCATGCGCCCAATAGCGATCACACCCTGGCCCTCGCCAAATAATGCGGGCGTGATACCCGTGTACCGTACAGTGATGGAGTTTTCAAAATCGGTAATATCAAAACTCATCTCAAGGTCGCCGGTCAGTCTCTCGACACTGCCCTCCCTGACCATCCCACCCAGCCGAAAATCCCGTCCATCAGCCGCCTCTCCCGAGAGAACCTCTGTCGGGCTTCGAAAATACAACATGCTTTCCTGCATTCCCTGAAGACCGAGGGTTACTGCCGTCGCTACTCCGAGGAAAATTGCGCCAACGATGACCATTCTCCGACGTCTGGGTGTCATTGCCTTGTACTCCGATCAGTGTTTCGTTTGATATCAGCTCGCAGGCGATCAACCGTATTCCTGAAAGCACGCCGTGCGGCCACCAGGTTTAATACCAGAATAGCGATAGAAAGCCCTACCGTATTCCAGACGAATACCCCGTTGCCGCCCATGTCAAAAAACTCATCCATCTGTTTATTCGACTCTCTTGTCATCAATTGATTCCCGCAACATTTCACCGACCCATCGCGATCGTACTTCACGGGTCAATACTTCTCCCCGTACCCGTATCGCAAGTATAGCAACGAAAAACAATGTGTAGCCCAAAATCATGGTTAACAAGGGCCACAGCATGTCTGCAGTGATCGAGGGATTATCCATCTTGGATATCGTAGGACCCTGATGGAGCGTATTCCACCAAACGACGGAGAAGTGGATAATAGGAATATTCACAACACCGACAACAGCCAGAACACCACTGGCACGGTCAGCTTTGCTTGTATCATCAAATGCTGAACGCAAGGTCATATAACCGATATACAAGAACAGCAACACCAGCTCTGATGTCAGTCGGGCATCCCAGACCCAGTAAGCACCCCACATCGGCTTGCCCCACAACATGCCTGTTACCAGCGCCAAAACAGTAAATGATGCCCCGATTGGCGCAGCACTGGCCGCAACTGCGTGGGCCAGTTTGATTCTCCAGATCAATCCAACAGCCGCAGAAACTGCCATTATGACGTAGACCATCATGGACAGGTAGGCACTGGGCACATGGAAGTAAATCATCCTGAACCCCTCACCCTGCATATAATCTGGTGGCGCCAGTACCAAGCCACCGAATGCACCCACAAGAATCAAAGCCGTTGCCGGCCACAAAAACCATGGCGTGAGTGTCCCGGCCATACGGAAAAAATGTGGCGGGGAAGCGAGTTTGTTAATCCAGTTCCAGAGTCTCATATTGGTAAGAATCGTTCGGAATAGTAGTCGTTGTCAATCAAGGGAAATACGGATAGCAGCTGCGGCGGCCAACGGCACCAGAGTGATGGCTAGCGCTAACAATGCCGCCAGTAAATACAGCGGACCAGATGGGTCGAAGCCATCAGCAGCCATCGCTGTCGCTCTGGCGCCAAACATCAGCACCGGCAGCATCAATGGTAACACCAGTAATGCCATCAGGCCGCTGGTTTGACGCAGTCCTGCTGTCAGTGCCGCGCCCACCGATCCCAGCAAACTCAATGTCGGCGTTCCTAATAACA
>JAJRUG010000028.1 GCA_024277915.1 Gammaproteobacteria bacterium
AGTAATTCGCCAATACTTTTCAGCAGCAATACAGCCGGTAGAAAAACAATTATACTAACGCCTTCTGACTTTTGGAAATGGAAACTTAGACCTCGATCAAATTCAAATTTCCAGCTAAGCCAGTAGCTAATTGAGATATAAGAACTGGTGGAGCCGAGGAGGATCGAACTCCCGACCTCTGCATTGCGAACGCAGCGCTCTCCCGGCTGAGCTACGGCCCCATATGTGGAGTAATCATATTATAGCTGGATTATATATGGGGTCGAACCGCAGTTTCTCACGTGGCAAGCGGCAATTCGAACCAATAAACTCAGCTGACATCGACATCCTCACAGGTCAGCTACTGATGTCGGTTTGACCCTGCTTTTAATTGACAATACTATATTGTTTAATTGACAATTAATTGACAATACTGCATTGTGAGCACTTATGTCGAGACCAGAGCAAATTCTCGCATATCTTGAGGCTCACAGCCCTGCCGGCAGCAGGGAGCTTTGTAAGCACCTGACCATTAGCCGGCAGGCACTGAACGTCCATCTAAAACCCCTTATCGCTGCCGGGCTCGTTGTAAAGTCGGGCTCAACTCGAGACGCACGCTACTACTCGCCGGCCCATGCACCGTTGCCCTCGATCTTCTCGCGCAGGCTACCACTTGCCAGGCTGGATGAGAGCCATGTCTATGAGCAGGTTGCAGCAACGCTGAACCTGCGTACGGCGCTCCATCGCAATGTGGAATCGATCGTGCACTATGCCTTTACCGAAATGCTTAACAACGCAATCGATCACTCGGAGTCTGAACGAGGATCTGTCGAAATTCGCCTGGAAGCAGGCACTGTCTCTTTCGAAGTTCGTGATTTCGGAATCGGTGTGTTCCATTCCATCGCTTCTAAATCGGGTCTGGACGATGAATATGCCGCGATGATAGACCTGATCAAGGGCAAAACAACCACCATGCCGGAAGCACACACCGGAGAGGGAATATTTTTCACTTCCAGGATAGCAGACCGGTTTGTACTCCGGTCTCACCGGATCCGGCTAGAGTGGGACCAGCTGCGGGATGACGTATTTGTTTCGGAACAGCGTTTTGTAACCGGCACGACCATCCTGTTCCAGGTAAGGCGCGATGCCAGGCAGCGTCTGGAAGACCTCTTCGCAACATTCGCACCCGAGGACTATGATTATCAGTTTCAAAAAACGAAAGTGAATATCAAACTGCTCCAGTCAGACTACGTGTCGCGATCAGAGGCCCGGCGTCTGATCACCAACCTGGAGAAGTTTCGGGAGGTCGTGCTCGACTTCAAAGGTGTGCAATCCGTAGGTCAGGGGTTTGCAGACGAAGTTTTCCGGGTTTTCGCCATGCAATATCCCGACATTCAGATTAAGGTTCTGAATGCAAGTCCGGGTATTATGGCGATGCTGCGACACGCCGGTCGACATTGAGCCATCGATTTTCACAACAGCTTTGATTGTAAAAACCGGCAACGAAAGTATTGTAAGGAAACTTCGGTTCGGCCCATTTAACAGAGCCCGCTGATCAGAATACATACTGCATCTGCACGAACAACTCATCTTCGTCATTGCCTCTTTGGCCTTTGAGGTTATCAGCAAGACGGTAGGTGAACTGAACCTTGATATCGTGCCTGGCCAGAAACCAGTTGGCACCGACTGATGTACGATCCCAGGCTGCCGCGTAACCATCTGCATCCTGTGACTCCAGTCCGGCGACGATCTCGAATTTTCCAGGTATCAGCATATAGCCGCCTTTTACTGACCAGCTCGATAATGTGGTCTCACCCCCCTGGTAAACCCCGGCAGTCAGCATCGGGTCTACTGTCTTTGCCTTGATGGTATTGAACTGAAGATCAACCGAAAACCCGGCATTCCGGTATGCGCCGCTCAGCTCTATGCCGTTGGCGCTATCGACATCGGCCTTGCTGGTACTGGTAGAAATACCGTTGCTGGTATAGGTATTGTTATCTCCATCATTACTCCAGGAAAATGCACCAATACCTATAGTCGCCTTTTGCTCTCGCTTGAAGTCGCCCTGTGACATCTTCAATATACCAAAGGGGTGAAAATCGACCCGCCCTGCAGCAATTCGTCCCTGGTTCCAATCCGAGTTGTTGTTGGCAGGGTTGTCAAAATCGATTTTGTTGACGTCAGGATCCAGATTCTCCATACCGAATGCAGTAGACCAGGTCAGCTTCTTGCTGCCATTTTTTCCGGTGAGGAAAACGCCAAGCATCCGGTCCGGAGCACCGTAGTTATGGTCACCGACAAAAGTGCGCTCCACCAGCTGCTGCTTCTTGGATGAGGTCAGAAACTCCCGTGAAAAAGGCGTCTTGCTGCTGCCAACCATTATATTCATCTTCTCAAAACCCGTGTAGGTCATATAGGCATCCTTGACCACCAGCTCGTTATCGTTGCTGGACTTGCCTATATCAAACTGTATCTTCCCCTTCCAGTCCGGGTGAATGCTGCCTTCCACATAGGTTCGCAGCCGGCGAAAAAACAGCGTATCGGTCGTATCGCCGCCGGTGGGGTCGGCCTGATTGTATTGAAGCTGAACACGACCTCCAAGCTTCACATACTTGTCGCCGTCCTTGAAAGTAACACCCGCATTCGCAGGCATTGCAAGCAACAAACCTGCCAATGCAGCGACAGACAATACTATTTTATTTATATGCACCTGATTTCCTCCAATGAAAACCAATAACTTCTGAATATGCTTCTTCAAACTCCAGACAAGATGAAGAACTACCATGAACAGAAGTGTGCCGTGGAGTCGTTACAATATGATGACAGTGACCAGTCAATTTTGATACAGAGCCGTTTTTCTTCTAGCCAAACCGGCCCGTCACATAATCTTCCGTCAAGCGATGACCCGGATTTGTAAAAATTTTATCGGTCGCATCGACTTCTATCAGCCTGCCAAGATGAAAATATGCCGTCCGCCTGGATACCCGGGCCGCCTGATGCATCGAATGGGTGATGATCGCGATCGCATAGTTCCTGGAGAGCTCGTCAATCAGGTCTTCAATCTTTGCCGTCGCAATGGGATCGAGTGACGAGCAGGGCTCATCCATGAGAATCACCTCCGGATTGACCGCGATAGTCCGGGCAATACATAAACGCTGTTGCTGCCCGCCGGACAGGCTCGTGCCTCGATCATCCATGCGGCTCTTGAGCTCATCCAGCAGACCGGCGCGTTCCAGACTACCGTAAACGATATCGTCCATTTCCGCCCGGCTGGTTGCCAGCCCGTGAATTCTTGGCCCATAGGCTACATTTTCATAAATCGATTTTGGAAACGGATTCGGCTTCTGGAACACCATGCCAACCCGGGCACGCAACAACACCACGTCGGTTTCCGCAGCGTATATATCTTCCCCATACAAATTGAATGTCCCGGTTATCCGGGCGGAATCTATAGTGTCATTCATGCGATTGAGGCACCGCAAGAAGGTGGACTTGCCGCACCCGGAGGGCCCGATCAATGCGATGACTTCACCACGCCCGATGTCAAGATTGATATTCTTCAGCGCGCAAGTATCGTCATAATGCACGTTACAATTACGAACCGAGATGACAGGGTCAGCGGCTGTGATATCACCCACAGTGTGCCCTTTTCCTTCCTGCTCCTCATCCATCATCATTGGTTCATCTCTTTTCGCTGCCGGTTCTTGCACCGCAGTTGCATCCTCGATTCGACGGGGCTCCGATTGTAGTTCAGGAGCTTCCATGATTGCTGCTTCATTACTCATTACCATAGTGCTCGCACTACCAGCGACGCTCAAACTTGCTTCGCAACCACACCGCCGTCACATTCATCAGGAGCAAAAACAGCAGCAACACCATGATTGCGGCTGAGGTACGCTCTACAAAAGCCCGTTCGGGACTATCGGCCCAGAGATAAACCTGAATCGGCAAAGCGGTCGACGGATCCAGTGGCGAACCCGGGGCCTCTACAATAAACGCGACCATACCAATCATTAACAACGGTGCCGACTCACCCAGTGCCCTGGCCATCCCGATGATTGCTCCGGTCAGCATGCCCGGCATGGCCAGCGGCAGCACATGGTGTGTCACAACCTGCATCTGTGAAGCGCCTACACCGAGTGCGGCCTCGCGCACTGATGGTGGAACAGACTTTAGTGATGCACGACCCGCAATGATGATAACCGGCAGGGTCATCAATGTGAGCACCAGCCCGCCCACCAGCGGCACAGAGCGCGGCAGACCGAAAAAATTGATGAAAATCGCCAGTCCGAGCAACCCGTAGATAATGGATGGCACTGCCGCCAGGTTGTTGATATTGATCTCGATGAGATCCACCCAGCGACTCTTGGGAGCCAGCTCCTCAAGATAAACCGCTGCGGCAACACCCAGCGGAAACGAGAGCAATAGCGTGACCAGAAGCATGAAAAACGAGCCTTTGACCGCTCCCCAAATACCAGCCAGCTCCGGCTCTCTTGAATCACCAGAGCTGAAAAACAGGGTGTTGAAGCGCTTTTCCACACGCCCGTCGGCCTGTAGTTGATCGATCCACTCGATTTGTGTGTCTTTCAGGCGCCTTGACCCCTGCTCCAGAGAGCGATCAACCTGCCCTTTGATCAACATATCGACTTCATCATCTGCCAGCAGCCACAGGGACCGGGTTGAACCGACCAAATCAGGATCAGCCATCACCAGATCCCTGATTTCGAAAACCGCTCCATTGCTCACCAGGGCATTCAATGCACGACGGTCTCTACGCCCGGTCACCTCCGGAAAAATTTCAAGAAGGGAACCACGAATGAGCCGGCTGTAATTTGCCGATGACAGGGCTTCAGGCGCCCGGTTTCCATCAGGATCAATGACGGATTCTTCGAACGTAATATCAAGCTGAATCCAGGTTTGCCAAAAAGCACTGTACCCGTTGCCTATGATCGTCGTGAACAAAAACACCAGAAAAGAAATACCCAACAGAACCGAGCCGATACCCATCAGGCGAAACTGCCGCTCTTTGCGATGACGTTTGCGCAGGCCGGCCTTTACACGACGCCGACTCTCATCAAATGACATCAGGTTGTAAGTGCCCGATGATTTTCCACCCGCTGTTATTTTTTCTTCAGGCATATGACAAGCTTACTCGTATTGCTCTCGATATCGCCTCACAACCCGGAGAGCAATAACATTTAAAATCAAAGTCACCACGAACAGCACCAGGCCGAGCGCAAATGCAGCGAGTGTCTTGGTACTATCAAATTCCTGATCACCTACCAGCAGAGTGACGATCTGAACGGTCACCGTGGTCACTGCCTCCAGCGGATTGATAGTGAGATTAGCCGCCAGGCCGGCTGCCATGACAACAATCATGGTCTCACCGATGGCACGGGATACTGCCAATAACACCGCACTTACAATGCCCGGTAATGCAGCGGGCAATACAACACGCTTTACTGTTTCGGAGCGCGTAGCACCCAGCCCGTAGGATCCATCTCTTAATGATTGAGGTACTGCATGAATGACATCATCCGATAGTGACGAGACGAAAGGAATAATCATGACCCCCATGACCAGGCCCGCACCCAAAGCACTTTCCGAAGCCACACTCCATCCCAGTGATTCTCCGAAATTCCGTAACAGGGGCGCGACGGTCAAAGCTGCGAAGTAGCCGTACACTACGGTAGGAATGCCGGCCAATACCTCTACCAGTGGTTTTACCCATGATCTGACTTTCCGGCTCGCATACTCGGAAAGATAGATGGCAATCATCAATCCCAAAGGCACCGCCACCAGCATGGCAATCCCCGAAATCAGCAGGGTGCCAAACAGCAAGGGTATGGCACCGAAGGATCCGGAGGACCCTACCTGATCCGGACGGATGGCTGTCTGCGGGCTCCAGTTTAATCCAAACAGGAAATCAGCTACGGGGACTTTCTGGAAAAACCGGAATGCTTCTATAACAACAGAAAAAAGAATGCCCACCGAGGTAAAAACAGCCAGGGTAGAGGCCAGAATGAGCCCTGTTTTCATCACTCGTTCAACCCGGTTACGGGCGCGAAACCCGGGGCTCAACCGGGACCAGGCCCAGCCGAAACCAAGGCAGACAACAGCCAGCATGGACCAGGCCAGGATCCAGCGGGAAGCATCTTGCAAGTTGGTGTACTGCTCTGCTGCATCGGACAGTTCGCCGATCCGGGCCGGGTTGATGAACTGTCCGGCAGCCATGTTCTTGATGTCATTGACCACCAGGCTCAATTCAGGCCCTGGTAACTGGCGCAAATGCTCGGGCAGCTGGCTGGTGATCTGTTGAAGAATCAGCACATCGCCGGCCATGAACCACAAGCCGATTAAAATCAGGCCGGGGATGCCACACCATATCGCGGTGTAATAACCATAGTAACCGGGCAACGAATGCAATTTACGGACTGAACCGATGCCACCAGCACACCGGATTGCCTTGTCGCGGCCCAGCCAGAATACGGCAATCAATACCGCCGCTAACAGAAGGATTAGTGTTGAAATCTGCATTTCATAAAATACGAGACGGCGGCCTGTCGCCAGGCCGCCGCAATGCTGAATCCGATTGTGTGATCAGTGTGCTGCTCATCTGGTTCCAGGCTAATTCCGGGCTAATTTAAGTGGTTTGAGTCTCTCCACGTCACTCAGTACAGCAGCTCGCTCCTCGCCCACCAAAGGAATCAAACCTTTGTCTGTCAGGTAGCCTTCTTCACCCACTGCCCGCTCACTGATGAACTCCGCCAGATACTCACGAATACCAGGAATCGCGCCAATGTGGGCTTTTTTCACGTAAAAATACAATGGCCGTGAAATCGGGTAGTCACCGGCAGCAATCGCCTCAAAGGTCGGCTCCCGACCATCTATCAATGACCCGTGTACGACATCAGTATTCTGATCAAGAAAGCTAAAGCCGAATATCCCGATCGCTTGCGGGTTTGCCCTGAGTTTCTGCACAATCAGATTGTCATTCTCCCCGGCTTCTATAAACCGGCCATCTTCGCGAATCATGTGGCAGATACTTTTGAATCGCCCTTTGTCCTGTTTCTTGATCGCGGCAATCCATGGAAAGGTTTTGCACCCGCCCTCCATCGCCAGCTCGACAAAGGCATCTCTGGTACCCGAGGTGGGCGGGGGGCCCAGCACTTCGATAACGGTTGCCGGTAAAGTGGCGTTAATCTCGTTCCAGCGCTGATACGGGTTGGGCACCAGCTTTTCCGTACCGTCTGGATCGGGGACTTCCTTTGCCAGCGCGAGGAAAATATCCCGACGCGACAGCTCGTAAGTGTCGGCCTTAATTGAATTGGCCAAAACAATGCCGTCATAACCGATTTTCACCTCGATGATATCCTGGACACCGTTGCCGGCGCATTTGTCTACTTCGGAAGATTTGATCCGGCGGGAACTATTGATGATATCCGGATGCCTGACACCAACCCCGGCACAAAACAATTTGAATCCGCCACCCGATCCCGTGGATTCGATCTTCGGCGTTTTATAGTTGCTGGTTCTGCCAAACTGCTCGGCCACCACTGTGGCAAAGGGGTAAACCGTCGAGGAACCGACCACACTGATGTAATCGCGCGCCGCTTGAGCGTGTGCTGCACCCGAAAGGAGAGCGAGCACCACCAGATTCACTATTCCTGTCTTCCTTTTCATAGAATCCTCCGTTGAAAAGGCCAATATTTCATTGCGGTATGAATATTAGGGGGCTTTTGTTACAGGAATGTTTCAGGGCTCGATAAAGATTATTCGACGCCCATTTCCTGCCGGACCTGGTCCAGCTCGAGGTGCCGGATGTCCTTTCCGTGAACCATGTAGATCACATATTCCGAGATATTCTTGGCATGGTCGCCAATGCGCTCCAGGGCCCGGGCCGCCCAGCTTACATCCATAAACCGGCGTATGGTTCGGGAGTCTTCCATCATCATGCTGATGCATTGACGGAGGATCATGTCGTACTCGTCATCCACCAGCTTGTCTTCTTCCACCACCAGCAGGGCGTCTTTGGCATCCAGACGCAAAAATGCATCCAGTGCATCGTGCAGCATTTTTTTGACATGCTCTCCCAGTTCGCTGAGTTCGCGGTAATGCCCGGATGGCTCCTGATTCGACGCCAGATGAGATGCCAGGTAACCTATTTTCTGGGCCTCGTCCCCAACCCGTTCCAGATCAGTGATGGCCTTGATCACCGCGACAATCAGGCGCAGATCTGTTGCCGTCGGCCCGCGTGTCGCCAGAATCCGGTTGCATTCCTCGTCGATGGCGACTTCCATCTGGTTAATCTTGTGGTCCTGACCGGCAACAGTCAGCCCCAGCTCGCTATCGCCGGCAACAATCGCCTCGATAGCCATGTCCAGGTGATTCTCCACCATGCCGCCCATCCTCAGAACTTCGTTGCGGAGGTTTTCCAACTCCGCATTGAAACTACGGGAAATGTGCTGACCAAATTGCTCTGCTTCCATAATCACTCATCCACTATCAGACGTGAGCGAGGAAAATGACAAACAAATTTGCTCCCCTCACCCAGGCTACTTGCTATTTCCAGCTCACCATCGTGGCGCTTCAACGCATGCTTGACGATAGCTAGACCCAGGCCGGTGCCGCCCCGGCGCCGGTCCCGCCCGCTGTCGGCACGAAAAAACCGTTCGGTTACCCGTGGAATGTCTTCCGGCGCAATACCCATACCGGTATCTTCAACGGTCAGGTGGCCGCCCCGGTCATCCACGTGCCAGCGAATACTCACTCGCCCATCAGGAGCAGTATAGCGAACGGCGTTGAATACCAGGTTTGCCGCGATCGACTGAATTTCCGCCTCTTCTCCAAGCAATTTTGCCTGGCTATCAAGCCTCAGCTCAATCGTTTCCGGATGTTCATCGATGACCAGTATTTCTTTTTGCAAGAATCTTAGTAGTTCCACCACGTCCACAGACGTTTCCATGGAGCCTGGCTCGGAAGATTCGAGCCGGGAAAGTTCCAGCAGATCGTCGACCAGTAAATTCATGCGCTCTGCCTGCTGGCACATATCTTTTATGGGGCCGGCCCAGGCATCGGGTAGTTGATCATCATCGGCCAGTGCATCGAGGTAGCCGGAAATTACTGTGAGCGGTGTTCTTAATTCGTGGGAAGCGTTGGCGACAAAATCACTCCGTACTCGCTCAAGTTTGATCCTCTGGGTGATGTCCCTGATCAGCAACAAGCGCTGGCCAGGCCCGTAGGGAATCATTCGGCAGGACAGCCAGCTATCCTCACCGGCCAGACCTGGAATATCGACACCGTCGCGAGTCTCATCTGACTCCAGGTAAGACACAAACACCGGATTCCGAATAAGGTTGTCGATGCGCTGGCCCCGGTCGCGTTTCTTCTTCAGCCCCAACATACGACGGGCGGCTTTGTTGTAGTTTATGATCTCGTGATTCGAATTCAGAATGATGCCCCCGTCAGGGAAGGCTTTGGCCGAGGTGCGAAGCTCCTTGATCAGGCTTCGCCAGTTATTGCGGTTTCGACTCGCTCGTTCAGTAATGTACTGAATGCGGGCAAACGCCCGGGGCCATATGCCATTTCCATCCGGCAGCTTGATGATCTCCCCGGTACGCAACCAGCGCTCCAAACGAAACAACTGCATGCTGTGCCAGCCCAGCAAGCCCAGAGAGGCAATCAGCAGGCCCACCAGTATTTGTCCATACAGCGCGCCGATAGCGCCACCAATGAGCAGAATCACCAGCTGCGGCAATACTGTTTTTATCCGGGTTTGTGGCATATCAATAAACAGAAAAGCGGTATCCCGTGCCTCTCACGGTCTGGACATATTGATCGGCGGAAACAGGTTCGAGCGCCTGGCGTAATCTCCTGATATGGACGTCGACTGTTCGCTCTTCTACATACACATTCTGCCCCCAGACGAAATCCAGTAGCTGTGCCCGGCTGTATACACGATCCGGGCTCTGCATCAGAAATTTCAGCAGCCGAAACTCGGTTGGCCCCAGGTTGATTTCCACATCCTTGACAACAACACGGTGACTGACCGGATCCAGCTTCAGGGATTCGGCAACCAACGGGGTATCTTCGTCGGGTGCGGCTCTGCGCAGGACAGCCTTCACCCTGGCCAACAATTCCTTGGAAGAAAAGGGCTTGGTGATGTAATCATCAGCACCGGCTTCGAGCCCCATCACCTTGTCGCTTTCCTCTGCTCTGGCGGTGAGCATTATAATCGGCAGATCCTTGCAGGCCTTGTCCCTGCGAAGCAAACGGGTCAACTCCAGCCCACTGGAATCGGGCAGCATCCAGTCGATCAGCACAAGATCCGGCTGGGCATCGGCGATTTGGGTTCTTGCGCTGAGAAAATCCGCCACCTCATCCACTTCATAGCCGGCGCGGGAAAGGTTGAATACGATCATCTGCCGGATCGGGGCTTCATCCTCCACTACCAGAATACGCTGCGTCGTCATAAGGGATATGATTCAGTTAAATGCGGGTATTAAAACAGCCTTTTGTTACAGATTTGTTACCGGAAAAACAGGGGCGAACCGCAATTTTCAATATGCCGGACATGATATCCAGCGTAGCAGAAAAACAGGGGCGAACCGCAGTTTCTCGCTGAGGTAATAACTGAACCCTGACAATTTTACTGACAGGAATTGACAATGATTCTCAAGTTACTCGCTTCTCTTCTTATTATTCTGCCGGTCTGTGGATTTACCCAGGATCGTATTAGTGTTGACTGGGAGTCAGTCAGCGATGAGACCATCGGGCACCTGACGAAATTGGTGAGGATTGATACCTCAAACCCGCCGGGCAATGAGACACAAGCCGCTCATTATCTGCAAGCCGTACTTGCAAGTGAGGGAATTCATTCAACGCTGTACGCGCTTGAGCCAGAGCGTGCAAACCTGGTGGCCCGTATCCGCGGCAACGGCTCGAAACGCCCGATTCTGATGATGGGGCATACCGATGTGGTCGGCGCACAGGCTGATCGCTGGACAGAAGACCCGTTCGGTGCAATCCGCAAAGATGGCTATATTTACGGTCGGGGCACACTGGATGACAAGGACAATGTCACTGCGGGTCTGATGGTGATGCTCATGCTGAAACGGTACGGTATTGAGCTGGATCGCGACATTATTTTCCTCGCTCAGTCAGGAGAAGAAGGCACGCCCCGTGTTGGTATCAATTATATGGTTGAGAACCACTGGGATGTTATCGACGCTGAATTCGGTCTCTCGGAAGGCGGTGAGAATGTTCTCGAGGGCGATAGTGTCACCGTAGTCGGCATTCAGACCACAGAAAAACTGCCACGCCGCGCCACCCTGATTGCACGTGGAACGCCGGGGCACGGTTCGATGCCGCGTGTCGACAATGCGGTGACAATTCTGGCCAATGCCGTTGCAAAAGCGGGCAGTTGGCACACGGAGATGCGGCTTAACGAGACAACCCGGGCCTATTTTGCTCGCCTGGCAACAATTTCCGGGCCTGAGGATGCCCGGCGATACCGCAATATCGGCAATCCGGCAAAAACTGAAGCCATTCAGCAATATTTTGCTGAACATTACCCGTATCACTATTCCGTTCTCCGGACATCTGTCGTGCCTACGGTGATGAATGCCGGTGTTCGCAAGAATGTGATTCCATCCGAGGCCTCGGCCATACTGGATATTCGTATGCTGCCGGATGAGGATGTTGATGCATTTTATACACAGCTCGCGGAGGTGATTAATGATCCACGCATCAGCATTGTGCCTGAACCTGTTTATCGACCCTCTGCACCTCCTTCTGCGATCGATAGCGAAATGTTTCGTACCCTGGAGATGATTGCACAACGCATGTACCCGAATGCCGTTGTGTTGCCAAGAATGTCCACAGGAGCCACCGATATGGCGCAGATCCGTGCGAAGGGAATCCAGGCCTACGGGATTGGCCCGGTGCGAACCATTGAAGAGATTAACAGTGGGCGCGGGGCTCACGGTGATGACGAGCGCATCTCGGAAGAGTCAATGAAACAGCTGCTGCAATTCCTCTGGTATGCAGTTATCGATATTGCTGCTGCGCGCTAGGAATGCTGCCCTGTTATTTCAGAACTTCAGTGTGAAGAATGCTTTTGGCCCGTGATACTCGAAAACCAGTCGACCCGGGCAATCATACGGCCTGGAGGATGGTTTTTGCCCCTCAAAAAGGGGTGCCAAGGCAAAAAATAGAGCTTTATTTCGCTATTTTCTTTTGTTTTTCAATAGTTTATTGAGGTCCGACCCCGTCAGGCTGCCAGCAGGCAGTAGCCGTGGTCTATGACGACTTCGTTGCGTTCCAGGCATTTTGACTGGAAGGATACGATATTGGCGTCCTGCCACATGTCGGTGACGATGGTGTCGCCGGGGAATACTGGTGCGGTGAAGCGTGCATCGAATTGCTGGATGAGGGTGTGGTCGTATTCGCAGATGGTCTCCAGGATGGCGCGGCAGGCAATTCCGAAGGTGCACTGGCTCTGAAGTATGGGGCGAGAAAACCCCGCCCTGGCCGCTATCGCAGGGTCGGCATGTATGGGATGTGAACTGCCGCCCAGACGGAACAGCAAGGCCTGATCCTGGCGGGTCTTGAGTACACAGCTGAGGTCTGCAGACCGGCTCGGGATCAGGTGTGGAGTGGGGCCGGATCCCTCGGGGCCACCAAAGCCACCGTCCCCTAAAGCCAACAGGGTTCTCGAGAGGGTAAATACCGGATGTCCATCTGACTCGGACCGGGCACGGCATTGCACATAGACCAATGCTCCTTTGTCGCTCCCCCTGTCATACACGGCAGTGACTTCAGTGTCGGCCAGCAGGCTGCCGAAGTGGGCCAGCGGTCGATGCAGTGTCAGCCGTTCCTCACCATGCAAGACACGACCCGCATCCCAGCCGCATTCATCCAGCCATTGAAAGGACGCCAGCGTACTGGCTTGTGTCGGCAGGGTTTTCAGACCGTTGCCTTCGTATACGTACCGCAACTCGCGGGTGTGTGATGGATCAGACCCCATGCCGACTGACAGGGCGTGGTACATGGTGTCCCGGCTTGTGTAGGCCAGTTTTTCCCCGGTCAATCCAAGTGACATCAGATGTGTGAAATCCAGCGGCATCGGCTGACTACCCTCCGGCCGGGGCCTACTCCTCCGGTGCGATTGTCAGCTGCATACCATTCAGTTCATCAGTCATGGTGACCTGACAGCACAGTCTTGACTGGCCTTCATCGAAACATTCAGTGCCTTCCAGCAACTCAAGCTCATCATCACCCGGCGAAGGTACCTTGTTCGCCCATTCAGTCGAAATAAAAACATGGCAGGTTGCACAGGAACACATTCCTCCACACAGGGCCTCGATTGCACCGCCATTGAGCTCACGCAGTGGCTCCATCAAGGAGGCGCCAACCTCGATCTCGAGAACATGATCTGCCCCTTCCCTGTCTTTTACATAAATTGTTGCCACTTTCCTGCTAGCCTCCAGCATCAATATTTCAACAGATTTTCCAGGCAGATCTCCATCGGCGAGAGCCCTGACCGGCAAGCCGGGAGTATTGCCCGGTTCCTTTTTCAGCGGCGCGGACTATACCACAAGCGGAAAAAACCCGGCGCCGTGAAACACGTTCGGCACAGTACCTGAAACCGCCGGCCGAATGATTTTAGCAGGCCGATTTGTGAACCATACACATCTCCCCGGCGAGTATTGAGGTTATTCTGATGGTCTGCTCTGGAACCAACACTCTGCGGACTACACCTGATGACTTCTCTGTCGACTGAAACGGAACAACACTATATCGCACTGAATACCCTGATCCGCAGAATCCGTTCCTGCATCCCCACCGGGCACACCACATCACAACGCCGAAGCGACCGGGAGTACCAGCTGCAACTCTGTGCCTTCGAAGAGCGCTGCGAACAGGTTCAGAACTTTGCCGAGCGCTTGACTGCTTCTCGCTGTACCAGCCCCCTGCTGGTCGAGGGCGAGACACACCGGTTGCACCAGGCACTCGCACTGTCGCTGGAATTTTTCAGGAATCATCCGGTATCAGGCCATGCGTGCGAATCCGGGCAGGTGTTCCGGGATGCCGTGCCAGCTGCCTGAATCACGGTAACCGCTCGTAGCTAATTATCCCTGCAGCAAGTCCCTAAATAAGGCCAGCCTGTTCCTCACCGGCTGCTTCAGGCTCCGATACCAGAAGTGTCACAATTACCTCGGTACCATCACCCGGCGTGCTGCTGATTTCCAGACCGCCGCCGTGTGCTTCTGCAATGAGCCGGCACAGGTAAAGCCCAAGCCCGAACCCGCCGGTTGAACGGGAGCGCGCGGGATCAGCACGATAAAATGGTTCGGTCGCCCTTGAAAGATCTTCAGGGCTCATGCCTTGACCGTGATCCCTGAAAATGATTTTCGCACTGTCCGAATCCGACTGCAAAGTGATTTCCAGAGGCGCTGCACCAACTGATGTATGGCGAAGCGCATTGTCGACCAGGTTCTTGATCATCAACTTCACTCGCACGATATCGATATCGCGAATAACAGGCGTTACCGGCAGATTGATGCTGATTCGCTCACTGCTCCCGGCAAACTCCGTATCGACCAGCGTTTGAATCAAGACACCCACATCTACCAGTGAAAGCTGCAGTTTCGAGTGCCGGGTATTCAGCCGCTCGCTTTCAAGCAGGTCTGTTACCAGTTGCTCCATCTCGTGGATGTCTTCGAGGAGATTCTTTTTCAGCTCCAGATCCTCGGTGAACTCCAGCGCAACCTTGGCCCGGGTCAGCGGTGACCGAAGCTCGTGGCTGATCGCCAGTAGCAACTGCCGCTTGGCCTCCAGCATCTGCTGTACGTCGTCAGCCATATGGTTGATCTGCGATGCAAGCTCTCCCAGATCATCCTTGCGGGTCGTCGCGATCCGATAGTCCAGCTCTCCATGGCCTATCCGGGCCGCTCCTTCCTTGATCCATTGCATCGGGCGAATCACCCAGGTCACAGCGAAATAACATAGCGCTAACACCAGAATGGAAACCAGGCTGATGATAGGAACGATCAGATCAGGCGGGCGAGTCTCCGAAATACGCGGAGATGAAAAAATAACTGCGTATCGTCCGTAGGGCAATTTCCAATAAGTGTGACTGTCTTTTCTCGCCAGTTCTATGCCTTCCAGAGTTCTTGAAAACCGGCGCAATGCCTGCTGGTCCTCTTCCGCGAGCCCCAGCGAATGGCCGGTCATGAATTCGAGTTCATCGATGGCGGGGAAATTCGGGTCGGAAGCCCACTCAAGCTCGGGGCCATGGAGTCTGATATCAACAGGAATCCGCTCTACAATCGCCCGGGCTTTTTCAATGTCTGGCGGAATACCGATATCATTGAGTACGTATTCAGCATACTGACTCATATGCCCGGAGGCGATCCTGCGCAGGTAATCCTGATCAAATACCAGATCGACAGCGTACCGGGATGCAATGCCGTAGACGATCGAAGTCAACAGGAATATCGCCAGCAGTCGTGCCGAAAGTGACCTGGTAATTCGCCTGGCCAACATCCGGATTGTCACTTGTCGACCTCCACGCCGACGAACGTATAGCCCGTACCCCACACGGTTCGAATGAATCTGGGTTGTTTGCTGGTATCTTGCAGTTTATGTCGCAACCTGCTGATCATGATGTCCACGGAACGGGAGAACAGCTGGGCATCGATCCCGCGCAGCTCGTTGAGAATCTCGTCACGAGTGTAGGTACGGTCCGGATGACTGGCCAGCAGCACCAGTAGCTGATACTCCATTGTGGTCAGATCCATTGTTTTGCCTTCAAGCTCAATAGTGTGATGATCCAGATTGATCACCAGATCCTTGAAGCATATCTGGCCGTCTTCCATCCGGGGCGTATCGGCTCGGCGCAGGATATTCTGGACACGTGCGACCAGTTCTCTTGGTTCGAAAGGCTTTGGCAGGTAATCATCAGCACCGATTTCAAGACCGACGATCCGGTCAGTCACCTCGCCGCGTGCAGTCAGCATGATGATGGGTATCGAGTTACTTTTTCGTATGGTTCGACACACTTCAAAACCGTCCTGCTCAGGCAGCATCACATCGAGAATGACAAGATCGGGTTTTTCCCGGGATAACATTTCGAACCCCTGACTGGGCCGGGTTGCAGAAACCAGATCAAGATCGAATCGCTTGAAATAGTTTCCTAACAGGCCACCCAGTTTTTCGTCATCATCTATGAGTAGAATTTTTGTCATGGTTCACAGTTTGCCCGAAGTCGCCACTATATGATGTGCCGCGTCCGGATTGAGAATATCCCCTGTTCCTGTCTCCTATTCTAGTTTATTGAATCGGGAAGGGCTTAAGGCGTTACAAATTGTTACAAGCTGTTACCGAACAGAAAGGATAGTGACCGGACATTCCCCTAGAATTTCAACATCGGACAACACATACCTGAAGGAACTATCCAATGAAAAAGCGAAACCTGCAATCCAGACTGGACCGACGTGATGAGCTCGTACTCACTATTATAGCGCTGATGATCCCGCTGGTAACACTGCCGACAATGATAGGGCTCTGATCCTTTTTTGATTTAACGGACGAATTAAAGAGACAGTGACCTTAACTCTGCTGATCTCCGCTCTCAGAGACTTTATCAAAGTCGGCGAGTCAGGGGTGGTCACTGTCCCTCAATTGCTTCCCCTCAATATCGCTTAATATCGTTGCAGCTTTCCTGAATAACTGCGATCGTAACGGGATTACCTGACTTGAATGTTACCAGGCATGCTTGCCAGAACACGATTGTGATGAATACCACTAACCCTGATAAAGGTTTCGCCAGACAGATAGAGCAGCTGGGCATTGGCCAGGTGCGCCGCCATATCTTGCTGTGCTGTGATCAGAGCAAACCGAAATGTTCGAGCAGGGAAGACAGCCTTGAATCGTGGCAATACCTGAAAACACGCCTGAAAGAGCTGAAGCTGACCGGTGCCGGGGGAGTTTACCGAACCAAGGCGAACTGCCTTCAGGTCTGTATGGATGGCCCGATCGCTGTCGTTTACCCCGAAGGGGTCTGGTATCGGTCTTGCACACCGGAGATCCTTGAACGTGTGATTCAGGAACACCTGATCGGCGGGATACCCGTCAGCGAATTTATCATCACAGTACACCCGTTACCAAAAGAAAACGGATAACCCGCGCGACTGAATAGTATCGCGAAGTGTACAGGTCATTTTCTGTAAAAAATTATCGCAAACTCAACTGGTCTGATTCGAATACCTGGTAGATGCTGGTTGCTTTTACCGGAGCAAAGCGATGCAACGAAGAACACTTTTCTGGCTCAGCTTCCTGTGGGTGCCGACAGCCATTGCCTCCCGCGACAAGCGCTCAGACAAAAAGAAAAAATGCGATGCAATCAACCGACGCCTTAAAAAAATAGAATCCAGAATGCGGGCTGGTTACTCTGCGAAACAGGGGCGGAGATTAAAAGAAAACCGGCGAGAGCTGGTGCTACGACGTTTCAGGGAGTGTTGAGAGGGCTGGTGAGGTATTTGGTAAGGGGTCTGGCGCCCCGTACAACCCGATCCGAATGTTAAAACCCTGACACGGGACATCGGCTGGACTGCTTGATCGAGACGCCAGACACAAACTGGTTTGGTGGCCACCCTCCCGACAACTTTATACAGGACCAGGCAATCGGTTCTGATCAGCTGTCGAAAATAGCCTGCTGATGGTGAACTTGTCACCTATGCGACCGCCATTGAATTCTGGTCTTTCTATTGGCGAATCGGATCTTCTTCGGCGGAGCGCATTATATCTTTATCCGCAGGCAGCGCACTGCCGATTGAACATTAGGCCTGCTGTTTTTATATTATGTCAAATATTATATGCGAATCTCATTGAAAATATTGGAGTTTTTCCACAAACTTTTGTTCTGCACTCAGCCGATGGAACCCGATTGCGCGATTTTATGCGCTGGCGGTCACCACCAATTTTTGTAGCGCAAAGACAGAGTATCCAAATCTATTCAATAAAAACAATAGTTTACCCGTGGGAACGGCTTCTGGCCGTGAATTCCGGAGACTATCACCGCCGGAAACTACCCTGCGAGCCAAACTAGCAGCAAGATCCCCGGGACTCCCCACTACCTGATCCAAAAGTCAGCTTCTCCCGGCTCACATCGAACGGCCCGAGGTGTTCGCATTTTGCATCATCGAACCGAAAATGTTCGCCCAGCCGGCTATCACGAATCATTCTGAAAGTGTTACCACACACTGCCACCGGCACTCCCGCCGGGAAAGTCTGAAACCTGTCCAGAACCAGCTGCTCCACATGGTGAGGAATACTCCCGAGGTATTGCACTGTCTGGCCATAATCCTCACGAGTGGCTTCCATCCCGTCCAGTTTGAACAAACGCAACGTAGCGGAACAAAACTGAATGTCACCGAGTCGTTCCCGGAGCTGCAGATCATCTACGGACAATGGCCGGTCTGTGACAATCAGCGGATTGTTAAACCCCGCGTTGTTCGCCAGACGCAGGAAATCATTCCAGTAAAGAGCGCCCGACAGACATTCACCGTACAGAACAGGATCTTTTTTGAGTGGCGCGGGCACCCTCCGGTCAGCATAGATATCAGCAAAATACAGCTCGCCACCAGGCTTCAGCAATCTCCAGGCCTGATCGAGTACTGCCTGTTTGTCCTCGGCCAGATTAATCACACAGTTGGAAACGATGATATCGAAGCTATCCGGCTCAAGGCCGGTCGCTTCAAGTCGCTCAATGTCTCCCTCCAGGAACTCGACATTAGATTGTCCGTACCCGAATTGATCGGCGTGATATTTCGTATGGCTGCGAGCAACCGCAAGTTGCTCAGGGGTCATATCCACACCCACAACACGTCCGGTTTCTCCGACCAGCCGCGATAACGCATAGCAATCGCGGCCGGCGCCACAACCAAGATCCAGAACATGCATCCCGTCCAGCGCTTCCGGCAGCACCAGCCCACACCCGTAATACCTTGCAAGTACCTCATCGTGCAGTTCCGACAATACTGCTTTAAGGTAAGCGGGTGCTGACATATCAGTACAGCAGGCACTGGTCTTGAGGTCATCCGAGGACTGCAGCACCTCGCCGTAGTATTGTTGTACATCTGCACGCATTCATTAATCCCCACGCTGTCGGAAGCTGAAAGTACTCTTATCGTTATTATGAGCCAAACCACTGCTGACAGTTCAACATTAGTCGTATTCTGCCGGCGACCGGCACCGGGAATCAGCAAACAGAGAATTGCTGCAGAACTTGGGTCTGCCACGGCGGAGACACTGGCAAACTATTTACTGGCAACCGTTCTGGAGGATGCGGAAGCATGGCCGGGGCCGGTAATTCTGGCACCGGCCCGCGACGAAGATCTGGCCTGGGCCTCTGGATTGCTCGACCGGCACTACCGGGTTGTTGCGCAGCCGGAAGGTAATCTTGGCGAACGTCTCAATAGTGTCGACAGAGAGATCCGTCGCGAAACCGATACGGCATTGCTTTACGTTGGCAGCGATGCGCCGGTGCTGAATCAACCCTATTTTTCACAGGCACGAAAACTTTTACAGGATGCAGACGTGGTACTTGGCCCCGCTGAAGACGGCGGCGTCACACTGATGGGTAGCAATATTGCATGGCCTGAATTGAGTCAGCTACCGTGGAGCACAGCCAATCTGGCCGTCGAATTGGAACGATTGTGCCTTGAACAAGGTCTTAGTGTCATTCAATTGCCGCGAATGTATGACGTCGACCTTGCTTGTGATTTACCCCGGCTTCATGCTGATCTTGAAGCCGACCTGCGGCCGGCACGGCAAAAACTTCACGAGTGGTTAGGCAGCAGATGACTGGTATTGTATGACTGATACGCACAATCTCACAGTGACAGCGATTATCCCGGTGCTTGGAGATGCAGAGCCACTGGCACGCTTGCTGAAGATATTCGAGGGTGCGATCGACGCGCCTGAGGAAATAATCGTAGTAGACGGATCGCAAAACGGTGAATGCCAGTCTGTATGCGAGCGATACGGGTGTCACTATCTGTCAACCCGGCTGGGCCGGGGCTTTCAGCAAAATGCCGGCGCTGCAAAAGCTACCGGGAAAGTGTTGTGGTTTGTGCATGCAGATGCGACGCCCGCAGGAAATGCCGCCGTGCTGATTCGTCAGGCCATTGCTTCGGGCAGTATAGGCGGGTATTTTCGTTTTCACTTTGCCGGGCCGACAAATTTCATGAAAGAGCTACTGGAAAAACTGATCAACTTCAGAACACAATACGGCACACCCTATGGAGATCAGGGAATATTCGCAACACAGCTTGCGTACACGAATATTGGCGGGTTTCCCGACCTGCCAATATTTGAAGAGGTGCCACTGGTCAGGCGACTGCGATGCATCGGCAGGTTTACCGAACTTCCTGCACCCATCGGTGTTTCACAACGCCGTTGGCAACGGGATGGCTGGGTACGACGTACCCTGAAAAACCGCTGGCTGGCCTGCTGCTACTTGCTGGGAGTGTCTCCGGATACACTGGCTCAGCGTTATCAACCAATGAGCCCTGTTCAGAGACCACCTGAATGAAAGACAATCACCGCCGGCTGATAACTGCCAACGGCCTGCCACGCGGTTATATTCAACCGTACGCGCTGGAAGAACTGTCGTTCCACACGGGAACAGCCTGTAATTTATCCTGCCCCTTTTGTCTGGAAGGGTCGCGCCCCGGAGATGATCGCCTGGACCGTGTCAAACTGGATGACTTGCGACCTTTTCTCGATGAGGCCGTAGAACTGGGGGTCAAACAATTTTCTTTTACCGGCGGCGAACCGTTTATTGTTCGGGATTTTGTCAATATCCTGAAGTACGCATCAAATCGTTTGCCCTGCCTGGTACTGACCAACGGTACCGACGTGGTATTGAAGCGCTTGCATCATATTGCCCGACTGAAAAACCCTCGTAACCCGATTTCATTTCGCATCAGCATCGATTTTCCTGACCAGAAAAAACACGATGCAGGGCGGGGAAAAGGAAATTATCAAAAAGCGTTGCTGGGCATGAAAAGCCTGCATGACATGGGGTTTCATGTTTCGCTGGCTCGCCAAATGGAACCCGATGAAGACAGCAATGCTACGGACAACTCTTTTCGTGAAATCATGGTTGCTGCAGGTATTCCCCGCGATACGCGGATCGTCGCCTTCCCGGATTTCGGAACACCTGGCACAAACACCAAAGTCCCTGACATCAGCGAAGACTGCATGACCCGCTATCATGACAATGCCTCTCGCCAGCAGTTCATGTGCGCATTCAGCAAAATGGTGATCAAACAAAACGGCCAGATGCGTGTCTACGCCTGCACCCTGGTAGACGACAACCCCGACTACGATCTCGGCAACTCACTAACAGCCGCCCTGTCCTCACGCATCATGCTCCATCACCACCGCTGCTACAGCTGTTTCTCACTAGGCTCATCCTGCAGCGAACGTTAAGGGGTCGGACCTCGATAACTCGTTGAAAACAACAGAAAATCTCGCAAAGGAGCATTTTGGGATGATCGATACTATGCTACCGCGGTTGAGACTGGGCGCCGGGGCTACCGAGCGTGAAAGCCGATGGTCTGAAAGTGTTGCAGTTGGCGGCAGGAAATTTGTCGAGGGCTTCAAGACTGATTTAGCCTCAGAAGCTAACCGGCGACAGATAGTAGAAATCGCCGGAACCCATTTTCTCCGGGAGGAGCCAAAAGCTTACAAGGCTCATTTCGATACCAAAAACCTATGTTTAAGCTCGAAAAAGACGAAATAAATATGAATATTTTCTTTTATATCATGGAGTTAATGAGGTCCGACCCCACCATCCCATCAAGCTGGGAAGAAGTCGATGGGCTTGGTAGTGGTGACGGGGAGTACGTCTTTTTCGAGGAAGCGGAAGAGTTTGACGCGCTGAACGAGTTTGCGTTCGAGTTCGGGGTCGGCGAGTTCGCTGGAGATGATTTCGCATGCGGAGACGGCGCCGGAAGGCTCGATAGTGAGGCGTAGCACGACCTTGCCCTGCAGTCCTGGATCTTTTCGCAGAGCGCGGTTATATAAGGCGTAGATGGCGCCCTTGTTTTTGTCAAAGACCATCTCGACTTCTTCACGGCTGCGAGCCGGACGATCACTTTCACCGGAGCGCTGGGGTGCATTACCTGCGAGACTGGCTACATTGCTGCTGACCTGGGTTGTATCCCGGCCAACCAGGCCACTGCCACCTGTATTCCGGCTCATGCCGGCGGTGTTAATACCGCCGCTGGCTTTGCCTGCGCTGGAAGTGATCAGGGATCGCTCGGTTCGGGCGCCTTCGCCCGTTGCCCCGGCCAGATCACGGCTGTTGCTGACACTGGCGAGCACCTGATTATCACGCAAATCTGCCAGATCATCCGCAAAGGGAAGCAAACCTGCCATGGCCGCTTTCTCACGTGCCTTTTCAGTACGATCAATCTTCGGCACCACCGGCTCAACAACCGGATCAGGCTTGACTACCTTTTGCTCTTCAATTTTTGGTTCGGGTTTAAGCTCTTCCTGACGCGGTTGCACCACCGGCTCCGGCGGAGGCGGTGGCTTGTGTTCCAGCAATAATCTGGCAAACCGCTGCGGAACCTCTACAACGGCATTCGGATCAGGCTCGGGAACAGGTAAAAAAGTTATCAATAAAGAAAGCACCACCGTGGCGATGAGCACCTTTTTCAGGGTACGTTGAAATGCCTGCCGCTGCGGTAACTCAAGCTCCCACGGGAGCGCATACACTCTATAATAAGTATCCATACTCAAATCACCCCTGCTCCGCCGCCATTACCGACGGCGCCGTCGCTGCCTGGCCGGGCTCAGCTTCTGGAATTTGCATGACTGCCAGAGAAATTTGTCCGTAGTCTGCCGCCGTGCAACTTGCCATGACGCGTTTTAGCAATTTGTAAGGCAACTCCCGATCACCCATGATGGTGACTTCCCGGTTGGCAACCCCGACAGTTGCTTGTTTGATCATCACCCGGTCAGACTGCCGCTGGAGTGCTTCTTTAAGGGCAGGAATAACAATCTCACGCTGGTTCATCACTTGATCCACAGTTGCGACCAACTTGCCTTGCACAAGAATTTGCTCACCGGTGACCATGATGATTACATTTTCCCGGGCTCTTTCTTCAGCAATGGATTCCGGCAGCTGAATTTCCTTGGCGTTCGGTAATACCTCCACATCACTGGAGTTCACCAACAGAAAAAACACCAGAATCGTGAATATATCCATCAATGAAACAAGGTTGAGCGACACTGTACGCTTGCCTTTTTCATTGCGCCTCTGCATCCGGAGCGCCCGTTGGGACATTTTCATTATTTAGCTTCCTTTCGAACGCACTGGAGCGTCACCAATGGAAATCTCGGGGAACAGTTCAGCCTGAAACACCTGTCCATTATTCTGTGCCTTGAAAACACGCACCGTATCCATCACTTGCACCAGTACGTCATAGGAAATATCTGATTCAAGCAACAGCGTTGCGTCAATTTTGTCAGGATATTTAGCCTTGACCCGCTTGAGGTACTCGCTCAGCCCCGCCAGGTCATGGCCGGATTCGGTTCGTTGCAGCGCAGTCAGCAATCCGGTGTTCCGTTCACCCACTTCAATGCTGTCTTCACGCACGATAACTTCCAGCTGTATCACATCAGGCATATCATCGATCTGCTCCCCGGAGGAAGGAAGCGTCAGTTCGAGTATTGCCACTTGTGAAAAAACTGCCGTCATCAACAGAAATGGAACCAGAATAACCATCAGGTTCATAAAGGCCGTGATGTTGAGTTCAACCGCCTCGGTATGGCGCTTTTTGTGCCAGCGCTGCCTCATGCGGCTTGCGCCTTCTGGGCACTGCGCCGGTCATCGACCGCATTCAGAAACTTGACTGCAACCATTTCAAGACTATCAACGATTTCAGTCGTTTTGCTCTGCAGAACGGTATGAATCAACAATAGCGGAATCGCTGCCATCAACCCGAAAGCGGTAGTATTCATCGCCACCGAAATACTGGCAGACAACATATCCGCTTTTTCTGCCGGGTTGGCAGCCGACACCGCTGTAAATGCACGAATCAAACCGATAATTGTGCCCAGCAAACCAAGTAAAGTAGCGATGTTGGCAAAAGTAGCGAGATAGTGAGTACGTTTTTCAAGACGCGGCATCACCTCCATCAAGCTCTCTTCCATCGCCTTCTCGATGTCATCACGACGGCTGGCTGCCTTGATGCGATACAAGCCATAGGTAAGAATTGTCCCGATCGCTGCCTTCGACTTTGATGTCACTGACACGGCTTCGTTAAACTTTCCTGCTGTGATATAAGGCGTGACCTTTTTCCACAACATCCTGTTGCTTATGCTGGTTTTGCTCAGAAAGATATAGCGCTCTATCGCTATCGCTGCACCGATGGCAAACACCACCATGATCGGGTACATGAATACGCCCCCGTCCTGAAAAAATCCGACTATTGCTGAGTAAGTTTCCATTTGATCCTCTCCTCCGTTGACTAAGATCCGGCACCATCCGAGGGGATGATTTCCGGATTTTCATTCCTGTTTCCCTTTCCAGGGCCATACAATTGATTGAAATACCTGATTTGTCGTCGAAACACATCACGGTCCAGAGGTGCGAGCACCTCATCTATCAGACTATTGACCGGCCGGCCCTGTAATTCACCTGATCCGGACTCCTTCCAGGGAACGATATACATCACCTTGGGCAGTTCCTGGTTTCCGCGTATCGATGTACTGTCCAGATCAAGTTGATCGGCAACAGCGAGTTGTTCAACAGCCTTTGAGCTATCTGCCTGAACTTCGTCTGCATAAGATATCGGCGACCAGAACAGCATCGCCATGACAAATAATCCGGCCATTAGCAGTACTGTTTTCATTACTGATGACCTGCCTGCGCGGTTCGCTGTGCGGCGCCAAGCCTGCGCTGCAGATCCGCAATCCACCGAATAACCTGACCATGCGTCGACTCGTCCATTTCGAGCTGCAAGTACTGCTGATAGTGCTCAACTGCAAGTTGTGGCCGGCGCAAATACAGATCGTAGAGCACGCCCAGGTTGTAGTAAGCCAGCGGGTAGTTTTCATCAGCGTCAATAGCACGCAGGTATGCTGCTTCCGCCTCATCGAAACGGCCCTCGCGCCGGAGCGAGATTCCCAACTGGTTATATGCGGCAGCGCAGTTCGAACATACTTCAATGGCCGACTCCAGAACTTTGATTGCTTCCTGATCCCGGCCATTACGGGTATGAATAATGCCCAGATTCACCGCCGGGCCTGCGTAGTCCGGGTACTCGGCAGTCAATGACTCCAGCAGATCAGCCGCAGCGGGGTCATCACCACCTTCCATCTGCCCAAGTGCCTTTTCGTAACGAGCTAAAGCCTTGTCGGGAATTCCAGCATTGACATCGGTAACTTTTGTGCCTGGCATACTGCAGGCCGCAAGGCCTGATACGAGCAGCAACAGGCCGATTTTCCTAGTCCATTCTTGCAACAAGATGCTCTCCCCTCTCTGATTTTGCGTAACGTCCCGGCATCAATTCCGCCAGCCGCGCATAACTCGATCGCACCCATTCGTCGTATACGCCATCCGCCGTGCGTGCTGCGTTCATCTCATAAAGCTCAATGGCCTGCTCCTCGAACGGAAATGCCTGCTCTTCGAGCAAAATATCGTACTGCTCGATTTCCTCCGCATTCAGTTCCGAGGGGCGCTGTGAACCCATCAGATGCTGGCTGAGGACGTAATAAAGATCGGCAATTTCGAACGTAGAGGCCGTCGTGACTTCCGCTACTCCGTAATCAACAGCGTTGCCATAAGCAGCCAATGCCAGTTCCATCCGGTTGCGTTTAACTTGCAGGCTTTTCTTCAGGGGAATGGTCAGACGCGCCTCAATAAATGAGTCACGTAACGGTTCTGCAAGCTCCAGGGTCGCCCGGGCAGCCAGATACTTGCTGCGGTCAGTTCTGGCGGTTCCTGCTGCTGCATCTGCGGCCACGATATTTTTTAACCAGCGACTGCGCTCGGCAATATCACCCGCATCTTCAGCCAGATCAGCCAGCTGCAACCGTGCTTCTATTGATTCAGACAATGGATAGGGGTAACGCTGTACAATTTCTTCATAGACGCGGCGCAGCTCTTTCATATTGCCCGTTTTTTCGTACAGGTCGGCTGCTTGCCAGATTGCCTCACGGTGTATTTCCTCACCAGCCCCTTCCAGCCGGGCAATCTGCTCAAACTCTGCCGCCGCCCGGGAAAACTGCCCGGCATTCAAATGTGCAACAGCCAGTTTCCGGGTCACGTCGCTGGCGAATGCATGTTCTGGCCAGCTGGCACGAAACTGCTCCAGCACAACGACTGCCTCGGACCATCTCTGGCTGGAAATCAGTAACGCTGCAGCATCATAGGTTGCGTTGGGTATGATTCCCGCACTCGGTGCGGCTGCTGATACGCGCATGAAATGTGCCACCGCTTCATCCACGTTGCCCCCAGCCCGTTGTTGTTCTGCCTGACGGTAGATAGATGCTGCGATCCGCTGCTCCAGCTCATCCGGATCATCGCCTTCCACTGGCGGATAGGTGCTGAGACGAACATATGCCTGCTCTGCCTTTGCAAACAGCTCCAGATCGAACTGCGCATGGGCCATGACCTTCCATGCGATGCGTTCGAGATCGGTACTGGCAGGTGGCTGCAAAGTCACCACCAGTCCGGCAACCTCTACTGCGTGCTCCAGATCACCAGCAGAAAACAATTCTTCCGAAACCGCGGTCAGCAAGCTTGCGGCTTGCTCATGTTGCGGGAACTGTGCTGCAAACTTCAGAGAATGCTCGATGTATTCTGCGTGCCAGGCCTGGCGAGCCGGCTCATCTGCGATCAGCTTCTCGTGTTCTCTGCCCGCAAGTATCGCTGCATAGCCTGCCTCTGCCGCCAGCTCATGATCACCATAGTAGTAAGCTGCCCGGAGATATTCCTTGCTGGCTTCTGCAAACTGATTCGATTCAAAAAGAATTTCAGCCAGCAGAAAACTGCGCCTGGCTGAATCCGGATCATCCGGAAAATACTGCAGGTAACTCCGGTACCATTCTGCAGCACGCTCATAGGCTTCCGGCTCACCGCTTTCCTGGGCAAGTGCATGATCGTAACTCGCCAGATCATTCAAGTTGTCCTTGAGATGCTGAGCAACCAGTGGAAAATCAATAATGTCGCGATCAACCCAATAGGTGCCACTTAATCCATATAACTCGACGAACCGGCGCTTCGATTCCAGCACCAAAGATGGAAACCTGCCCAGTGTATGCGCCTCAATTGCCTGCACCTGTAAAAATGGTGACCGGGAATGTGCCGGCTGCCGGGTGACAAAACCGGAGTAAGCATCGGCAGCATCGGTAAAGCGTTCCTTGTCAAGGTACAAATCCCCCAGGCCTGAATAAAGCAAATTACTGAAGTGAATATCACCATTCTGATCCAGATACCGGTCGATAGAAGCGACACCATCCAGATACGAGAAGGTAATGCTCAACACACGAAAGCTGTCCTCAATCAATTCACGCTCTGGCCTGCTCATACCATCAAACATGCCCACCGTATCCTGTGACTGGCGGAGTTCAAGCCGTCGTTCCAGCAGCATCAGGAATGAAGCCAGGCTTTCCTCGTTATTACCCTGTTTGAATAGCGCCCAGCCCCGCTTGTACAACGATTGCTCGTAGTAATCCGAGTTGTCACCCAGTGCAACTACAGCGGCATAAGCCTGCTCGGCTTCAAAGTAGCGCTTGCCAACGAACTGGATCTCGGCACGCCTGAATTGCACTTCATCGATCCGCGAGCTGCTGGGGAAATGAATAACCAGCTGATCCAGTACTGCCAGTGCCTCCTCAACCTCCCCGATACTCTCAAATGCCCTGGCCAGCTGATAGAGAACCTGATCAGTCTGCGAATAATCAGGAAAAGCATCCAGCAATTCCTGATAGAGAACGATGGCCTCTTCATAGAACTTTTCTGTCAGCGCGGCTGCTGCATTATTCGCCTGTGCTTCTTCAGCCGCCTCCAGATTGAGATCAGCAAGCCGGCGAACTGCTTCCACGCGCATGCCGGGATGCCCGGAGGATAGCGAGAGAAATTTCTGGTACTGCGCCCGTGCACGCGCGGCTCCGTCCGGAACCACGGAGTTGGCATCAAGCTCAACAACCTGACTCTCCAGGCTCTTGATTGTCATTTCATCATCATGAGCATCATCTGTGTCGCCAAACGGCCACAGCCAACCCATGAGCAATATATTGACAATCATCACCGAAGCCATACCTCTGATGCGCCCTTAGTTGCTCGCTGCCGTTGCACGATCGTACATCGTCGCCAGCGCAAACTGTGCCTGGATCCGGTAAGTCGCGAGCCGTTCTTTCTGAGTCTCCAGTTCCCTGACAGCCATTACCTGAATCTCGTTCTGTTGCACGGCAAGCGCCTTAATAACCTTGGCCCGGACCTGGGCAATACGCGGTGCAAGTGAAGCGATGTGTTGCGAAAACTTTTCAAGATCGAGTGGCACTGAATCACGACTTGCATCAACGTTGTCACGACGCTGCGCTGCTTCTGCAAGTGCTGCATCCAATTCACTCAACGAGCGTTTTTTCTGCCACAACCGATACTTGAATTTGCGATCAGATTCCCAGCTGAGAAACCCCTTCAGCACCCGGTATTTTTCGCGCGCTTCTTCCATCCCCTCAGCCTGCCAGGCGGGATGGCTCTCAAGTGACTGAAGTGATTGCCATAGAAAAAGTTCGTTGCCCGTCGCAAGCCCGGCAACATCACGCGTTTGTTCGACCCCCTCAAGCCTGGCGGCCAGCCGATCACGATTTGCGAAGTGCCGGTCTAACTCAACGGCGTCGAGCTGACTGTTGGTTGGTGCCAGTCGCTGTTCATAGGCTATCCACCGGGTCGCGACCATGTCATCAAATGCCTCAAGCTTCCTTGCCCAACCGTCAAGGTGCTGCTGCAGGGCCATCAGATCCCGGTAGTTGCGCAGACCATCCTGAAGCTCATGATTGGCAATGAGATGGTAGAGGTATCGGGCCTGGGTTGTGTCCGGAATATTCTCCAGTTGCCAGTACCAGCGGGCAATTTGCGGGTCATCCGTCTCAAGCAAGGCGGTAATCATGGTTCCATCGCGAGCGCTTTGTATAGCAATATCAAGGCGGCCGATTTCCGTATCGAAATCCTCAAGTGCTGCCAGATAATTTTCTGCAGCACTGCCGTGAGCCTCAAGACGCCCCATCGCATAGGGCACGGCAAGCAGTGATTCCTGGACTGCACTATCCAGCAGGTCACGGTTTTTTAATTCCAGCCACGGAACCAGTGCCTGGCGGTAGTTATCCTGCGATGCATCAGCCCAGCCGACACCCAGCAAAGCCTTGTTCGAGAAAGGGCCGTGCAGATTCACTCGTTGCAATACCGGTTTGGCCTGCCCTTCAAAGTCCTGCTGCAGATAAGCGTAGCCAAGTGCCAGATTGGCCTTGTCGCGCAGCGCACTGATTTCAGCAGAAGTGTCGGATAAAAGACCCACCTTGTTCAGAAGGCTGGCACCCTGTTCCAACCTGTTCATGCGAACCATTGCAACACCGAGGTTGTATCGGCCATAGGCCAGCCAATCGCCTGGTCCCTGCCATGACTCCAGGATTTCTGCTGCGGGTTCAAACATGCCCCGGGCCATCAAACCCTGTGACATCAGCAAATGCCGTTCTGCATCCAGGTTCTGCGGCAACTCGTTGCCGACCCTGCCAAACGCGACGTCGGCTGCATCATACTTTCCGCGCCGGTATTGCACCTTGCCGAGGTAGAACCAGGCGCGGTCGCGGATCGACCCATCCACTGACTCGTTCAGCAAGCGATCGAATATTTCACCGGCACGCTGATGCTGACCATAAGACAGATAGAGACCGCCAAGGAGCAATTCCGCTTCAGTCTCATGGTGAGTCAGTCGGTCTGCATCACGTGCAACCAGCAGTTTATTCAGCGCTGAAAAATAGTCATCCTGATAGAAGTCGAACAATACTTCACCGTAGTGAAGATCACGGATAATGCCTGTAGACAGTTTTTCCGCCCCGTAAACGGCAGAAGCAAGCAGGCATCCGGCTACCAATATGGCTAACGGGCGCAAAACACAGCAATGCCTCAAATCTATTCCCATTCGCGAACCAGGAATTCGGGTTGCTGTTTGATCTGCCGGTCAGATATCTGCAGCTCAACAAATTTCGTACCGATGTTCTTTTCAAAATCAAGAGTTGCACCACGCCGATAGTCACGACCGTGCGGACCGGTGCCGGTAAAAATCGCCACGAGTTGATGGCTTCCGGTTTTCAGGTTACCCAGAAACAGGCGATGCACACCGCCGCGGTACATCGCTGCTACTTCTCTTTCGGTATAGAGATAATTACTGACCTCCTTGCCATCGAGTTTGATTTGCACGGAATCCAGGGAAAAATATTCGCCGATATCCATTGATACGAATACTGATACCTGCGTATTGGCGGGGAACAGCAGCTCTTCCTCAAGCAGGAACAGCTCGCGGTTGAGCTCCAGAACTTCATTCTTGAGGTTCTGAACCTGATCATCAAGACCCTCTGCCTGCCCGGCGCCAGTTGATGCCGCTGACAGAACAAAAGAAATGCCCAGACCTGCCAGCAAGGTCAGATTTCGTATGACTGCTTTCATGAATTCACCATCCTTCCGGTGCAGCGCACCCTGCTCGCTAACATTTTTGAACTACTCTGCAAGCAGAGCTGTGACTTGATCCTGGTACTGCTCCGCATCGCCCTTGTCATGGCCCTGATGAATCCAGCGAACCTTTCCATGCGGATCAATCAGGACAAGCAGCGGCATTTTCCGAAGATCGTAGAGCTCGGCGACTGCATTCTCATCATCCATCAAGATCGGAAAATCAATGCCAAGATCATCCACCATGTCATTTACACGGTTTCGCTTCTTGTCCAGGTTGATACTTAACACCTGAAGGCTTGTTTGCTGATCAGTCGTGTTTTCGTATCGGTTGTTCAACTCACCGAGGACCGGAAGTTGATGCTGACAACGCCCGCACCAGCTTGCCCAGAAGCTGAGCAGCACAACATCGCCGCGATACTCGCTCAGGCGAAGGTTTTTTCCGCCCAGTGTCTTCAGGGCAAAATCCGGCGCCGGTTGCATGACCAGGTCACTGCGCGCACCCACTGCACCCGTGGCAACCATCAATAGCAGGGTAATTAACAATCCGCAGGCGGGGACAGTACGAACAGAGTCGCTCAGTTTCATTCTTTGCCTCACGCAACCGATAGTTTTTTGCTATTGCTGCCGGTGAAAATATATCCAGCAGCAACTTTCAAAGCCTCGGGTTCGTCACAACAGACAAACCTGATGCACATTGACCAGGCTCATGACGCGGAGGGAATAACCATAGACCGGGATACCGTACGGATCCCGGAACAGGTAACCCCGCTGCCCTGAACCATGCCCCGCTCGTGGGGTGGTGCTCATGGGCCGGTGGCTTTGCGTCCCCGCCTTGCAGCAAGTTTGCCCTTGTCTGTGTATTGAAATCGGTTCACAACCTGACAATCCGGTCGCGGCTTGATTTCAGTCGCTATGGTGGCAAGAATTGCCGGGGATTCCTGTGATGCGGGTCACGCTTCAGGGATGGGCAGATGAAAGTATTCTATTTATTTTCAATAAGTTATAAGCATTCCGCTAAAAACTCATTGGGAATCAAGACCGCTGGAAAAGTGGACCCCGTGATTCGTGTCGATGATGACAGCCTCATAGTCCGGAATCGATTCGATCAATGCCAGCCCGGTTTCGAGGCCAGCCACGAAAACGCTTGTTGAAAGACCGTCGGTCATTGTCGCATTTGGGCCAACAACAGTGACACTGCGCAACTCGCCGGCGGACTGCCCGGTACCCGGATTCAGAATATGGTGATAGCGAACGCCTTCCTCGACAAAAAAACGCTCATAATCTCCCGACGTGGAAATCGCTTCATCCTCAAGCCCCAGTCGCATCACCAGACCCTGCTCGTCATCCGGGTCGCGAATACCGACCACCCATGGCCTGCCCATCCGGTCACCGAGCAACCGTGTATCGCCGCCGGCATTAGCAAGGGCATGCTGGATACCCGCATCCCGCAAAAGAGAAATAACCCGCTCCACTGCATGACCTTTGGCGATGCCGCCCAGGTTGATTCGCACACCGGGTACTGCAAATCGAACAGCAGAATTTTTTTCGTCGAGCAGCACGTGACGATAGTTGATCTGACCAAGCCGTTGATCAATCTCATCCTGGGACGGGCGGACACTGGATCGATAGTCGTAAAGTGTTCCAATACTGTCGTAAGTAATATCAAAACCTCCGGAAGTTGTCCCGGATAGTTTCAATGCTTGCCGGATCAATTCGAACAACTCTCTGGAAACACGAACAGGCTCGACAGCGGCAAGGTCATTAATCCGTGATATCTCAGTATCTGCAATGTAGGTGCTCATCGTTGACTCGATGCGATCAAACTCTGCCATTGCGGCGGCAATCAGTTTCCGGGCCACAGCTTCATCTTCGTGCCACAATTCAACGCTGGTGCTGGTTCCCATTTTGTTCTGCTGGTCGGAAAACCACTCGGCAGACCCCGAAACAGGCACCCCCGACAGGCAGAACAGGAGAACAAAAGAGACAGTTTTGTTGGTCAGTGAAAAAACAGGCCTGCCCTCTATTCCTGAAGGTAGCGATCAATAAATGCTTTGGCTCGCTGGTAACCCGGCTTCCAAAGCTCTCTTGGCCAGCCGTGATTGGCTCCTTCGATAATTTCGTACTCGAACCGGGTGTTCCCGGCTTTTTCCAGCGCCTCTATGAGCCATAAGCTCTCCTGAACATTCACTATCTGATCCTTGTCACCATGCAAAATCAGTAGCGGCACTTTGATCTGGTCAGCGAGATATCGGGGTGACCGCTGCTCATACAGATGCGGCACTTCATCGATTGAGCCACCGACCATTTTCGCGAAATATGCCACATCCCCGGCATCAGTGTTGGAATTTTGCTTTGGTGTCGATTTCAGACGATAGACCAGATCAGTAGGCCCGAATAAATCCACAGCAACCTTGAATCGATCCGGGTAACGAATCACCGCCATTAGAGAATTGTACCCGCCATGACTGCCACCGATGATACCAATATTGCCGCGAATCACCGTTGGGAGCTTCTCAAGATAGTCAACCGCCGCAACCATGTCATCAATTTCTTTTCCGCCATAATCCGCTTTGTTGTAGAACTCCTCTGAATACCCACTGCTGCTGCGATAATCAGGAGCGAGAATGACATAACCGGATTGAACCCAGTCGATTATTCGTGCCAAAGACCGGGAACGAAAAGTGCCGTGTTGACCTCCGTGCACATAGATAATTGCAGGATAAGATCCGGCTTGCTGCGGCAAAAAAAGGTAAGCGGGAATGGACAGACCATCCGTGCTTCGATACGACACCTTGGAATACTGCACTTTGCCATCAGTTCGGTGCTCAATCCGCAGATCATCAATTTCCTTGAGCAGCCGGGCTTCCTGAAATTCGGCTGAGCGTTTCAGCAGCTCGATTTCCTGCTCGAGTGCGGTGATTCTATCCAGGCCCTTCTGAGGTGTACTGCCGCCCGCTGTTATCCAGCACCCAAGGCCAATCAGCGCTACTGCCAGCAGGGCAGGTTTTTTCGGCCGCATTTTTTCTCCCTGCTAATTGGTGAAAATACTCGAAGAAGTGCAGTGTATCGCTGAAGTGGTTGAACAGCACATTGTAGCTTCAATAGCAGTGCCCAGTGCCGGCTCTACTGTGTTTTGCGGATCACCAATAGTCAACATCTGGGACGTAGATCAAGGATTTCCAGGATCCTGAGCCCTAGAATTGTCTTTCGGCTGAAGACGCGTCTGCGACAATCAAAGTCTCCTCGCGAGCTAGGCGCAGACGTGTCCTCGCCGAGCTCCAAAAGCCCCTCGTAGCAGGGGCTTTTTTGTTAAAGGCGTAATTTCGATACCGAAAAGGGCACTCTAAGCCCGGATATTGCCAAAAATGAGGTATTATTCTCAATATAATCAGATGGTTAACGAGGTCCGACCCCGTCAGACCGTCAGAACCAGAAAGAGAAGAATAGTTGTATGACATCGGCCTCGAAGTCGTAGAGGGGTTCTTCGCCTACGGGGGTGGTTGCCCGGAGATCACGGAAGTCGTCGTAGCTGAATAGTATTCGCTGATAGCTGAGATTGATTGAGCCTTTGTCGATGAAATTCCAGCCGTGTTTGATGAATTCGTAACTCGCGGCCAATGTGACCGAGTGGTCTGTGTAGGTGCTCAGTTCCTTGTCACGCGCCAGAAAATTCTGCGCTTGCTGGAACGGAAAAAGATCACTGTAGAATCCGGCTTTGGTCTGGGTATAAAAACGATAACTGATATCAACGATCCACGGATCTCCGAAGGTATGCGTATAGCCTATGTCGGCGGTATGTGCAGTGATGTCCCAGGTATCCGTGGAATACCGGTAACTGCCGTGAATAGCGGCCCGGTAAGGGAGATGGTACCTCGCCCGGATGGATGCAGCATTGCTGGTTCTGGTACCGGGGTAGATTTCCGGCTCGTAGGCGTATCCCAGCAAATTGCCCGGATCGGAGTCAACATACCGTACCGTTCGATACGGATTGTTGAGAAACCCTTCGTCAGTGATTGCCTCGTAATTGAACCCTACGAGAAAATTGCGGGTGATGACCTGTGAGATTCCCAGTCGATAGGATCGACGATCAATGTCAGCACGAAAAACATCATCACCCCTGCGGCGTACCTCGTCTGAGCCACGGCCATAGCCCATGGTGATGGTCGTCAGCCCGGAAAATACTTCCTGGCTGATACCGAAATTCATCGTATTGGCGGTATAGTCATTTTCGTCACTGGTCGTGAAACTGACACTCATGATGGTGTCATTGTTCAGGTAGTCGACGCCCAGGCTCATCTGGGTGCGCTCTTCCTCGTACTCACTGGCAGTCGTCACGACATCAATCGAAGCACTGCTGATACTGTCGATATAGTAGTTCGCAGAGACTGATATATTCCCGGTTACCTTCTTGCGCACCAGCAGTGAGGGTCCGTCAATCTGAATACCGCCACCATTATAGTAGTGGTACAGGGCATCAGCCCGGTCCTCAGGCAGCACGGCAGCTATCGATGCCAGCGAAACCAGGCTAAGACATGTGCTTGACAGTAATTTGTTCAAATGGGTTTTCATATTGTCTTGTCTGCCGGGGTACCCTTGCTAGTTACAGCCACAACCGCCACCGCCACTACCGGTCGCACCACGGGCACCCTCGCGAGCCTCGTACACATGGTCGATATATGCACTTGATACCGGGTTGCGATCAAAGAACATGATCGGGTCAGCCAGACGGTCGCGCTCATAGGGTTTGACCCAGGGCTCTACACTGCATGCAGTCATCGCCACACAGGTGACCGCGAGCAGAAACCTGAAGAAAATATGACTCATAGCCGCTCTCTGACCAGGGTTCTGATCTGATCCTGGTAGTCATTCTCGTACCCGGCCTGATAGCCGTAGTGAACAAACCGGACATTCCCCTGCCGGTCGACCAATATCGTGGTCGGCATCGCCTCAACGCCGTACAGGCTGCTGACTGTTTTATCCATGTCAAAAAGTACCGGGAAGCTCACCGGGGTTTCCTTCAGGAAAGCTTTCGCCTCCTCCGGGCCATCTTCGACATTGACACCTAGCAACGTCACGCCCAATCGTTCGTAGCGCTGGTATATCTGCTCCAGGAACGGCATTTCTTTCCGGCACGGGGCGCACCATGTGGCCCAGAAATTGATCAGCACAACCTGACCGCGAAAATCGTTGAGCGAGACCATCTCACCGCTGCGATTCATCAGCGTGAAGTCCGGTGCTGCTTCCATGCGACTGTTACTTGAAGCAGGGGCAACCAGAATACCTGTGAGCAGTACTCCCAGGAAAACCCTGACAACAATTCGTCCAAAGTAAAGCGTATATTTCATAGTCCGCCTCTTATGAAAAAACTCTAGAAAAAGAATGACAAGCCAAAATTGAATTCAATGTTATTCACATTTTTCTTCTCACCAAGCAAATCCGTGCTGAATACCCTGTCGCGTACATCAAGGTGCACCGCTATCCAGTCGTTTACCAGCACCCGGTAACCGGCACCAAAGTTAATGGTGAAAAACTCATCTCCGGCGAAGCTGGTATTCCCGACCCCAAGAATAAAATACAGATCACTGCTGGACGCCCAGTTGCTGCCGACAAACACTTCGCCGGGCAACAGGTTGTAACCCAGTGAAATATCGTAGTATTGGAACAAGCGATCATCATCAGACAAAAGCGGAGCACCGCCGCTAAGCCGCTCAAAGCTGGTTTCCTCTGTATCGGTCCGGCCGTAGCTCGCCTCTACAAAGATCCCCTCGGTGACGTGGTAGGCAAGGCGCGCGCCGTACACTGCGTTTGAACCGAAATCCTCGACGCTCATGAAACCGCCGAAAATACCAAGCTCAAAGTCCTCGGTATCAATATCCGCCGCCTTGATTTCCCGGCGGTCAACCCGGGCATCGATCACCGGCTCTTTCTGGTCGGCATCAATATCCACGAGTTTGCTACTGCAACCGATTGACGTCGCAGCCAGCGATGCAAGCAGAGTTGCCCTTAGAAGAAAAATGAGAATCCTAGTTTCCATTCGTCGACTTCCTCGTTGTCATCCCGACTGGTAAAAACGACGTAGCTTTTATACTCCGCCCTGAAAACGAAACGCTGGCTCAGATAGGTACGAATACCTGCTCCAACATGGCCAATCTGGTCAGTTCTGTCTTCTACCTGAACCAGCGTGGCCTTGGGTTCAATACGAATAACACCGGTGCCCAGGGTAAGAAAGGGCATAACCCTCCATTCCGGGAACGGGACGTGAATAATATTGGCATTCACCATCCAGCCATTGGAAATATCCCCGGTGATCTGCGAAAACGATAGTTCGGCTGATATATTTGCAGTAAAAGAATAGGCGCCATAGGTAGAAATGACATTGGCACCTTCGAAGTCGCCTGCCAGTACGCCCATTTCCCAGCGCCTGGTCGTGAAATCATCCTTGCCAGGATCATTGACGTCAGTCGGCTCACCTGAAGTATCCAGGGTTCTGGTGAGCTGAGAGATACTGACCCACCCTTTCACGCCCCGGGCAGTGCGCACCCGGAACCAGCTGGTGCGGCGCTTGATAATATCGATTTTCTCACCTTCGTCGACGACATGAAAAATCGGGTATCCCTGACCAGGACCGGTATGCAATTCAATATACGGATCCGCAACGACGGCCTGATAAAATTCGGTGTTTGCATAAGCCGGGTTGCCAAAACATGCAAAAAGTAAAATAGCGGAAAGAATTCGCATGATTTTCCTAGTTCAGCGGCGCGTCAAAAGGATTGTTGTAGTACTGGCCACCGATATCCAGCCACTCGGAAACCAGTCGTAGCTCTGCCGGAGTGAGATATCCTGTGTGTGAACCACCTGCATCGAAGCGCGAGAAAAAAGCAGCAGAGGCATTCGCACCGCCCACTGACATTGACGGAGCCACGGGCACCGGAGCTAAAATCGGGTCACCGGTTATCGGATCAACACCCACCTGCACGGCACGATCCACCAATGCACCCATATCGATCTCCTGCTCGTTGTCACCGAACAGGAGTTCACGATAGGATCGGAAATGATCCGCCTGGTCGGCTGACAGACCATCGGTCAGATCAAGTTGCCCGTCGGGAACCTGTAGCTGGGCCATCAGATCGACGGTGTTGTGGCAGTTCGTGCAAGTATTGTCTGCCAGCACGGTAATGCCGTCGATATCAAGGGTGACCCGCGGCAATCCCCACAACGGGTGGATGAAAGTTTCGTAGTTGATGACGGTGCGACAGCGGTTTGTCCACGTGGTGAGACAGGAAACTGCGACCGGTGCCGGCGTATCAAGATCGGAATAGAGATAACTGAAACTTGCATCTTTCTGACGGCCGGCTGCAACCTCATCAGTCCAGACATCTTCAAACACCACATCGACACTCGGCTCAATCGCATTGCAGTCAGTAGCGCAGCTAACGCGCATGCGGGTCTCTGCCATGGATTCGCCAATGTCGGTAAACAATGCCGGCTCCGTGTTGGGAAAAGGTATACCTGTCGTTACAGCACCCTGGTAAACGCTGTCGAAAGCATCCCTGCGGCCATGGGAAAGCCCGGTAGTACGGTCATGACAACCATCGCACTGCACAACTTCTCCAGGCCTCACCTGCAGCCAGCTCTGGTGACGCGGCGTTATTCTGCGACCGTTCGCATCCAGAACGCTGATCGCAAGAGCAACATCTGCCGGCACTTTAACGATGACAGAACCATCAGGCTCAATCGGCGCATACCCGATAATCTCTTTCATGCCCTGGGCATTGCTGCGCCCAAAAGCTGTACCGGCGAAGTCCAGCACATCGCGATCCGGCAGAGATACGGCCTTGATGACACGCAGGAACCGGGCAGGTCTTTCCGAGGCCAGCGTCTGTGCCGGATCTGCCAGTGTTTCGATGTCAGGGATTGCTGTATCAACACCGTTAATGTCATAGACGCTGCGGATATTCAGCAAGCCGACCCCTTCCAGTATCAGTTCCGGATCAAGCTCCCCGGTAAATTCCTTGTCAACGATCACCGGGGGAGCCGTACGTGGCTGAGCGGCCACAACATCAGTAAATAATATCCCCTCTTCAGCCGGGACTACCGGTAACTGCGTATCATCAGACCGGTCATAGATCCAGATTCCGTAAAGCGGATCGGCTTCCAGAGCAGCCGGGTCTGCCAGACGATCAGGAGTACAGGGCACAATCACTTCATTCTCTACCAGCCGACACTGGCTCCAGGTCACAAACATCCGTCCGGTACCGTCCCACAACGGGAATACCGAGCCAAACTTTCCTCCCGGAGAAATCTCGCCATTGGTGCGCACATCATTGATCACAGCAGCAGTCTGGGCCGGGCCAGTCAGCACACCGGCATTTGCAACCACTGGTTGAGTATTCTCAACGTAGTTTGGTGTATCAATGAAATTAAGATCGCCACCAAGATCACTGGTAACAAATGGTCGCAGCTCGACAATGATCTGCCCGTCCGGCATTTCACGAGCCTGAAGAAACTGTATGGTCGCGTTGTCAGTACCTGTGTCGTGACTGTTCTTGCCGTATAGAAGCTCAAGCTCTGTCCCGTCCGGGTTCATGCGATACAGGTTGATAGCATTGTTGCCCGCCATGTTATCCCAGCGACTGAATACCACCCGGCCGTCGCTCAATACCGAAGGATCCTGATCGTGACTTTGGTTAAAAGTGACCTGTTTGATCTCACTGCCATCATCATTCATTACATGCAGCTGGAAGCCGAATTCATTGCGATCTTCGTCTTCGGCGGAAAACTGCGGCTTTCCTTCATCCAGCAAAATTGCCTTGGACTGGCGCTGCCGGGTTGATGAGAAAATAATGCGGCCATCAGGCAGGAAGTGCGGCGCCAGATCATGCCCCGCCTCGGCAGTAATATCCGGGCTGATGACGCGGCTTAGCTGGTCTGTTTCGATTTCATAGATCCAGATATTCCATGTGGGCTGATCTTCTTCCTGAGCACCTTCGATAAATTGCGCACGCATCGCGAAAACTATTCGTGCTCCGTCGTAAGAAAACTCGGCATCCTGAACGGCACCGAGACCACCGGTCACTGTGCCGGTGATATTTCGTTCCACAGCACTGGGTGAAGCCCTGTCCCGCATAAACAGGTCTGCACCAATATTGAAAGTGATCAGTTCCCGCGCATCTGACGGTTCAATCACATCCTGGTTGTCTACCGGCAGCGGCTGTTTAACGTATGCGACAGGCATATCAACGACCACTGGATCCGGTTCCTGCCCACCACCAAGATCAACACCACCATCGCCGCTGCAGCCGGCTGCCAGCAGCACCGCCGCAACTAATAGCAATAGTCGCGTATTGAAAAAGCTTTGTTTCACTCGACTGACCCACGTCCATGCAGCCATAAGAACACCCCTCAGGATTAGATCCGGTAATGCGAGTTTCACCGCTTTTGAACCCGAAAAGCACAGCAACGTAACGTAATACAACGACATTTCATTGATCTGTTAACTCCATCACAGAAGGGTTCAGCCGTAGACGCGATAAACGCATCGTGGCAGGAAATGCTTTGGGCAAACGGATGGGGATCTATGGCTGGACAGACGCAATCGCGGAGTAAAAATGCCGCTGCATATAGCTTTCTGGGTGATGCAATCATTATTGCCGCACAATTTTTCAGAAAATCAGCAGCCAGACTGCAGTTTCAACGACATGAGCCAGGACTGCGAAAAACCGCTGACAATCAGCTTGCCGGTGTGCTGTTGCTGGGCATTTGTCTGTCGCTGACCGGTATTTCCGCAGTCAATGCAGGCGCGCGCGAGCAAGCCAAACGCATTCACGACCGATTGGCGGGTGTTCCCCCGGGCAGCACAGTTTTGAACGACATGGAAACTGCCATCATCGGAAACGATGCACTGGGTGCTGCGTTTACAGCAATGGACAACAGCGCCTTCTATTCAGTGACCCTGAAAAACTTCGTGACACCCTGGACAAACGAGGATCAAACAGTGTTTGCGCCTCTGAATGACTACACTGCCACGGTCATCGGCATGGTCCGTGACGATGTGCCATTCAATACATTGCTGTCTGCCGACATTCTCTACATCGGTAGTTCCGGGCTGGGACTGCCGGGCTACTCGATGACCAATAACAATCACTATGAAGCAATGGAACAGCAAGGACTTGATCTGCAAGCCGCGCTGGTGGCAACGACCCAGTCGGCGGTTACTGATCTGGGTGGTGGTGCTTCAGGAATTCTTACCACGCGCGCTGCAGCGGCTGCATTTTTCATTGCCGGCACCAACAGGGCAATGTTTCGTTTCACCATGCTGAATCATCTTTGTAATGACATGGAACAGGTGAAGGATATCACCCGCACACCCGACAGGATCAGACAGGATGTATCGCGCAGCCCGGGGGGTGACAGCAGGATATTCATGAACAACTGTATCGGTTGCCACACCGGCATGGATCCACTGACCCAGGCGTTCGCTTATTACGATTTTGATGAAGCTGCGGGTCGCATTGTATACACACCAGGACAGGTTCAACCCAAGTACTTCAACAACAGTGAAACTTTCCCGTACGGATACATCACTCCGGATGACAGCTGGATCAATTATTGGCGTGAAGGCTCCAATGCACTGCTGGGCTGGGATACCACCCGACCCGAGTCGGGTAGCGGTGCGCAATCAATGGGAGAGGAACTCGCCAACAGCGATGCCTTCGCGCGCTGCCAGGTCAAGAAAGTTTTTCGCGCCGTCTGTTTTCGGGATGCTGTCGATGGTGCTGATCGTACGCAGATAGACAGCATGACCGCTTCATTCAGGAGCAGCAATTACCGGTTGAAACAGGTGTTTGCCGAGTCTGCCGTCTATTGCATGGGGAATTGATAATGCTGCAGAAACCACTCTCCAAGCGAATTCTGTCAGCTGGCTCCGTGCTATTGATCGGCCTGACTCTGGCCGGCTGCGGTGGTGGTGCGGGAACAGAAGCCCTCCCGCCTCCCACAGGTCCTGTGGGGCAATCGAACTACGCCGGGCCGGCACCTGCAACTGCGGATGTACAGTCGTTTATGGTCAACGTATGGGAAAACATCCGTTCGACCAGCCGATGCGGTAGCTGCCACAATTCCTCGGTGGCACAAACACCCATGTTTGCCCGCTCGGATGATGTCAATCTCGCCTATGAGGCAGCGAACACGATTGCAGATCTGAGTTCGCCCTCCGACTCCCGGATGGTGACCAAGGTTGCCAGTGGTCATAACTGCTGGCTATCCAGCGATCAGGCCTGCGCCGATATCATTACTACCTGGATCGAAGCATGGGCCGGCGGCTCTGGCTCAAGCGCTGGTCGCACGATCCAGCTACAAGCACCTGCGGACATAGATGTAGGCTCCAGCAAATCTTTCCCGGTCGACCCGACACTTTTTGGTACTACCGTACACCCGCTACTGACCACCTATTGTGCAGGATGCCACAGCACGGCAGCCGGAACACCACAAGCACCTTACTTCGCCGACAGCGATGTAAACTCTTCCTACGAAGCGGCCAAGTCAAAAATGAACCTTAATGATCCGGCCAACTCGCGACTGGTCATCCGGCTACGCACCGAATTTCATAACTGCTGGGATGATTGTCAAAGTAATGCCAATGATATGCAGACACAAATAGAGGCATTCGCTAATCAGGTACCGGCTACGGTGGTCGATCCGCAACTTGTCATCAGCAAGGCATTGACTCTGTATGACGGCACGATTGCCAGCGGCGGTAACCGCTACGAAGCCAATCAGATCGCCTTGTATGAATTCAAGGCGGGCCAGGGCTCGACAGCGTTCGACACCAGCGGACTGGACCCGGCAATTGACCTGACCCTGTCGGGTGATGTCCAGTGGGTCGGTGGCTGGGGCATTAATATCATCAGCGGCAAGGCCCAGGGCTCCACTACGACCAGCAGAAAACTGAATGACCTGATCAAGGGTACCGGTGAGTATTCTATCGAAGCGTGGGTGGCACCTGCGAATGTCGGTCAGGAGGACACGCGTATTGTCAGCTATTCGGCAGGCCCCGATGCACGGAATTTCAATCTCGGCCAGACCCTCTATAGCTATGATTTCTACAACCGCAGCAGTGCCACTGACGGCAACGGCACACCCGGGTTGTCGACACTAGACACCGATGAGGACCTGCAAGCGACACTGCAGCATGTGGTTGCAACCTATGATCCGGTCAACGGGCGACGCATCTATGTCAACGGCACATTTACCGATGATCTGGATACCAGCACCGGCGGTACGCTGACTGACTGGGATGACACATTTGCACTGGTGCTCGGTAACGAGGTTTCCGGAAATCGCCAGTGGACGGGTGTGATTCGAATGGTCGCCATCCATAACCGCGTGCTGACACCAGAGCAGATTAGTCAGAACTTTGATGTGGGCGTGGGCGAGAAATTCTTCCTGCTCTTCAATGTTACAGAGCATGTCAATATTCCCCAAAGCTATGTGATGTTTGAAGTGAGTCAGTTCGATTCATACAGCTACCTGTTTAACACCCCGGTATTTATCAGTCTGGACGGCAATGCCCAACCTGATGGTATCCCGGTCGAGAAAATGCGAATTGGCATCAATGGTGCCGAGGCAGTGGTCGGACAGGCATATAAAAACCTCATCACGCAGGTTTCGACAGGCAACTATAGCGCTCAGACCGGGCAAGTATTGTCCAGTCTGGGAACAGTGATCCCCCTTGAACAGGGGCCCGCTAACGATCAGTTCTTCCTGACCTTTGAGCTGCTGGGTAGCAGCACCAATGTTGTCACCGAACCAGCACCCCTGGTACCCCCGCCGCCACCGGATAGCTTGCCCGAGTCTGATATCGGCCTGCGCACCTTCGATGAAATCAACATGACGATGTCAGTCGTCACTACCGTGCCGACAACAGAACCTGATGTTGCGGCTACCTATCTCCTGGTCAAGCAGCAATTGCCAACCGTGGAGCGCATCGACACATTTGTCTCCGCCCATGAAATTGGCATAGCCCAGTTGGCCATTGAGTATTGCAATGCACTAGTAGCAGACAGCGGATTAAGAGCTGCCTATTTCGCCGGCTTCAACTTTGGAGTCATACCAAGCTCTGCATTTTCGGTCGCTGGCCGGGACGATGTGATTCAACCGCTGATCAACAATGTCATGAACATTGGCCTGGGGTCACAACCGGCCTTTGCAGCAGTCGAAACAGAACTCAACGCGCTCATTGATCGTCTTATTGCCGCTGACGACAGCTCGTCGCAACGGACAGAGGATATTACCAAAGCCGTCTGCGCAGCGGTTCTCGGTAGCGGCGTCATGCTATTGCAGTAACCCGCGCAACCACATACACAAGGTATAGAGGCAAACCAACATGGCACGAAAACGCAGAATCAGGCACTGGAGCGATCCGTTGCGACATGCCGATCACCCGCGACCGGTGACGCGACGGCAGTTTATCTCGCAGGGATTCATGGCGGGCTCTGCTGCTGTGCTTGGCGGCGGGGTGATGAGCCTGTTTGCAGATCCACGGGCCGCCTATGCGGCTTTGTCTCCTGACATGGAAGCACTTAAAACCGCCTGCGGATTCTCCACATTGGGTGCCGGCAAGGTGCCGTTTATCTGCTTCGATCTCGCTGGTGGCGCCAGCATGGCAGGCTCGAACGTGCTTGTCGGCGGGCAGGGAGGGCAGCTCGATTTCCTTAGTACCTCCGGCTACAGCCGGATGGGATTGCCGGGCGACATGATTCCCTCTGTGATTGATCCAATCACCAACCTCGACTTCATTGATTCCAGTCTGGGACTATCCTTCCATCGTGATAGTGCATTTCTCAGGGGCATCAACGGCAGTATTTCACCGGGAACCGCAACCAGCATCAATGGTGCTGTGATACCCGCACGCTCCGACAATGATACCTCCAACAATCCGCACAACCCGATGTACGGTATTCAGCGGGCCGGGTCAGATGGTTCTCTGCTGACGCTAATCGGCTCGCAAAGTTCAGACTCGGGCGGCAGTTCTGTGGCTCCGCTGGCTATGATCGATCCGGAATTCCGGCCTACTAAAGTAGATCGCCCCAGCGACGTCACCGGCCTGGTCGATACCGGTCAGCTGGTTGGTCTGCTCGGACAGGATGATGCCGTTGCGGTGATGGAATCAATACAACGTATCACTGACCAGAAACTTGCCCGGGTAAGTACCGGGCTTAACTACCCTGATCCGAAAGATCCGCTACTCACCCGCGACGAGGTCGTGGAGGAGCTTATTCGTTGCGGGTATGTAAAGTCTGCTGATATTGCCGATCGATTCGGTGATCCATCAACCCTGGATCCAGCTCTGGATACCGACATTGTGGGCCCGGGCGGAATATTTACCCAGGCAGAATTTGATGCTGAATCCGAGTTCAGAAAAACCGCAGCAGTGATGAAGCTGGTGATCAACGGCTTCGCGGGTGCAGGAACCATCACCATGGGCGGGTACGATTACCATGGTGGCGCCCGTGCCGAAGGCGAGATCAAGGACGAATTGGCAGGACGCTGCATGGGCGCTTGCCTGGAATACGCTGCCCGGGCAAACAATGGCGCGGGAATTCCGCTGATGATGTATGTGTTCAGTGATGGTTCGTTATCGAGTGACGGTGTGGTGGACAACTCTGTGGCAGGTCGCGGCAAGGGCGAATGGACCAGTGACAACAGCTCGACTGCTGCATCGTTCTTCCTGGTCTACAACCCTGGTAGTCCGCCTCAGATTATCGGCGGTAGTCCGGATATACAGGCAGCTAACCAGCAAATCGGGTACTTCCGGGCGGATGGATCGGTCGAAACGTCCAGCACTCCGGCGGCCAACAACGTCAATCTGCTGGTAGAAACAGTGATCCTGAACTACATGGCGCTACATGGAACACAGGGAGATTTCCCAACACGGTTTCCAGGCCATGGCCTGGGTAACTCGACATTGCGCGACAGCCTGATAGCATTCAATCCGATAGTGAATGGCGTGATTGGCGGTTAGGGCAGCCTCAGGAGCTGTTTGGGTTCAGGGTGTGAGCACTGAGTAGCGAAAAAGCGATTATTTCGATTCTTGCTTGTCCACGATGTGACAAGACTCTGGAGCAACACAAGGGCGCAGATCTTTCCTGCCCGGCCTGCAAGGTCAGCTATCCTCAGCTTGATGGTATTCCCTGCCTGTTTTCCGAACCGGAAGCAACGCTGGGTGAATGGCGGGGTCGTCTGCACTTCCTGCTCCAGAAACTCGAACATGACGCAGAGAAAATCAGCGACGAGCTGAATGAACCGGATCTTCTTGAATTAACCAGACAGCGACTTGAATTGCTCCGTCAAGCTTACCGAAGCCATGCCGGAAACCTGCAAGAATTACTCACTCCTCTGGAATTGGGGCGATTACAAGCCACGCATGAGTCTTATCTGGCACTGCGTACGCGGCTGCCCTCTGACCAGGCACTGAATACCTACTACGCCAATATTCACCGTGACTGGGAATGGGGCAATGACGAAAATGAGCGATCTGCAAATCTCGTCACAGACACGATCAACGCATCTGGCAATCACGGAACAATCCTGGTACTTGGCGCAGGTGCCGGACGACTCGCCTACGACCTGCATACCAGGCTCAACAGTGAACTCACCGTTGCTCTTGATTTCAACCCCATGCTGTTACTGCTCGCACAACGCCTGATGCGGGGAGCAACCATCAAGTTACACGAATTTCCAATCGCTCCCGTTACTATTGAAGACTGCGCTCGACTGGGTACGCTCGCGGCACCAGCGCCGGTCGGGGACAGATTTGAATGCGTGCTGGGAGATGCCTTACGGCCACCATTCTCTGCAGGAAGCTTCAATATCGTGATCACTCCCTGGCTGGTCGACATCCTGCCGACTGACCTGGGGCGAACTGCGGCCGAAGTGAATCGATTATTAAAACCGGATGGCCAGTGGATTTGCTTCGGGTCATTAAGTTTCGCCCATGACCGGAAATCGAAATGCTACAGCCTTGAGGAAAGTCTGGCGGTAATAGCACAAAGCGGTTTTAAGTCGCTTGATTCCCGACAAGATGAAATACCTTATATGCGGTCTCCTTACAGCCGTCATGCCCGGCAGGAAAAGGTTGTTACCATCACCGCCACCAAGAATGAGAATGCAGCCCGCCGGCAGCGTCACACAGCACTACCCGACTGGCTGGTAACCGGTAACGACCCGGTCCCGCAAAGCCAGTCCTTTCAGGTCCAGGCCCTGTCCACACGAATTCATGCCTTCATCATGTCGATGATTGACGGCAAGCGATCACTTCGGGACATGGCGCTGTTAATGGAGCAGCAGCGACTGATGCCGCAGGAAGAAGCACAGCAGGCAATACGCTCGTTCCTGATAAAAATGCATGAAGACAGTCAGAAACCTGCAGGGCATTGAACCATTCGCCGCCAGCAACTTACTTGCGAGTGACCCGCCCCACAAACTTTTTGATTGCCCTCCCCCCAATATGCCGAGACGCAGCAATCAACCCCCTTGCAGACCTGGTGTTAAACGCCATCATACCGGTCATATCCCGCGAATCGTCCATCCAGTCTCTTTTATAACCATCATCACCCGTCAGAAAATCAATCTCGTTCACTTTTTCATTATCAAGAACATGCTGGAACATCTTGTACAACGCAACGGTACCCGCAGACATTTTGGTGAATTCCGGGTCGTAAGCAACCTTGAAAATATACGCAACACCATCCTTTACAATCCAGAATTGCGCTGCGACCGGGCGATCCCCGACTCTGGCAATCCCCAACCTTAACCATCCCTGCTCAGCACACAGCTTCGCAAGCCCCGGCAAAAACTCCGGATAGGGTTCCGGTTTCTGCCAGCGCATTTCGTATAAAACAGCAAACAATTCCATTCCGGCATCCAGTCCGTCCACAGACGTGATGATCTCAAACCGGTTTTCCGGATCCCGGTCAAATTTCCTCACCCGGTTTGCAGTAGTTTTGCGAATTTTCGAGCTTCTGGTAGATAAATAGGAATCGAAATCCTGATATTCATTTTCCAGAAAAAGGTTCCTGAAGCAAAAGTACTTCTGCAAGGCCCAGCGATGCCCGGAAAAAGCATCACCCAGTTCCTGCAGTACGGCACTATCGAACCGGTATGGAGAAATATCGACCACATCCCAACCGGGCTTTTCGGCAACGATCTCCGCAACCATTGCCCTGACCGACTTTGAAGGAATATCAGACAGATGCTTTACAAGCGGTTCAAATCTGGACGAATAGAAATTAGCCAGCCCGGAAAGAGTCTTGGGCGCAATCAGGCCGGATTGTTCATGACTGCACAGCGGCAACAAAATATCTGCATTGCATGATTCATCCGGGGAAGCCGAGAAAATCCTGACCCGGTCGCTATCAGAAACCACTGTCTGAACATAATTCTCAAACCAGGGTTGCGAAAAAAAAAGACTCTGACTTCCGGAATAACCAAGCAACTCACGGCATTGATCAGGGATTTCAGAGAAGCTTTCGTAAACCGCCATTAACCAATACAACCTTCTTCAAAACACACCGCAATAATCAGCTGACTATGCACGGCCAACCCGCCATTTTCAACGACCTGTGCCATGATATTCAAGACCCAATCTTGCCATCAGCCTCCAAACGTATCGCAATTCACCCGATACACAAACCTCGCGGCAAACCCCGGCCTAGCCTGTCCGATCCCTTTTTGAAGGGAATAAAGCGGACCGCAGGGAGCCATCCCGTCAAAAAGGGATCGGACAGGCTAGGCCGGGCTATTGGCACCCGGATTCAAACCGGTGCGCGACCTACACAAACGCTAAGACACCGGTAACCGAACTTCAATCAACGCTCCCCCTGATTCAGACCGCCTGATCATCACCGTCCCCGAATACAGACTGACAATCTCCTCAACCACCGCCAGCCCAATCCCCTGCCCCTTGATCTCCCCCCGCTGGTCACTCCTCTCACCGCGGCCAAATACTTTCCCGGCCTGATCATCCGGTATCCCCGGCCCGTCATCCGCAACGCTCAGCACCAACCAATTCTTGTCTGACCCGGACTCCCTGCTCACCGCAATCTCTATTTTGCCGGCACACCACTTCCACGCATTGTCCATCAGGTTCCCGAATAGCTCGTACAGGTCCCCCTTCTCCATTGGATACTTTTCATCACCCTTCACATTGATCTGCACGTCCACTTCTTTTCCGAGATAAATCTTGCGCAGGCTTCCGGCGACCTCACGCGCGACAGGAGCCAGCGCCACCGGCTTCGCAGCGATGGTTCGGGGACCAGTGGCTGCCGCCCGGCGCAGCTGATAGTCGATGACCGCATGCATGCGCCCTACCTGTTTTTCCAACACCTCATGATCCGGGCCGGAACGCTGCAACTCGCTGCCCAAAACAGCCAATGGCGTCTTGATGCTATGCGCCAGGTCATCCATGGTGGTTCGATACCGGGTCATTCTTTGCCGCTCCGAGTCGACCAGGGCATTGAGGTTCTTCGCAACACCGATCAATTCACGAGGATAGTTCCTGCTGAGGTTTTCCCGCTCACCCCGCTCAACCGCAGCAATCTCGCCGGCCAGCCGCCTGAGTGGAGACAGCGACCATCGAAGCAGCACATACACACCGATGACCAGCGCCAGCATCACCGCTGAAAACCAGCCAAACAATTGTCGGCGAAACTGATCAAGTTGACGCCAATAGGCATCGAGATTTTCGGCGACATAAAATTGATAACGGTATGCAACGCCCGGCTCAACCTCCCATATCACACCAACACCCAGCACCAGTGCTTCAATACCATCGGCAATGCCGGTTTTCATCAGCCGATGGTCACCAGCGTACAAAGACGGACCCTGTGCAACGGTGACCCCCACTGCAGAAGGAGAACGCCACAGCCGGCGGCCATCCCCGGCCACGACCTCTGCATACAAGCCGGACCCGGGATTGTTAAACCTTGGCTCGGGGAGCTGACCGGGGAACTCAAGGCCACCATCCTCCCCTGGCTCGGCCGCTCCTATCAGTGCGAGCACATGCACCTCCAGCAACTCCTGGATCGCATTTTCACTTGTCTGCCGGAATACGGTATCCAGTAAACCGATAAGAATCGCGAAAGCAGCAACCAGCAGTATGGAAGTCGTTACCAGCAACCGGGTGGATAGCGAATTTGGCCTGCCTTTCATTCTGTTGATGATTTCGCAGCGTCATCCGGGTTTTCGTCCGGACGCTTCGGAATGCGATAGCCCCTGCCACGAAGTGTTTCAATCAATCCCAGTTCGCGATCCGGATCGAGCTTCTTCCTCAGCCTGGTAATCAGGACTTCGATCACATTACTATCGCGCTCAAAGTCCTGATGGTAAAGCTGGTCAGTCAACTCTGCCTTGGTCACCACCTGACCATTTCGTATCAACAGGGATTCCAGTACGCGGAATTCGAACGCGGTCAATTCAACCAGTTGGTCTGAAAGCCGGACTTCCTGTGACCGGGTGTCGCAGGATACCGGCCCCCATTGGATAACCGGTTGCGCCCAGCCGCCGGAACGTCTGAGCAACGCATTGATCCGGGCGGTGAGCTCTTCGATATTGAATGGTTTGGCGACGTAGTCGTCAGCACCGGCATTCAATCCCTCTACCTTGTCTTGCCAGCGATCCCTCGCCGTCAGTATCAAAACAGGAAATGCCTGACCGGACTCTCTCAATCCCGCGATCAGTTCCATACCGGATTTGTCAGGCAACCCCAGGTCTATGATCGCCAGCGCGACGGCAAATTCCGTTGCAAAATATTCGCCTTCCGCCGCAGTACCCGCTTCATCCACGGTAAACCCTGCATCGCGCAGCTGCGCTGCCAGCGTCTCACGCAGCGCCCTGTCGTCTTCGACGATCAGCAGGCGCATGCGCTACCTGGGCTTCCCGGTTCGCGCATCGATATTGAAAGTGCGAACCCGACCGTCTTTAGTCATGATTCTGATTCGATGAACCAGGCGGCCGGATTGTTCCCTGGTCTCGGCACGCACTACTTCGCCACCGGTTCTTTCCCTGACCATTTTTACCGCATCATCGAGCGAATACTTCATATCGCCCGCCTGCCCGAATGCCGGATTCAAGGCGCACAATGCCAGCGTCAGAAATACGCCGACCACTGCTCGCTGGAAAAATCTGGAAACCATCATCGCATACAGCCTACCGCACCCGCCTGAACACCAGCTTAACCAATGTTCCCGGCATACAACAAACAGTCATAGCGCCAATGGCTATTCAATATCAGTCCATCATTGGCTGACGACAGGCTGTGGCCTTGACTGCCATTTCCGATATGCACTCTTATGCACATCATCCATCGATGATGCGTGACCATCTATCCAGACCTGCTCGATGCTTGTCGACAGTTCGAGAATATCACCGTCCGTCAACACCAGGCTGGCGCTCTTGCCGGGCGTGATCGAGCCAAGCGCATCATCCACTCCGAGTATTTTCGCAGGGTTCAGCGTAATGGAACGATAGGCCGCCTCTTTATCCAGACCAAAGCCTGATGCCAGGCCGGCAAAGCCGGCGACCTGGCGGGCATTGGATGAACCACCGGTTCGGGTGCCGCTGGCCATGGCGAACAGCACTCCTGCTTGCTCAAGCCTGGCGGGTATTGAATACAGCACATCGTAGGGATCATCCGGACGTGGAGGATCGCTGGTAATACTGGTCAACACCACCGGAATCTTGCCGGCCAAAATATCGGTAACCAGATGTGCATCCCGCCCGCCCAGCAGAACCATGCGCAGCCCGCGTTTTTCTACCCACTCGACTGCAGAGATGATCGAATGCTTCTCGGTTGCCGACACCCACAGCGGCCGCTCTCCATTAATCACAGGTAACAGCGCATCAAGTTGCGGGTCAAACTCGGGCTTCTGGTCAGAATCAGCAAGCGCCTTCCCGTAGGCTCTGGCGCCATCGAGTAATTTATCAAATTTTTCCAGCTGTTCCCTGGTGGCTTTTTTCCGGTCCGCAAGACTTTCATTTCCCCTGCCCAGCATCCTTGCATAGCGTGCCGGAACAGGATCAGGCCAGCGCAGCACCAGTGAGTGGCGACGTACGGCAGTCATTTCTTCCCAGGTCCAGCCATCGGTGCGAATCAGCGATGTCGTGCCGGCCACCATGCCTCCTGATGGCACGACGATCGCATGAGTAATGCCACCCGAACGTGCGACCGGGAAATGCGTGCTGCTCGCATCGATTGCCACCGACACATCAATATCGGCATTGATATCACCGGTTTCAGCGACATCCACCGACCCGGCCACGCTATCAATCTCATGGATCCCGAGCACTGTATTTGCGTGAATGATTCCAGGCCACAGATGTTTGCCTGTCGCGTCAATGCGTTCAGCCGATGCGGGAACCTCGGTACTACTGTCGCCTACTGCAACAATTTTCCCCTGCTCGAATACAACGATACCGTTCTCTATCGCCGGAGCATCGATCGGATGAACAGTTGCACCAATAATCGCCACAGGCCGGTTCACCTGCCCCAATGATCCTGCGGGTGCATAACTGTATTCAAGCCCCGCGTACTCCGGATTCGAAACAGTGAAACCGGCATCAGCTTCTTCATCCTTCGCATCGCCACCAATCTCGGCGATCAGTGTGGCACGCGCAGCGGCTACCACAGCCCGATGTGCCTCATCTGTTTCGCGGCTGAACATCAACTGACCATCGACGAAAGTATTGCTCACCCGACTGAATACACTCAGCGGATCGCCGTTCCAGATTACAATATCAGCATCCTTGCCAACCGCGAGTGAACCAACACGATCCTGTATCCCGAGTTGTATGGCCGGATTGATCGTTACCATGGCCATTGCCTGCTCCGGTGCCATGCCGCCGTATCTGATGGTCTTGGCGGCCTCCAGGTTGAGCCTGCGAGCGAGATTCGAGTCATCGGAATTCAGACTGACCACGACTCCACGCTCCTCCATCAAAGCAGCGTTATAGGGAATTGCCTCAAAGGCCTCCATTTTATAACTCCACCAGTCCGAGAAAGTTGAGCCGTTCGCACCGTGTGCTGCAATTTCATCGGCAACCTGATAGCCCTCCAGCACATGCTGAAAAGTACCGACTTTGAAATTCAGCTCCTCGGCCAGACGTATCAACATCAGTATTTCATCCGCCCGATAGGCATGGACGTGAATCGTACGCTTGCCTTCGAGCACTTCGACCAGGGCATCCAGTCGCAAGTTACTTCTTGGCGGAATTTCCCGTTTCTGCTGTCTCCGTGACAGCGACTCGTAGCGCTGCCATTCATCCCGGTACTGCACAGCCTGCTCAAAGCTGTCTCTAATGATCGCAGCAACGCCCATTCGTGTCTTGGGATAGCGCGCCTGCCTGCCCGGGCCACCGGAAAAACGGGATTGCTTCGGGTTTTCTCCCAGCGCGAATTTTATGGTCGGCGGCGCACCAGCAAATTTCAGCTCATCGGGTGTCTCGGCATCCCAACGCAATTTGATTATTGCGTTCTGTCCGCCGATGGCATTGGCGGAGCCATGCAAAATATGAATGGTCGTGACACCGCCTGCCAGCTGCATATAAATTGCTTTTGCACCTGGTTCAAGGATGTCTTCGACGCGCACTTCCGAGCTGACACTGGGTACACCTTCGTTAATACCCGTGTTCTCGGTGACACTATGGCTGTGTGCATCAATGATCCCGGGGGTCACATGCATGCCGGTCGCATCGATCACCAGGGCATCCCGGCTCGCCTTAAGATCCTTGCCATAAGCACTGATCTTGCCATTCTTAAGCAGCAGATCGACTCCCGCAACGATGCCATCTGCCTCCATGGTCCAGATCGTTGCGTTGCGGATCAGTACCTGTGACGGTGTTCCGGGTGGCGGTGGAAAAGTCTCGATGGTGAGCGCTTTTTCCAGATCGGAAGCTGCGTTCGATGTACTCCAGACCAATGCTGAGGCCACTACGAAAACCAGGGACAGAAAAGCAGCCATGCTTTTCGTTAAACCGATGTCCTGGCTCATTGCACCTGGCGAATAATTATCTGATCCGTTGTTCATGGTGTTAGTGCTCATTGTTCTTCACCTTCGGGCCCGGAGATTCTGCGGCCTTCAACTTCAATTTTGACTGAGCCACGCGGCGACTCCATGGTCGTTTCTCCTGACAGGGTTTCGCCGGTAACGATCACTGTGATCTCTATATCACCGTTCGGGGTACTCCTGACTACAGTCATGGCATTACCGAGCAATTCGATACTGGTGAAATCACTCTTGCCTGCACGCGTTCCTTCGCTAAACCCCTTCCACTCATCCTTGTGGCCGGAAATAGTCCAGGTCGATTCACTCGAACGACCCATCACGTCAGTAGTGATTTCCCAGGTTCCACGGGGGTCGACTACTGCATCAGGATCACCTTTGCTTTCTTCCGCCTTTATTTTCTCGTGATAGCCATCCACGAAAATATGCCTGAAGGCCGGCTTCTTGACGAACAGATCGCCCTCAACAATCAGCAAATTGGCTTGCTTGCCGGCTTCAATAGTACCCAGTACGCTGGATAGCCCCAGCAGTCTGGCAGGAATCGTCGTCAACGCTGCAAGCGCCTGGTCTTCACCAAAACCGGCTGCAACTGCCTGGGCGAGGTTTTCAGAAAACTTGCGAGTGCTTTTCATTCCTCCGGTCACCAGAGCAAACTCAACACCGGCATCAACCAATGCCGCCGGCAATCCCGGAGCCAGAAGATACTGTTGCATCGCCTTCATGCCAACGTCCTGCACTTCGTCCGGGTTATCGAGCCCCGGCTTGGCAGGCATTTCCAGGGGTAATAACACCGGCATTCCTGCCGCTTTCAAATCATCAACGCTGTCGACCAGACCACGTGCAAGGGTCACTGCAGTCAATCCGAACTCTGTTGACAGGCCGCTGAACCGGGCAGGATCAAGTGCTGCACCGGAGACGAAAATCACCGGCACCTTGCCTGCCAGCACATCCGCCAGAGCTGCATCGGAAGAGCGGAATTCGGGCCGTAGCATACCGGCAGCATTCGAAGCATAGCGCTGTTGCCACTCAACCTGGCGTCGTGCATCGACGAATGACTGGCGAACCACAGCCATGGCGCCAATTTTCGATGATGGATACTGCCGTGCCATAAATGAACTCGCCTCAAGAGCGATGACCTGGGCAGCACGATCCCGCAGAATCAATTGTTGTGCGGCGCCTGCCCGAAGTGCAAGCACCGCAGACTGCCCGCGGAAAACGCCTTTGGCTGGTAATACCTGAGCCGCTCCAAAACCAAGCTCCCGGTGCTTTTTAACACTGGCGTGCCCGGTATTGATTTTATCCACTACTGCCTGTTCCGGGTGCACCGGAGCCAGCTCGTTGGGTGCACCGGGACGACTTTTACTCGCGCCGCCACCGCGACTGCCTGGCCCGGCATTGGCCGGCGCTTCGAGTCCCACGGTTGAGGCTGCATCAATGAATGCCGGATAAACCGTCCAGCCTTCTTCTGCTTCAATGACTTCAGCATCAGCAGGCACTTTCACTCCGGCACCAACAGCATCAATCAGCCCGTCGCGCAGGACGACAATACCGTCATCGATCACCTGGCCGGGAGCGGTAACAATCTTCGCGCCGGTAATCGCATATATTCGCGGCCGTTCTGCCAAACCAGCCTGACTCATAAAGATCGATGCCAGCATAACCAGCATCAGTGGAATTGAACGATTCAAGAGCAGTCCTCCTCGCCTTCCTGATACCTGCCGGTTGGGCATTGTATCGGAGCGATAATCAGCATTCGATGTATTTGTCCAGAGTAGAGAATAGCGAACCTGGCGCATCAAGTAACCCGGAATCTCCGTCCATCACCCGGTTGAAATATTTATCGGGCTGCGAATGCTGCAGGGAGCAGTCGCTCTCCGATCATTCGCAGTGATTCAGCCTGATTGTCATGCAATCGTAACGCAATCTCTGTCAGTCCTGCTGCCTCGAAGCGGCGCAAGCTCTCTGCGTGCCGCTCAATATCATCGTCGGACCCGCTGAAAGTGATGCAATCAATCAGCTGATCGATAATGCGTTGCGGTACGCCCTCGATATCGCCTGATCTGTCCTGGTATGCCTTGAGAAAAGCGTTCTTGTGTTTTTCTACCAGGGCACAATCCTCGTCACTGAGAAATGGTGACAGATGAAATTTGACCAGCCAGCCACGCAGGATCATTTCCCGCCGTGCCTCGTGGAATGAAACCGCCCGATCTTTTTTCACATGCCAGGCCCAGAAGTTACTGACCGGAAATGGTTCCCCTGAACATTTATTTTCTGTCTCTGCCTGCCGCATGACGGCAACACCCTGTGCAACAGTCTCTGGTACCACATCACTCATCATCAAACCATCAGCTACACCCCTGGCCATACGAATCATCTGTGGCTTGCTGGCACCGATGTAAATCCTCGGTGGTGCGCCGACGGGCCAGTTCGGGCGGTATCCTCTGACCTTGTATAAAGCGCCATCAAAGTTTACCGGCTCACCGCTAAAAGCGGCTTTCATGATTTCTGCTGTTTCCCGTGCTGCCCGCACCCGCCGGGCTGGTGATGCTCCCATCACGCCGCACCATTCACCGCCGGCGCTGATCACCATCTGCGCCCGACCATTGGCAAACTCGTTCAAGGTCATCAATGAATTTGCCATTTTGAGCGGGTGCATTTCCCAGGGACTCACCACCAGAACACCAACTCCTATTCTGCTGGTAGCCTGCGCCATGGGCACCATACTCATGAAAGCATCCCTTGCGGAGGCATAGTTTGTTGCCCACAGGGTGTTGATTCCGTAGCTTTCTGCTAACCGGCCGAGTTCCGCAATCTGCGCAGGTGTCTGGTCAGGTTCGAGGATAATGTCGATTTTCATGCTAATCGCGGGGTCAATATCTGCGGGCTCGTGACTGGATATTTAACCAGTGAATCGTAATCCAGGCAATCTCTGCACCACCCGAAACCGCTGAAACCAAGGCAAATACGAGCTTCCGTCAAAGTACCTGATCTTGTCCGAACAAGTTATAGGACAAGGGCTTAGGGCAGTTTTCTCAAATCCATCACAAACAGGCTTATATAAGTTGCTGAATTAAGTTAAATTAGACGTACGGGCTCGGGGTGCTTACCGCTCTGATGACAGGGATTACATAGTGAACCGGAAAGGTCTCGTCAAGAAAGACCGCGAACAACCGCGATCTCAGGAGGCGATATGACGAAGTATATAACTGCACTCATCACACTGGTGGTTGTCGGCCAGATGTCCAGCGCGCTTGCAGCAAACGATCTGGATCGCCGCGTTGATGCGGCAACCGAAGTGCTGCAACAGATCAACCGAATTCCGGAACAAGCCATTCCACCCAGCCTGCTCAAGCGAGCCTATGGTGTGGCGGTGATTCCAAATGTGATCAAGGCAGGGTTTATTGTCGGTGCCTCCTACGGCAAGGGTCTGCTGGTGGTGCGCCAGCCGGACGGACGCTGGGGCAACCCGACTTTCATTACCATTGGCAGTGGCAGTATCGGCTGGCAGATCGGTGCTCAGGCCACTGACATTATCCTGGTATTCAAGTCACGAAAAGGCCTGGAAAACATCGCCAACGGCAAGCTGACTCTTGGAGCCGATGCTGCCGTGGCCGCTGGTCCGGTCGGAAGATATGCCTCGGCCGGCGTCGACCTGAATCTGAAATCTGAAATCTATTCCTACTCACGCAGTCGCGGACTTTTTGCCGGCGTTTCTATAGAGGGCGCAGTGCTCTCGATCGACAAGAAAGCCAATTTCGCGTACTACAACAGTGGTCAGGTAACCATTGAGGGAATCTTGCGTGATACAACAATTCCCGCACCCTTTCAGGCACGTCATTTCATTGATGTGCTGACCGCGACTGCACCCGTTTTGCAATGGCAAATGCCGACCAAACGCGCCGCGTCAGCGAATGGTGTACGCACCTATGCGATAGAAGACGAGGCTCAGCCAAAGGGCGAAACCATTTTCTAGGCTAACGAATTCCTCCGCATTGCGGCCCTTCGTCCTCGTGGCAAGGGCCGCTTTTTTTTGGGTTGTTTTTTCCCTGTGTGCACAGAGCTGCCGCCAGCAAGAATTGCTGGCAGCATTGCGTATACTGTCACGAAAAGCAGAGACAAATTGCGGAAGCAGGGAGAACTGACAAATGGAAAATATCAGCAGGCTGACGCAGGAGTGGATCACCCTGCTTGGCCCGAATCACCTTGTTCAGGCCTTTGGCATCATCGTCGTATTCCTGATCCTGGCAAAGCTCACCAGTGCCCTGCTTACCAGCATGTTGAGCCGTATTGTGAAACAAACTACAACTGATTTCGACGACCGGCTTGTCTCGATGGTGCATCGTCCGGTTTTTGTTACCGTTGCCATCATCGGAATGACACTGGCCACTTACCGGCTTGATATTTCCCCTGCCCTGCAATCCGTCACCCTTTCAATTCTGAAAACCATTCTCATTCTGACCTGGCTGGTTTTAGGACTCAGAGTATCTCGCTTGTTACTCGAGATTTTCAGCCGCAGCACAACACGGTTCACATTTGTCCAGCCAAGCACTGCGCCGCTGCTGAATAACCTGATGTTCGTAATCGTGCTGATAGCAGGAGCCTATTCGATCCTGGTTGCCTGGGATATCAATGTAACCGGCCTGGTAGCCTCCGCCGGTATTGTTGGACTGGCACTGAGTTTCGCCGCCCAGGACACTTTGGCAAACCTGTTTGCCGGAGTTGCTATCCTCGCCGACCGGCCGTATAAAATCGGCGACTACATCAATCTGAATAGTGGTGAGCGTGGTGAAGTCACCCACATCGGATTGCGCAGCACCAGAATACTCACCCGTGATGATGTCGAGGTAGCAATCCCGAACGGTGTCATGGGAAGCGCTATGATCATCAATGAAACCGCCGGACGATCCGAAAAATACCGAATCCGTGTCGCTGTAGGTGTCGCATACGGGTCGGATATCGATCTGGTTATGAACACGCTGCAAGCCGAGGCCGAAAATCACCAAAAAATCTGCGACCTGCCGGCTCCCAGAGTCCGGTTCCGTCGCTTCGGAGACTCCAGCCTGGACTTCGAACTATTGTGCTGGATAGAAAAACCCGAATACCGTGGCCTGCTCACCCATGAACTAAACTGCAGTATCTACAAAGCGTTTAACGAGAAGGGAATCAGTATCCCGTTCCCACAACGCGATTTACACATAAAAGAAATACCTATTGGGGTCAGACCTCAGCAACCCACTGATTAACAAAATGTAAGTGGGATATATGCTGCCAAAATTCTACTTAAAACCATGTTTTCAGGGTCGAAAACCCTACTCTAAGCAAGTTAGCTAAACCGGATGGAGTGAGAGTGCTTAGAAGCCCCATTTTACCCGCAAAAAGCCGGGTCTAAGGCAAATTCAGCTAGCTAATCAGGGGAATAGTATAGGATAATCAGCTAGTTACCGAGGTCCGACCCCATCGGATACTAGAAAGAGCGCAATACTTGGGGTTCGCCCCAGGCGTTGAGTGTTAGTTGTAGTCGCTCCTCCAATATCGGCGTTAACTCGTCTGCTGACTGATCTACAGGCTCTGCCCAGGACTCTGCAAGGTCGATGCGTTGTATCTGCGGTCTTGCTGAGTACGGATGCGTTACCAGCAGCAATTGATTTTCGGCAACCATGAATTTCACTGCCTGGGGAACATCGGGCAGCAAACGGGTTACCGAGGCGGAAAGACCCGCTGACCCTGCGGATAGTTTGTACAACCAAGAACCTGACTGTACAACGACGCTCCGGTTGTCCGGTGTAAACCAAAGTGCATCAACTGCTCCCGGTATCCGCACCTGAGCCTGTCGGCGGTGACCCTCCTCCGCAACATCCCACAATGTGATCAACCGCTCTTCTCCGACTGTCACCATCAGATTGCCACCCGGTGTTACAGCCAGTTTTTGAACACCTTGCTCAAACCCGGTGAACATTCTTATTTCGCCATCGCGCCACTGCCAGCTCGTTACGCCATCCCGGTCACCGGCGACATAAACCATCTCGCCATCAGATCCCAAAGCAAGCTGCGGGTTTTCACCTTGAATACGCAACTGAGCGAGTACTTCACCAGTACCTGCATGAGTCACCATTACCGTGCTACGGCTTGCTGAAACAAGATATAAACCGTCTTCTGAAAAAATCATGTCATGCACAGCGCCATCGCCGTGACCGGCAAAAAATCCCCGTGGAGCGCCGGTAACAGTTTCCCAAACTCGTACGCGGCCATCCAGAGAGCCTGTGCCGAGCAAACGTCCGCTTGAATCGAATACAACACTGGTGACAGGCGACATATGGCCGATTAACCCCGGCTCGACATCGCCCGCCGCAACAAAAAGTGTCGGCAGATCCAGCGGAGTGATCCGGATATCTCCGTTTGTCGTTCCGAATGCAAGCTGCTGCCCATCCTGGCTGATCGCAGTCACCGTACCCGAGCTTCGCGCCAGGCTGGCAGCCGCATCATCTGGCGCCGGATTCAACTGCGGTGCCTCCCAGATTCTGATCGCGGCCTCACCATCATAGGTAACCGCCAGACCCAAAGAAGAAGAAAGCTCTACCCGCTCCTTGTTGCCATGCTCGGCAACCGGCGTACCATGCCTGAAAGGCATACCAATACGTGTACCTTGAGCAAGATCGATCACCTCAAAACCGTGTGAAACAGACCCCAGCATCATCGCGTGACCGGCCGGATCGAATGCCACCTGCCAGACACTATTTGCAGAACGAGTCATCATTGGTGTCGGCTGGCCGCCAGAACTCCACAACTGCAGTGTATAGGCTGCATCCTGTGTTACCAGCCAGGCACCGGTAGAATCAAATTGCAGCGCAATCGGTTGAGATGCCAGCTCAATCTCGGCAACCAGCGTACCCTCCCGCACCGCCCATAAACGCACCAGCCGGTCACCATCACTGACTGCAATGTATTGACCACGGGGATCCGTAGCGACCAGATCCATCAATTCCCCGGTTACCAGGTGCCCGACCTCTTTGAACTCCTGGAGATCCCAGAGAGTCAGCACGTTGTCTGTCTCATTCTGGCGCGTGTCAACAACCAGAAAACGCCCATTCTCCGACAAGGTGAGGTCTGTACCCGGAGCAACTTCCACTGGCAAGTGACCGACCAGATCTCCACGCAGCGTATCCCACAGATCTATCCCGGATGCGCTGCTTACCAGCACTGCACCATGCCCAAGTACAAATCTTGCCGAGGAAAAACCGGCTGGTCTGGGAATCCGGGCCAGCACGCTCCTGCGTGTCAGATCCCACACCAGAATATTTCCGGGCACTTGCTGCTCAGCAGGCCACGTCATCGCCCTGCGCCCGCCGGGAGCCAGTGTACTGCCCGCACGCCGGGTCGCCTGGGGATCGGGCAAGACAATCAACTCGGCACCTGTTCCCTGTGGATACTCGGCGGCAATATCATCAATGACTACCGACCAATCGACCAGACTCCCGACAACAGATTCACGATGGTCTGTAAAAAAGGCTGTCCAGGTACCCGTCACATTCTCCTCAAGTAATGCCGCCAGTTCAGGAACAGTTCGGGACTGAAAACGATACTCGCCAATTCGCCCCGCCACCGCGGCTTCATCAATCAATTGCAGTGCAACCTGCTTGCCGGAAGGGGCTCTGAGAGTGACAACAATATCCGCAGCGCGAGCATGGTCTACGACCACTACAAGTCGCAGGTCGCGACCCGCCCCCTCTCCACGGTGAAGCAGTCGACGCTGCACCGGAACCAATACCTCGGCAACAAGTTCGAGACGTTGCACCAGGCTCGGCGCACCATTTTCGATTCGCCATTGCTCAACATCGTGACGAATATCCAGCGCCGTCAGGAGCCCGGACTCCTGTTCCAGCTGTATTGAGCTCAGTGGCGCGATCGGCCTGATTGTTCCCACCAGCCTTCGATAGTCGTCACCGAGCAATTCAGACACCAGTTTCTTCCGATCCGCTGTCGGGCGCTTTAAAGCCTGCAGTCGATAAAGCAAAGCCGCATCCCGATCACCCGCAAATGTCGCCCGGTTGGCCTTGCGATCCCAGAATTCCGCCATCAACTCCGCCGCTGTCTCTTCATTGCCCGGAATTTCTGCAAGCCGGTCATCAATCCGCTCGGCTGCAAGCAGATCAGTGACGAGGCGACTCTGGCCGGCAAGGTAGGAGGTCAGAAGCTCATCCGCCATGCTGCCAAATCCGGGGAAAAAGCTCAGCCCGCGATGTGCTTCAATCGCAGTAGCATAGTCCTGATCGGGTTGGGTCAAGGTATCGACGTAGGGATTGGGCAAAATCTGCATGTACCAAAACGGTATTGCTACCAGCAGGGCGACCAGCGCTGCCGAAATTGCCGGACCTTTCCACTCAAAGGGCAGGTTTCGATTCGCCCAGCGCGCAGTAAAAACCTGGGCATAAATCAGATTGCGCACCGCAAACATACGGCTGGTATCCTCAACGACAACACCTGAATCAAGCAATGCCCGGTGCGGGGATGAGCTCCTGTCTACCTCTACCGCTGCACCCTTGCGCAAGCGGCCATAGGTACTCAACCGCAGAGTACGGCCGGCCGCTTCACCCAGCACCTGCCTGCCGATCTGCGACAGGTGGGCTTCCTCGTGGATGGCATTGCGACTGAGGAACAGTGTCTCCACCAGATCATCTACCACCTGATCAGTAAGCTTGCTGCCGGTTTTTCTTGCCAAACCGCGAAATATTTTCTGACTCAGGTATGGCTGGCCACCAGACCAGTGCCAGACCCGCTCGGATAGCTGTGCTGATGTCTCAGGGTCACAACCAAGCCCGCTCGCCAATTGCTTCAATTCGTTCCAGCGAAAATCACGAAGCTTGATCTCTACAGCAATATCAATCGGTGAATCCCGCCCCCCCGGCAATGCGGCTTTCGCGGTTGCTGTTCCGAGTATTGCAAAACTCAGGCGCTGGAAATCCGGCTCGGTTGCGCGCGCATCAAAACAGGCCCGGATGGCACCGAATATTTCTCGTTTGAAGCCCTTACCGGTGGCAGCTTCTATCCGATCAATAAAAATAACAACCGGGCCTTCGGTGCCGGCAAGCACTACTTCCAGAAAAAACTCACGCAACCGCTGCAAGTTGGACAAGCCACTGCGTTCCTGCCACCACTCCTGCATCTCCGAGCGAATTCGCAGCTCACGCACAATCCGGTAGGCGATGCTGTAATACCACCGACCAACGTCGGTCGAATCGTCTCTGCCACCAACCTGCGCCAGGTCAAGAATCGCAACTTGTACGCCATCCTCCCGTAACCTGTTCGCTGTCCGGGCCATCAGACTGGTCTTGCCACTATGGCGGGATGCCAGTACATGGCAATATTCACCATCGGACAAACGGGAATAAAGCCGTGCATCCGCATCACGAATAACATAGCAGGGTCGGTCCGGCTGTACCGGACCACCTACCACATAGTATTTGCTGTTTCGCTTTTCAGTATCCATCTGTGATCCAATACTGCCTTTTTATCCTGAGAACCTCTAGCGAGGTCCTGAAAATTTACCGGTAATTTGATGACTATCTTCACAAATAAATTCGCAACTGCGACCACTGCAGCGTTCACGCTGCTGGCGATCACACCCGTCCACAGCCTCGAAGAAGAAATTGTTATCACGGCCAACCGGATACCGACCGACTCTATGGAAATCATCGGTAATACCGCCAGAATCGATGCGCAGCGCGTCAAAATCACTGCCGCTACGCATGTTTATGAGATTGGTTCTCAATTGGCAGGCACCTGGATCAGTCGTGGCAGCGGTCAGGAGCACCTGACGGCAATCCGTTCACCGGTGCTGACCGGACCCGGCGCCTGCGGCGCAATCCTGATGCTCGAAGACAGCATTCCGATCCGGCCGGCCGGATTCTGCAATGTGAACCAATTGATGGAAATCCCGACCGAGCTGGCGCAGTCAGTTGAAGTGCTGCGCGGCCCGGCTAATGCATTGTTCGGATCCAATGGTCTGCACGGTACGATCAATTTCCTGCTACCCGAACCAGCGCCTGCCGGTTTCGACCTGAATCATGCACTGTCAGGCAGCACAGAACTTGGGCCGGATGGCTACCTGCGCGGCAAACTGGGATGGAACGGACAGGAGATTACTGCCGGTATCGTCGCCAATCGCTACGACGGGTTCAGGGACAGCTCCGGTTACGACCAGGCCAAGGGGTTCTTCAAGTTGCGCCGCTCTTTGGTATCAGGTGAGCTGACTGCCGGGTTCAGTGGATCCTACCTTGATCAGCAGACAGCCGGCTTTGTACTGGGTCTCGATGCCTATCGCGACCCGGAGTTGCGGCTGAGCAACCCCAACCCGAATGCTTACCGAAAAGCCAATAGCCAGAGGATGTTTGTTGCCTGGTCACCAGCCGATAGCGACCGATGGTCCCGCATGAGTTTCCTGGGTTATCTGCGGCGATCTGATATGGGATTCCTGCAGCACTTTCTGCCCGGCCAGCCGGTCGAGAAAAATGGTCAGACCAGCGCGGGTCTTATGATCTCCGGGCAATATTCCTGGCGCTCCGATACGACGCTCACAACCGGTATTGATCTTGAAGTGGCCAATGGGTACCTCAAGGAGTTTCAGCCGGGTGAGGTCGATAGCGCCTCTGCTTTTCTCCGCGAGACGCGGCCTCCCGGACAACACTATGACTACGACGTATCGAGCTATTTGCTGGCTCCCTACGCGCAAGTTGAAATTCAGCTGGCTCCTTCCTGGCGAGCCGTAGCCGGCCTGAGATTCGACTATCTGGTTTACGACTATGACAACCGCATGTTGTCAGGAAACAGCAGGGATGACGGGACTGTTTGTGGCTTCGGGGGCTGTCTTTACAACCGCCCTGATGATCGCACCGATGATTTTGCCAACCTGGCACCCAATCTCGGACTGCTCTATCAGTTTAATCCGGTAACAATCGGCTATGTCACGGCCAAACGAGGATTCCGGCCACCTCAGGCCACCGAGCTCTACCGGCTGCAGTCAGATCAGGTAGTTGCCGACCTTGATTCCGAACAGATCGACAGCCTGGAAGCAGGACTGCGCCGAAATACCAATCAGTTGAGACTTGAAATCGCGGTGTTCACGATGAAAAAGCGTAACTTCATTTTCAGGGATTCAGAAGGACTCAACGTCAGTGACGGGCAGAGCAGCCATGCGGGCGTGGAAGTACAAACCGAATACCGGCTGGACAACAGCTTCTACGCATCGGCAGCAGGAACCTATGCCCGTCACCGGTACGAATTCAGCCGGAGCGCCGCCAGGGGGGAGAGCATCGAATCAGGCAACGAAATCGATACGGCTCCCCGGACTCTGGCAAGTATGCGCATTGGTTTTGAAAACCGTCTCGGACTATTGGAACTGGAAGCGGTACATCAGGGCTCTTATTACCTGAATGCCGCCAATACAGCCAAATACGGTGGCCATGACCTGATGAACTTCAGGGCAATCTGGCTGGCTGGCGCTGACTGGGTATTTGCTTTGCGTATCAACAACCTGGCTGACAGGTTCGTGGCAGATCGGGCTGATTTCTCCTTTGGGAACTATCGTTACTTCCCCGCCCGTGACCGCGAGTTTTTTCTGCAAATCGGTTACCAAACCCTGTAATTCATTCTCGATAAGTAGAATCACCATTGTCCGCACCTGAAAAACCCCAGATAATAGGCGGCTAATTCAGCAGGCAATATATGCTCAGGAGAACAGCCTAATGTCAGACCCGCAGATTACAGCACCGGAAGGTGGCGCAAAAATTACCATCGAGAACGGTCAGCTTCAGGTGCCCGATAACCCGATCATTCCTTTCATTGAAGGTGATGGCACGGGCCCCGATATCTGGCGCTCAGCAGTGCGGGTTCTGGATGCCGCAGTGGAAAAAGCCTACGATGGCAAACGCAAAATCCACTGGATGGAAATTTATGCAGGGCAAAAAGCCTATGACCTGTGTAACAACTGGCTACCGGATGCCAGCGTAACAGCCTGCCGGGAATATCTGGTCTCCATCAAGGGGCCTTTGACAACACCGATCGGCGGCGGCATACGATCTTTGAATGTCGCGCTTCGACAGCTGCTGGATCTCTATGTTTGCCTGCGACCGGTACGCTGGTTCAAGGGTGTGCCTTCTCCGGTTCGGCATCCTGAGAATGTCGACATGGTGATTTTCCGCGAGAACACCGAAGACATCTATGCGGGCATCGAGTTCGAGGAAGGCAGCGAAGCTAACAGGAAGTTCCTGGAGTCTTTCAAAGAAGCATTTCCTGCCGAATTTCGAAAAATTCGCTTTCCTGATTCATCAGGCATCGGCTTCAAGTTTATTTCCAAAGAAGGCACCGAACGCCTGGCACGGTCGGCCATCGAATTTGCCATCACTCAGGGTCGACCCAGCGTCACCTTTG
>JAJRUG010000029.1 GCA_024277915.1 Gammaproteobacteria bacterium
GTGGTTCTGCATAAAAACGGCAGCCATGGGCCAAGCTACTATCGGCGCTATCCTGAATCATTCCGGGTCTTTCAGCCGGAATGCCAGTCAGATGATTTTGCGAATTGTACCCGGGAGCAGATCGTTAACAGTTACGACAATACGATTCTCTACACAGATCATGTTCTTGCCGAGATCATTGACCTGCTTGCCCAATACAGCGATACGCTGAATACAACACTGCTCTATGTGTCAGATCACGGGGAGTCGCTGGGCGAAAATGGCCTGTACCTTCATGGCACACCTTATTTTATTTCTCCTGAAGTGCAAACCAGTGTCCCGATGCTGCTGTGGATGTCCGCAACTTACCAGGATCAGTTTTCTATCGACCGAAGCTGCATCGAAACAGGGAGAAATGACGAAATCTCCCATGATTACCTGTTTCATAGCGTGCTTGGGATGATGAATATTGAAACCGAGGTCAGAAACCCCGAACTCGATATTTTCTCCGCCTGCCGGAGAGGCCCTGTTCTTGCGAGCAATCGTTCGGCCGAACCTGACTTTCCACAAGAACCCGTAGTCACAGAAAACCCTGCAAACCTGATCAGAGCTGTCGGTATCACCACCAGGGATCATTCAGTCCGTGTTCAGCCGGAATAAGCTGAGGTCTGTCAGCCAGCGCATTTCTCTCACAGCAATAAGCTGTACAGCATTGCTCGGCGGCCTGATTGCCAAAGATACCCATGCCAACGCTGCGAATATCCCGATTTCTGATTGTGTAACCGGAGCTCCGGTTACGATCGGTAGTTCGGTCACCATTCGAAAGATCAACATCGATAATCAGAACATCTTCGATCTGGATAACCCGGATGAGAATAATGTTCTCTTCAAGACAGCCAATATGCTGCATATCCAGACTCGCAAAAATGTCATCCGGCAAAGAATGCTGATACAACCCGGGGATAATTATTCGCTGAGACTGGTCAGGGAAACGGAGCGGATTGCACGTGCCGCTCCCTTTATATATGACGACTATATATGCGTACGGAAACTCGAAGATGATCAGGTGGATCTGGAACTGGTCACCCGGGACGTCTGGACACTTCGACCCGGTATCTCTGCAGGGCGAAAAGGCGGGAAAAATAGCGCCAGTTTTGGCATCGAGGAGAAAAACCTGTTCGGTACCGGTGTTGAAATCAGTGTTGGTTATTCAAGTGACGTTGATCGTGATACCACTTTGTTCACACTTAAGGATCGAAATATACTGAATACATGGATATCCGGCAATCTGACTGTCGGAAGCAGCAGTGACGGCAATACGCTGGGACTGTCCCTTTCAGAGCCTTTCTACTCCCTGGACACGAAACATGCGTGGCAACTCCAGTATCTGGATGATGAGCGTAAAGAGTTCATCTACGATCGCGGTGAAATCGCTGACGAGTTTCAACGCGAGCAGTCGTATCAGCGCGCAACTTATGGCTGGTCAAACGGCCTCAAGAATGGCTGGGCACGCCGCTTCACCGTTGGTGCTGTACGGGATATCAATACATTTTCACAGCTGGACAGCAGCGCAATCAGTACGTTGATTCCCGAAGATCGGGAATTTCAGTATCCGTTTATCGGCTTCGAATTGGTCGAAGATCATTTCGAACTGGCACGTGATCGTGACCAAATGGGACGGACCGAAGACTTTTACCTCGGCACAGGATTCTCCGCATCACTGGGTCTACTCAGCGAAAGCCTCGGCAGTGACCGGGATGGACTGATTTTGCAAAGCAGCTGGAACTACAGTTTGTCGTCAGGCGAAAAAACACGCTGGCTGCTTGACGGCAACCTGTCAGGCCGATGGGAAAACACCAAAGGTCTGGAAAACGCCCGGATTGGCGCCCGCCTTCGCTACTACTACCGGCAGTCACCAAAAAGATTGTTGTTTATATCCCTTGCAGGAACCCTGGGTGAAGATCTTGATCTGGACAATCTGCTGGAGCTCGGTGGTGACAGCGGATTACGCGGCTACCCGCTACGCTACCAGACTGGAGACAAGCGAGCACTCATGACAGTAGAGCAACGATACTTCACATCGTGGTATCCGTTTCGGCTCTTTTATGTCGGCGCCGCAGCATTTTTCGACATTGGGCGTACCTGGGGAAACAACCCGGTTGGTCAAGGAAATATCGGACTGCTAAAAGACATCGGGGTCGGGCTGCGACTCGCCAGCAGTCGCTCCAGCACCGGAACAATGATTCATATCGATTTTGCCATGCCGCTGGACGGTGACTCGGACATCTCGAATCTGCAAATCAATATCGCAGCCAAAAAAGGCTTTTAGCAGTTCATCAATCCAGGCATAGTCTGCCCGATCCTTTTTTGAAGGGAATAAAGCGGACCGCAGGGAGCCATCCCGTCAAAAAGGGATCGGGCAGACTATGCCGAGCCATTGGCACGATCACAGGTACTCACAATCTAGAATTCGTATTCAATCACCCCACGCCAGGTCTGATCGGGACTCCCCCCATCCACACCGATGATCACCCCAAACTCCCAGCGCCATTTCTTTCCAATACCCGGGTGTATTGCGCCAGTCATTACCGGTCCGATTCCCCAATGATCCTGCCCCATATACACCTCAAGCGCCGGCTCGAATGCCCGTGACATCCGGTATCGTGCCTGAACTGAAAATGATGTCTCCCATTCCTTCCTGATATCCTCTCCCCATTCATACTGTACGCCGAGGTTCGCATTTGCGACCCATCTGCCCCACTCTTTGGCAACCAACAGGCGCGTGCTGATTTCATTGATATCAACTTCCCGTTCGCGTTCCACTTCGAAAAGCAAACCCCAGTCTGCCCAGTACTCACCCTGTTCGGTGATCTGCCACTTCGCTTCCAGTTCGAATGCTTCCAGCCTGAAACTTCCTCCGGGAGACTTCTTGCCGATGAGATAGACCTCCGTCCACAATTGATCAGACCAGGATCGCCCGACACCTAATTGATAAACCTGTAATTCATCCAGCGTGACATTACGATCATTCTGGATAACACCACGAGCTTCAATTTCACGTTCAAGCGGTTGTACGTATGGGTTGTATACCCTGTCCACAACCGGCCCGTCCGCGAAAGCTGCAGAAACAAGGGTGTACATGAGAAAACAGGCCAGGCCAATTCTGTTTTTGTAATACGGTCTAGTCACTGGCACGACTCTTCTGCGTGTATCGATGAAAAGCAACCAGAACCAGCAATAACAACAACCCGCCAAAATAGGCTGTTGCCTGCACCGGTGTCGGGCTGGCCTCATAGCCGATCAACGCATACAGCAATTGTCCCGGCACTGAATCCTCAGGTAACCATTGCGAACTGTCCCACAGAGCCTGTTGAGAAGGCAGCCAATCTGCCTGGATCAGCAAAAGTGCCGCCTGCCCGGCCATGCCTGCCGCTACGAACGCAAGCAGAACCGTACTCAGATAAGGGAGAATATCTCGCCTCAGGTTCAATAACAGGTAGTACGCAAGCACACCGGCACTGATACCTATGCCGGCGCCTACCAGCCCACCTGTCAAAACTGATGTGAATTGACTCAGATCACTGATGGACCCGGACAAATAGATAAATACCTCTGAACCCTCTCGCATGATTGCGAGACTGACACCAATGACCATTAACAACCGTAGCCGCAAATATTTCCCTTCCTCAGCCCGGTGATCTACGGAGAAATACATTGCTAATATCACCAGGCAAACATAGATCGCAACCTGCAGCAGTGCATTGATCACCTCTTGCCCTACACCATCAAACCAATCTGATACGACAGCTGTGCTACCGGCATAGATAATGGCCGCCAGCGTGCCCGTACCAAGCGCCCACCGAATCCAGGTTAACCGAATGCCTGCGATTCGACTCAATGCAAGCAGCACACTGATAATCAGCGCTGCCTCCAGAACCTCTCGCAATACAATAATGACTGATGTCAGCAACATGGGCCCGGCATTACTCCGCGACAATAGTTCCCTGGGCCGTATTTGGATTGAATTCACCAAAAAACGGATAGGTGCCGGGCTTCAATGGCCCGATGAAAACCACAGCCTTGCGATTCCCCATGATGACTTTTTCCCGATTAAGCTCGTAACTCTCGAATTCCTCCGCTGTTGAGTCCCTGTTGTAGATAATCAGTTTGATCTTGGTATTTGCAGGCACGACAATCTCCGATGGTTCAAACAGGTGATTCCTGATTTCAATTTCGAACACCGGTTTTGCTGCAATGGCTGGTAGTGCCAGTAGAGAGGTTGCCAGCATAACAAGCAATCCGGGGTGATAAATCCTGTTCACGCCTGGCAGCCCACCCTGTTCACAGTGCTGACCGGAAAAGAAATCGTTACCGAGAGGCCACTTGTAAATGAAGACCGACCAAGTTCGATCCTTGCATTGTGCAGATCAGTGATATGCCGGACGATCGCGAGCCCCAGCCCACAGCCCCTGACACCAGACCCGTGCCGATCACCCCCTGTTCTGTAGAAACGTTCAAATACACGTTGGTATTCCTTCCTGGCGATCCCCGGCCCGGAATCCTCTACCAAAAGGGTGGCGCCGGTATTGTCAGATCGTACCGAGACTCTGATCTGCCCGCCACGTGGAGTATATTTCGACGCATTGCTCAAAAGGTTTTGCAATAGAGTCTCCAGCGCAAAATGATCGCCCACCATCTGACAGCTGTGACCGACCAGTTCAATCTGCTGATCACGCGAACTGAACTCATCGTAATGCCGGCCAATAGCTTCCTGCGCTAAAGCATGCAGGTCCAGATGATCGAAGTTCGCCATGAATTGTTCTGGTGTACTTCGATAAAGTGCCAGTATCTGCTCAACAAGATGACCTACCCGCTCGATACCGTCCTTCAGTTTATCCAGATTGGGGTTATCACCCGGCAGATCCCGGGATAAATTGTGCATATTGATCTTTAGCACACTGATCGGTGTACGCAGCTCATGTGCTGCATCGGCGGCAAAGCGCTTCTCCCGGTCAAACGCCAGGGCAAGCCGGTTGAGCAGGGAATTTGTTGAGTTGATCACCTGCCGGAGTTCCGCCGGGGATCCTGACACCGGCAGGGGACTAAGATCATCGCTCCGCTTATCCCCAAGTTGCCGTGCCAGGCGACGCAATGGCTGCAAGCCACGACCAACCACCAGCCAGATCAACACACCGGCTATCGGCAAACTGGCAATGATCGGCAGCACAGCTTCGAGTGTTACCTCCTCTGCAAGTCGAATCCGCAAGTCAGCACGTTGCGCCACCAGAATCCACTGTTCACTGGTGTGACCCTGCTTCGCTAAAACTCTCCAGCGGTAGCTGTTGAAATTACCGTCACGAAAACCAGCTGTCAGCGGTGCCATCAAAGTACGCGGTGCACTCGCGGATTTTTTCAGCAACTTTCCCGATACCCACACCTGAAATGCAAACTCTTCACCCTCGTAGGCCTCAGTTCTGGAAAACTCATCCGGATGAAGACTGTCGAGAAGTTGTGCCATCTCAACCAGCTGCCCATCCAGCAGCGCTTCTACCTCCACCATACTGGCCCGGTAACCACGCAACGCGGCGATGAACACAACCAATGTCATGGTAGCGAGCAAGACCATGACCAGAAATGCACGAATTGACTTCATTTCGCGCTAACTATATAGCCAACACCCCGCACTGTCCTGATAAAATCTGCCGGCAGTTTCTTGCGCACATTATGAATATGCACTTCAATCGCGTTGCTGGCGACTTCTTCCCCCCAGCTATACAGTCGTGTTTCCAGGGCATCACGCGTCTGAACACGATCAGCATTTTCCATCAGTGCTTTGAGCAACATGTACTCACGCCGGCCGAGTTCTGCTGCCTCGTTGTCAACAACCACCTGGTGCGTCGCTGTGTCCAGAATTACCGAGCCAATGCTGATCTGGTTTGAGCGGATACTCCCGAGACGACGCTGTAACACTCTCAGCCGGGCCAGTAACTCATCCATCTCAGACGGCTTGGACAGGTAATCATCAGCCCCTCCATCGAGACCAGCCACCTTGTCATCCAGCGTAGACCGGGCAGTCAGCAGCAGAACCGGCATCTCGGCATGCTTGACACGAAGGCGTTTCAGCACCGCAAGACCATCGATATCGGGCAAGCCAATATCAAGAATCACAATCTCGGGTGGCTCTGTATCAATCGCATGAAGTGCGGACTTGCCATTTGCAACATGATTGATAGAGAAACCCTCATGCTGCAATGCCTGCTTCAGCCCGGCCGCCAGGTCAGGGTCATCTTCGACGAGTAAAATGGACATCAGCGCATCGTGTCATTGTCATTTCGAAAGTTTTTTATTCACTATTGCCAGCGCCGACCGAATTTCCTTCTGCCTGCCTTCATCTGCCAACGGCCGGGTAGCGCGCGGAGGTGCGCTCTGAGCCTTGGCATAATAGCTCTTCGCCTCCTTAAGTTCGCCCTGATCACGCAAAAACTCCGCATAAAAGTAATTGCCGTCAATGCCATCCGGGTTAATCTCAAGGCCTTTCAGCAGAAACTCTTTGGCCTTTTTATTGTTGCCGAATCCGAGTGGCCACCCCGGCACATTAAAATACAGTGTACCAAGACTCGTATACGCTGAACCATTCATTGCCGACCCATCAATCTGCAAGGCACTCTCCAGATCTCCTCTGGCTGCCTTGGCCAGCCCGAGAGCCCCCAGCCCGCCTTTGGCGCCTGCATAGGTGGACTTGATAATCCCGCTCCAGATCCAGCCGTTGGCCTGTTCCGGATGCTGCGCTGTGTATGTCTCGGCGTCAGTCTTGAGGGTTTCGAACGCCTCGATTTTTTCCTTGCCTGCCAGCTGATAATTAGCAACTGCCCAGCGCTGCTGAAGTTGCTCGACAGTTGTTTCAGGCTCAATACCGGCATGGCTTGCCGTCACCCAGGAAAACCCGAATAGTATGAGGGTAAAATACTTCGTCATATTCACAGTCATATCATCACTCCTCTCAATCAATTTGAATTGGCATATCGCTGAATGACCGGCAACTGGTTGCGCAATGCCCGATCAATGATGCCTGGCACGAGGCCATTTAGTCGCACAAACAGTTGTTCAGGCCAGCCGATAAACCGATCCTTACAATTTGATTTCAGTACCGAAAGCAACGCCTGAGCAACAACATCCGGGCTATCCATCGTATTGCCCAATTCAGTATTCATCTCATTGACAGCCGTGGAATTCATTTCGGTACGCGTGGCACGTGGTGCAAGATAGAGTACTTTCACAGCAGTATCAGCCAACTCACGACGCAATGCTTCGCTAAACCCACGCAAGCCAAACTTGTTGGCGCAATAAGCTGCAAAGCCCGGGTACCCGATGCTACCGAATGTCGAACCAATATTGACAATAGCTGCCTCCGGACGCATCTGGAGATACGGCAGCATCTCTTTACAAAGAATCATCGGTACGACGAGATTGATCATGGTCTGTTTTTCGATTCTTTCAACAGCCTGACTTTCAAGCATCGTAAGCTCACTGATCCCGGCGGCATTGATCAGAATATCGATGCTACCAGTCTGCTTAATGGCATTCATGAGATCGGCACGGCCTGGCTCAGAACTCAGATCAGCCACTACGGCCTGGTGACGGGTACCGAGCTGTTCCTTCAGTTGTTGCAAGCTGTCGGCAGCCAGATCCGTGAGCAACAAGCATGCCCCCTCGGCATCAAGTGCAGTGGCAATGGCGCGGCCCATACCACCAGCGGCTCCCGTCAGAACAATGGTTTTATCCTTAAGCTGCATGAGACTGCTCCTCAATGTTAACGGCTGCGTGTTGCCGGGAGTCCGCAGTATCGATACTCCTGAAAATGTCACCATATAATCTGTAGAACACCCGTGCGGCGTGAATGATTACGGCTTGATCGGCAGGATCGTCAATACGATTCATCAAGCCTTCAAAAAACTGAATATGCTCCTGGTCAAGTGTGCCGTGTGAAAACAAATAGCTAAAGGCTTCATCAGGCAAGCCCAACTCCTGCTGAATCCCTGCTGCCGCCGAGTTTGCGATAGCAACGCTGGTGCCTTCCAGAACCCAGACCATGCCAAAAAGACCCAACGGGCTGATTCGATTAATGGTGTCATAGGCATAGGCCACCATCAGCTCTGTAGCCATATTGGGCTGACTGCATCTGGCTGCTTCTTTGTCATATCCACAGGCAGCAATATCATTCAAAATCCACTGTTCGTGCCCGATTTCCTCTTCAATGTATTCTGCAAGCGCGAGCTGCAGCCATTCCTTTTCAACGGGTACTCGCGACCCGGCCGCCATCAGCAACGGTGTTGTATGTTTGACATGGTGGTAGGCCTGATGCAAAAAGCCGACATAAATCGAAATATCGACCTGCCCTTCAAGGGCTCGTTGAATCAAAGGTATGGATAACAAGGATTTTCTTTCAGATTCGGTCGCACTCTGCAACTCGTCAAAAAACTTCATGGCAATTTCCTGCTATAGATTTCAAGAGTAAAGGGATTCGATAACATGTGAATAGCGCTTTTCAATCAGTGCCCGGCACGGTCGCCCGTTGCTCGTCATCAAACCGGTTATCGAAGATAATGGCTGTACCAGGCGATGCCATCGATGGATGCGGGCATAATCCGGCAAGGTTTGGTTGGTGTTATCGACAGACGCCTGGATTTCCGCATCTGACAGGTCGGGACTGCCTGGTGCAATCAATGCGGTGCACCAGGGCCGCGCATCTCCAAACACCACAGCCTGCGACAAACGATAGTCGCTCATCAGCCGGCTTTCTATCCATTCCGGACTGATATTGCGCCCAAAATTTGAAATAAGGACATTCTTGCGACGGCCGCTAATGTACAGGTTACCCTGATCATCAAAATGACCCAGATCGCCGGTGTGAACAACATCCCGATACCAGCTATCGGGATCATCGAGATAACCCAGAAAGGTGTTGCCGTGAATCAAAACCTCTCCATGCTCCAGGCTTACGCCAACATGCGGCAATGGCTTACCCACACTACCTGGCTCGGCACTGCCGGGCGTATTCAGACAGGCCACTGATCCTGTTTCTGACAAACCGTAGCCCTCATAAACAGGCAAACCACAAGCGCGAGCCTTATGAATCATTTCTGGTGCAACCCTGCCGCCCCCGACAGCAACAAACCTGACAGAGTCCGGAGTTCGCCAACCTTCACCCAGAGCTGCGACCAGTGCCACCAGCATCTGGGGAATCAGGATAAAGCTGGTGGGCTGGTGCAGCTCGATTACCTGCAACATTTTAAGAATCTCCAGACCGGAGCTGCCGGAAAATCCGGTCTCGTGCGACGGCGGAATAACCACTGTACCGCCGCTCAACATTGGGTAATACACACCTCCGATATTCTCAAGGAGTGTACTCAAGGGCAGCAAACAAAGATGACGGACACTTGTAACTGGTGAAACGCTGACCAATGAACGCGCCACTTCAAATTGCTGATCACTCGACAGACACACGCCTCGTGGCTCGCCGGTGGAACCTGAAGTAAAGGTTATTTTCTGGGTATCATCCGGGGTCAGCGACGCAGGATGTGCAACGATCTGATGCAAGCTCAGGCCGGGCATATCATCTATGCCAACACTAATCGGCCGGGTTTCTGCAATCTGCCCCAAGCGCCCAGGATCATCCGTGAGTATGGCTACGGCACCGGCCCGGTTGATCGACGATTGTAGTTGACTATCAGAAAAGTAATGCGGAAGAATCAGCTCACAGACACCTGCCAGCTGACAGGCCAGATCGGCAACAACCCAGTCCGGGGAGTTCTGTGCCACCACTGCAAGCCGGTCAATACCTGATGCCCGTAAAAATGATGCAAATACTTCAACCGATTGCACCAGGTTCGCAGCAGTAACTGTACGACCACCCGTTTCAATCAGCGGATCATCCGGGCAAGCACAAGCTCGTGCTCGCAAGCCGGGCCAAAGAGTTTTCATCGGTCATTCGCGGGGCGAAGGCCCCGTGCCAGCTCGGAAACAACCTTGCCAAACAATCCCATTGCTGCATCTGCCAGCAAAGACTCACGAAGTCGGGCAACGGTGGCCTCAACATCCACGGCCAGCACAACAGGCTCGGAGTCATAGTAGCGACCCCACAAACTGACATCATTTCCCAATCGAGCGGGATCCGACCTGGCCAGCAAATGACACACAAAGTTCATCTTGCGAATAATGCGGGCAACCCTGTTCGTGGCAGAAAAAACAGCCCATCGAATACCCGCCTTTTGTGCAACGGCAACAAGAATTGTGAAAAACAGCTGGCTGGCGCCACGATGGGTCGCAACCAGGTTCCCTACTTCGATGATATCCCGGCGAGCTACCGGAATATCGGAATATGTCGCAAGCCCTGCCTCGATTGGCTGATCCAGATAGCCCTCTACAAACAATGGAGCATCTGCCGCGGAACGCAGCCCTGCAACCGCACTGTATCGCCCATTGCACCGCATGCTCAGCAGTTTGGGCATATAGCCCGTAATTTGAGCCTGGTAAATCTCATCAAACCGTGTGGTGATATAGGCTTCCAGTTCTCGTCGTTCAGGTGATGCAACACCATGCAGCGAAAATATCGGTTTCGGTCTGACAAGACGTTGCAGTGCCCTGTGGGCCACATCCATACGCCCTGCGCCGGGAATCCCTGCAATTGGCTGAGCTAAATCCATTTTCCGCGATCTCCTTGAGGCTCACTGGCCTGTTTGAGATGCAATATAGCCAGCCAACCTTAAGAGACCCTTAAGCCATCCAGGTAAAAGCGGATATGCGTCACATTTTGCGATGCTCGCCGGGTATCCCGCTAACACGAATTAACGGCAGCTATATCCCCCGCTGCCGATTCCTGTGCTGTCGATCTGGCTTGCGAGCCCTGAAGCCGGGTGGCAGCGCAAACCGATTTCCCCGACAATAGGTAAATGACCTCAGCAACCAAAGCATCGGATTTACCACTACTAACACCCCTGCTGGCTCCTAAACACTGGCCCAGCTGGCTGCTGATAGCCGCTATGTGGCTATTCTCACATCTACCATTTTCCTGGGGAATGGCTCTGAGCCGCAGATTGAAGCCGCTGGTCAAGGTATTAATGAAATCTCGTATAGCGATTGCCGAACGCAACATCCGTGCCTGCTTTCCGTCGTTGAATGATGCAGAAGTCGCCGACATGCTGGAAAAGAATTTCACCGGGTTAGCCTCGATGGTGGGAGAAACTGCGTATGCATGGTGGGGGAGTAAAGCCTTTTTTGAGCGGCTGGGCACAATCAGTGGCCTGGAGCATATTCAAGCAGCCAAAACCGCCGGCCATGGGGTGATACTGATCACGATACATACGACCTGCATGGAGTTTGGCGCCCATATTCTGGGTAATCAATTACCTCTTACTGCTCTCTACCGACCATACAGCAACCTGGTACTGGAGTGGGTTTCACAAAAACTCAGGCAAAAGGGACAGGGGATAGTAATCGGCAAGCGCAATATTCGCATGGCGGTCAGAGCACTTCGTTCCAATGGTGTGCTTTGGTACACCGCCGATCTGGATGTAAAAACCAGGAAAAGCCTGTTTATACCTTTTTTCGGCGTACTGGCTTCAACTTTGGAGGCACCGGTGCAACTGGCCAGGACTACCAATGCGGTAGTCATTCCGATGGTGCCAATCCGTGAACCGGGCAATCGCTATCGAGTCAAAATTCTGCCTCCACTGGAAAATTTTCCATCCGATGATATTGAGGCAGACCTGACAAGAATTAATGCGGCAAGTGAGCAGCTGGCCCTGATGGCGCCGGATCAATACTGGTGGGTACACAGGCGATTCAAGAGTCGGCCACCCGGTGAGCCGCCCTTCTATTCCAGTTGATATGAGATTGAATACATTCCCGTTCACGATTGTCGTTGCAGCACTGCTGGTTACGAGCTGCACCGGTCAGCTGACACAACTGGAAGAAGACCGGGATCAACTGGCAACTAATGGCAGCATTATTGCCGTGGACCGGGAACCGCACAAACACTGGTAGTGGTAAATTTCCACGGTGTGAATTTTTCCTTCGGCGTCACCGATTTTCAGAAACAGATTGATCAGATCACCAGGGTTCTTGCAATACACGAGGGGCCAGTGATTGTATCCGGTGACTTTAATACCTGGCGAAAAACGAGATTGGAAATCATTGAATCATTCGCCATCGATATAGGCCTTGGCCCTTTATCATTTGAACAGGACAATCGTTTGAAGATTTTCGGAAACCGGGTGTACCTTCATCCGTAATGGCAAGGAACATTCTGCCGAGGGTGCGGAAAGCCATTTGCGCTTGAAGTACCGGAAAGGAAAAAGTACGCAAATACCGCCGAGCAGTTTATCGAACGCCTGGCGAGCAAGAGCTCGTGGAGCGGAGATATCTATTATATTCGCTGCGGTGACACGGATCAGCAACCGTCAGGCGACTGGCTTTCAGCTCGGCTGACTGAATACAGAAAATCTGATTAGCGTTTACAATGTCTGCATCCCTCGTTCAAGCCCGCTGACGGTCAGTGGATACATTCTTTCTCCCATCAGCTCCGAAATCATGCGAACAGATGGCGTGTATTCCCAGCGATGCTCAGGCTCCGGGTTCAGCCAGATAGCCTTGGGGTAAGTACCCAGCAGCCGCTTCATCCACTCTGCTCCGCTTTCGTCATTCCAGTGTTCAACGCTGCCTCCCGGGTAAATCACCTCATAGGGGCTCATTGTCGCGTCCCCAACGAAAATCAGCTTGTAATCCGAAGCATAAGTATGGATCACATCCATTACCGGGGTTCGTTCCGCATGGCGGCGGAAATTGTCACGCCACACACCTTCATAAACACAGTTGTGAAAATAGAAATGTTCAAGATGCTTGAACTCGCTACTTGCTGCAGAGAATAACTCTTCACATAGTCGAACATGGTCATCCATTGACCCGCCTATATCGAGAAACAGCAGCACTTTGGTCGCATTGTGACGCTCCGGCACCATCCGGATATCCAGATAGCCGCCGTTGCGTGCCGTCGAATGGATTGTATCGGGCAGATCGAGTTCCTCGGCAGCGCCCTCACGCGCGAAGCGTCGCAGTCGTCTCAAGGCAATTTTAAGATTGCGCGTGCCCAGCTCCACTGAAGCGTCGAGATTCCGGTATTCGCGCTTGTCCCAGACTTTGACCGCACGGCGACGCCGCGACCTGTCCTGCCCGATGCGAATACCCTCTGGATTATAGCCATAGGCGCCAAATGGTGAGGTGCCGCCAGTGCCTATCCACTTGCTACCGCCTTCGTGGCGCTCGGACTGCTCCCTGAGACGCTGCTCCAGTGTCTCCATCAACTTGTCCCAGCCACCAAGCGCTTCAATGGCAGCCTTTTCCTCGTCGCTCAGTCCCAGTTCAAACTGGCGACGCAACCAGTCTTCAGGAATATCTGCTCCGTCCTGACCGTATAACTGCTCGATTCCCTTGAAGTATTCAGAGAAGATGCGATCAAAAAGATCGTAGTGTGATTCATCTTTGACCAGGCAGGCTCTGGCCAGAAAGTAGAACTGCTGTACATCGAAAACGGCAAGCCCCTGCCCCAATGCCTCAAGCAGGGTCAGAAACTCGGTCAGTGAAACTTTGAGACCACGTTGGCGCAGCAGGAAAAAGAAACTAACGAGCATCGCGCTTGTTCAGGAAAATCAGTTTTTCAAACAGATGCACATCCTGCTCATTTTTCAACAGGGCCCCGTGTAAAGGTGGCAACACCGTGTGCGTGTCATCGCTTGCCAATACTTCAGGCGAAACATCTTCTGCGAGCAACAGTTTGATCCAGTCGAGCAGTTCGGATGTTGAAGGCTTCTTTTTCAGACCTGGTACATCGCGCAATTTGAAAAAGACGTTCAAGGCCTCATGCAACAGGTCTTTTTTCAGACCCGGATAGTGAACATCGACAATCTCCGCCATGGTCTCCATATCTGGGAAGCGAATATAATGAAAAAAACAACGGCGCAAGAACGCATCCGGCAATTCTTTCTCATTATTGCTGGTAATGACGATAATCGGCCGGAACTTCGCACGTATGGTCTGACGTGTCTCGTACACAAAAAACTCCATGCGATCGAGCTCGCGCAGCAGATCATTTGGAAACTCGATGTCGGCCTTGTCGATTTCATCAATCAGCAGGACGGTTTGTGTTTCCTCCTCAAACGCCTCCCATAAAGGACCTCTGACAATATAATTGCTGATGTCATGAACCTTTTCGTCACCAAGCTGCGAATCACGGAGTCTCGCGACAGCATCATATTCATACAAACCCTGCTGGGCACGAGTGGTCGATTTCACATGCCACTGCAACAACGGCATACCCATGCTCCGGGCAATCTCCTCAGCAAGCTGTGTCTTGCCGGTACCCGGCTCACCCTTGATCAGTACCGGCCGGCCCAGCGTCACCGCTGCGTTGACTGCGGTGGTCAGGTCTTCTGTGGCGACGTAACTGTCGGTTCCTGTAAAACGCTGGTTTGTCATGTGCATGCCATATCATTGAAAATCGTATTCTACCTGCAATACTGCTTTTTGTTTATGATACGAGCGCCTGAATACAGAGGATCAACATGAGCACACAATCTTTCCACCCCCCGCAACGAACCCTGATGGGCCCCGGACCGTCTGACGTCAGTCCTCGCGTCCTTGAGGCGATGAGCAGGCCAACCATTGGTCACCTGGATCCCGTATTCGTCACCATGATGGATGAGCTGAAGGATCTGCTGAGATATGCCTTCCAGACCAGTAACGAGTTGACCATGCCGGTTTCCGCACCAGGCTCGGCCGGTATGGAAACCTGCTTTGCCAATCTTCTTGAACCGGGTGACACGGTGATTGTTTGCCAGAACGGCGTATTCGGCGGACGGATGAAAGAAAACGTCGAACGGTGCGGTGCGACAGCGGTCATGGTCGAGGATGACTGGGGTCGAACTATTGATCCGGACAAAGTCGAAGATACACTCAAAGCAAACCCGAATGCCAAAATACTCGCCTTTGTCCATGCCGAAACATCCACCGGTGTCCAGTCAGATGCGAGCTCACTGTGTGCCCTGGCGCACCAGCATGATTGCCTGACAATTGTTGACTGTGTGACATCGCTGGGTGGCACACCAGTGCAGGTTGATGAATGGCAGGCCGATGCTGTTTACTCTGGTACCCAGAAATGCCTGTCCTGCGTGCCAGGTCTCTCACCGATCACTTTTAGCGATCGCGCGATGGAGAGTATTCAAAATCGAAAGACACGCGTCCAAAGCTGGTTCATGGATCTCAACCTGGTACTCGGGTACTGGGGTGGCGGAGGCAAGCGAGCCTATCACCACACGGCGCCTGTCAATAGCCTGTACGCCCTGCATGAAGCACTGGTGATATTGAAAGAAGAAGGTCTGGAAAACGCCTGGCAGCGTCATGAACTTCATCATCAGGCACTACGGGCCGGAATCGAGGCGATGGGACTGACACTGGTGGTGCCGGAGAATGAACGCCTCCCCCAACTCAATGCTGTTGCAATTCCTGATGGCGCTGAGGATGCGATTATAAGAGCGCAGTTATTAGCTGATTATAATCTCGAAATTGGCGCAGGACTGGGCCCGATGGCCGGTAAAATCTGGCGTGTGGGTCTGATGGGCCACGCCTGCAACAAGCGCAATGTCTTGCTATATCTCGGCGCGATGGAAGCTGTTCTGAATGGCTTGAACGCCCCGGTCAAAACGGGTGACAAAGGTGCTGCTGTCGCCGCAGCGCTCGAATCCTATTCCAACTGATCATTCGGCTTCCACCATTGTTCAATGATGGAAGCCGATAATGAGTCAGTTTATCTGGCCGTTACCGTCACATCTGCGGTGACCTTCTCGCCATCCCGCAGCACCGTGGCCGAAACCGTATCGCCCACTGATAACTCACGCAAAGCTTCGGTAAAGCCTGTGAGATCAGCGATAGGCTTGCCATTCAGAGATTGGAGCACATCACCCGCCTTAAATCCGGCCTTATCGGCCGGAGAGTCAGGAACGACCATATCAAAACGCATTCCAGACCCCTGGAAGGCAAAATCCGGAACACTGCCAAAAGAAACACGCTTGCGTTGCTCACCCTCTTCCGGTTTGGGCGGCAGTTTCGGTTTAGCATCTGCCGATGAGATCGTCACCGTTAGTGGTTCTGGCCTGCTCAGCAAGTACACCAGAGCCTCCTTGACGAACATCGCGATTTTAACCAACCCGGCTCCATCGACTTTATCCGCAGTATCGCTTGGGCGATGGTAGTCAAGATTCGCACCTGTTGATATCTGGACTGCTGGAATCCCCTTTTCGATAAAACTCTGCTGATCCGAAGAGGCCAGTGCACTGGCAACACGTTTTGACCCTATGCCTGTCGTAAAGCCAACACCCATGAATATTGGCGACCATTCCTTGGCACTGCCCGTCGAGAAAACGGTCACATCCTTGTCACCCAGGCGACCCAGTGTATCCAGGTTGATCACGCCCATGATGCCCTCCAGCGCGACTGGTGTGGCATGCTCCGTGTAGTACCGGGACCCGACCAACCCGACCTCTTCTGCCGTAAAACCGACAAATACCAGGCTTCTTTCCGGAGCCCCCCCTGCAGCAAAAGACTTCATTAACTCGATCATTACCGAGACACCACTGGCGTTGTCATCAGCTCCGTTATGAATCTTTCCGGCTTCACCCGCCCGTGCATTCTCCCCGCCAAGACCCAAATGGTCGTAGTGGGCAGTCACCAGTACGGCCTGGCCATCATAGTCAGGATTGGATCCCTGAATATATCCGATGACATTGCGTACATCATGAGGCTTGCCATCATCTCCCTTCTCGACTCTGAAGGTCTGAAACCACGTGTTGTCATCTCCGCCAGGCGTCAATCCGGCAGCTTCAAACTGAGCAGCAATATAGTCCGCGGCAATTTCCAGCTCTGGCGTACCCAGACCTCTGCCAGCCATCTCGTCTGAAGCAAGCACTTCCACATGCTCCATCAAACGTGCCTGGGAAAATACCGGCGGCAATTCTGCAAGAGCCTTTCTGACTGGCTTCGCTGCCGCAGAAACGGGGCCAGCTGCTTGCTCATCTGCAGTCCGCAGATCGATGCGCAACGGCGAATCAATCGCTGACCACTCACCTTTAACCATATTGGATGGTTCGGTACCTTCAAACCCGAGATACGAATAGCGACCGTAGTGAGGCAATTTACTGGCAAAACCCGGAAAGGCATCAATCGGGTCGATGACAATCCAGCCGATCGCCTTGGTTACATTATCGGGATGACGCCGAAGGATAATTGCAGAATGATCCTTTAATGGAATTTCCTCGCCACGCGCACTGATCGACTCGTTACCAACAGCAAGGCCCATTGCACTATCTGACTGAAACAGACTCGCTGCCAGCCGATTGTTAAACCCGAATACCCAGGCAGCCCGGTCTTCCGGAATTGAATCAACATCAGTATCCATCACAACGGTGACGTTGTGCACATCAGTTTTCCAGTTTTCCGCCATCTTGCGGTAAGCAGCCTGTACCTGAGCATCAGCGGCAGATGGAATAATGGCTAGAATTTCCGGGTCACCGAAAACCTGCCCGATTGATGGGGCAGTCTCACGTGCATCAAGCAACCGGAACATATCGAATTCCGGATCAACCTCCAGCAACAGCGGTCGCGCCTGGGTTGTAATCCTGAAACTCGTGGACTTTTCCGATACCGCCAGATTCTGAATCTCCAGCCCACTTTCGGTTGTCACCATCAGGGGAACAACAAGATCGTAGGCACCCCCATCCTGAACCTGGTCGATATTTCCGGTGATGATATATTCAGAACCATCCTTTTCCGCAGATACATTCACCGCGACCAGATCAGGTGCACCGGTCCACTCTACCCACTGGGTGAAAAACGGAACCAGATCCTGCTCACTGACTTTCTCAAAAGCCGCCCTGACATCATCGAAGCTCGCTTTTTTTCCGCGATTGTCACGATAGAAGGTTTGCAAACTCCGCTTGAAAAGATCATCGCCAAGGCGTAGTCGCAGCATATGAAAGCCCATTGAAGTCTTGCCGTATCCAACTGCCTCTGTTGCAGCACTGTGCCGTGAACGAAATTTCGTCAAGGGAAAATCATTGCCCTCACTGGCAAAATCACGATATTTTTTCAGCGTATCGCGCCGGCCAATATCTGCGGTGCCGCGCTGCTCCGACATTAATGAGTCTGCCATGTAAGCAGTCAGCCCCTCGCACCAGTTGCCCGTCTCATAAGCAACGAAAACCGAATTTCCCCACCAGTTGTGCAGGATTTCGTGGGGGTAGGATGAAGTCAGAATAAACGGGAAGCGAATAATCTGCGGACCAAGCAATGTGAACGAAGGCATGCCATAGCCGGTTTCCCAGAAGTTCTCCACCAGCGCAAATTTCCCGTAGGGATAGGGGCCAATCAAACCACGATACATCTCCAGGTACTGTGCGGTTGCAGTCAGGTACTTTTTCGCCAGTGCATCATCCGGCTCATGCAGGTATACCTGTGCTTCGATGGCACCGGCCGGTTCCTGGTAGAGAATCAACGGACCACCAACAAGATAAATTTCATCAACGGCCCCGCCGGAATTCCAGCGAGCCATGCCGCCATCATCCCGCGATGTTCCGTTACCCTGGCTGATCAGGTGCCAGCCATCAGGCGTGTTGACTACCAGATCGAAGGTGACCAGTTCATTGCTGAAATACGGATACCATAATGAGCTACCGGCAAGAAAAATCCCCTCCTCGGCTATGATCCCCGCAGTATCGCGAAACCCTCTGGTGTACTGCTCCTTCTCATCGCTCAGCTCAAAGTAAATCGCACCGCCGTAGTTTATCTCCACTGTTGTACTGTCAGCAGGTAAAACAAGCTGATACCGAACGACGTTGCCCTGCTCAATAAGTGAACTGCTGCTGCCATTGATGCCTGTAAACCCTTCCACATCATCTGCAGGCAGCCGCTTAACTGACGGATTGGAGCTGATGATCTCGACAGCGTTGGTTAACAGAAAATCGATTGTCTTGCCCGCCAGCTCCGCAGGCAGGACGATCCGCGTGGTCGCTGTCAACTCATGACTTGAAGGGTCTATTACCAGATCCAGTTTATAGTCCACCTGGCTCGCAGACCATGCTGAAGAACTTGCGAAACACAGTGATGCAAATAACAGAACCAGTATTGAGTGAAGATACTGATGAAACCGGTGCTTCATTGCTTTTGACTCCCTTAAAATTGGTTATTCGGAAAACATGCCTGGGGGCCTGTATTCCTGATCAGTCTATTGAGTAGCGGGCTATTCGATCCGCCCGCAGTGTTCTTTTGTTTGGAATTGACGTTCGGCCACAGTAGTGCCCGTTGGTTAAAACCCAATTATTTCTTATTCGGCGACACTCGTCTGAACGGCATAACGATATTGAATTCTTCACCATCACGGCGAACCAGTGCCGTGGCGACATCACCCCAGCGATACGCAGCCATTATCCTGCGAAGGCTGTTTGTCGAGTCAATGATGGAACCATCGAGACTGATCAACACATCACCAACCTGAAGTCCGACCCGTTCGCCGACGGATTCCTTGCTTACCTGAATAATCCGGGCTGGCTCATCACCCAGCGAACCCATCAATGAGACGCCGACGCTCGGGTATAACGGTTCAGCCTCCGGTGGTATACCCCATACAAAGTTCGCATAAGACGCACGCACGGTTGCTACGGGTTCCCCATCGGAATCAGTAACCGGCACCGGAATCAGCGAAGCTATCTTCCCCTCATAGTACGGAGCAACCTGGCGTTCCGAGCCTAAGCCGAAGGTCACATGACCCGCTCCGATCAGAACCACCATGATGGCATCAGGCCCGCCGTGCTCATTCAGCGCCTTGACTGCATTCCATCCCATGGTCGCATCCCAGGTTGCCTGAGCGCGATACATCCCTTCCAGGACCTCATCAGTCATATGCAACGCATCATCTTCATCAAAATAAGCCCGGTACAATCGCTGGTGGTCCTTGCTGCTTATATCGACATCACCCGGCAGATGGCTGGCTTCTTCTTCTGTCAGCTCGCTGAATCCTTTTTTTCGCACAGCGGTAACAACAGCGCGCGGGGTATTGATCGCATAGAGCCGGATACCGTTCTCGCGCGCGTACAAAAAGATGTCACGGTAGTAGTTCCAGTGATAACCCCAATACTTGTACCAGCCGACAACTTCTATCAATCCTTCCTCAGTCAGAAACCCGTTATTCCAGTCTTCCAGCGCAGACTGTTGGGTATAGGGGAACATCTCAAGACCGATCATCACTTCCCGACCGGATTCATGCAGTGCTTTAATGGCACGAAACTGGGCAATATGAAAATCCATACTGGTGTGATTTTCACCAATAAACAGCAATCCGGTATCAGCCATTCGTGCTGCCATATCTGCCGGTGAGATCACCTCACCTGTGGCGGTATCGGTGATCCCATCCAGCTGCACAGTGACTTCAGTACCCTTGCGCGCCGGGTCGCCGATCTCCATGTGCAATAGTGTCTGGTCCGCGAAAAGCACAGCGGGCGCCAGCAAAGCCAACGCAAGCATTGATACCCTCATCCCGGTGAAATCAACCCGGCTCAAAATCTGATCCGCGCAGTCACACCCATCGTGCGAAGGTTCCGACCGGTATAAAAAACCTGCAACGGAAAAAACGTGTTAAAAAAGTCAGTGGAACCATTAATAGTATTCTGGAATAACACATTCCGGTGCGCCGCGGCAGGCGACGAGCTATTGAAAAAATTATCAACCCAGAACTCCAGCTGATATTTCTCCGAATCGAGCCCGCCACGAAAATTCACCCTGTTAACAGCAGGCACTTTGCCCAGATTATCAAGCATGATGTACTGGCTGCCGGTATACAGATAGTCAGCTCGGGTATACCACTCGTACTGCGTCGACATAAAGGGGGCCCGGTAGGTGAGAGAGAAGTTAGCTGTCCACTCGGACTGCCGGTGTATTTTCTTGCCGGATATATCACCATCGGGGGCCAGCGTCGGAAAATCCTTGAAGGTGCTGATTTTCCCGTTCTGCATTTCGGAATCAGACCAGGAAAAACCAATTCTTGTTGTCAGATAATCGGTAACCGCGATATTGATGTCGCCCTCGATACCCATCTGAATGGAATCACCGGCATTGAAACTTTGACTGGTTGGCTGATCATTTTCCACTTCTACCAGAAACGGTATCACCATATCTGACCAGTTCTGATAGTAGGTCGAAAGATCAACAGTAATTCTGTTATCGAGCAGCGAAAACTTGGTGCCCAGTTCGTAAGCCACCAAACTCTCCGGATCGACAATCGTCACTATGATGTTGTCATCTGCATCCCTGAACGTATCAAAACTGCCACTCTTTTCCGCCTTCGCAATGCCGGTGTAAACCATGAAATCTTCTGTTGGTGCCCATTTCAACGTGGTACGCCAGGTAACAAAATCCCAGGTATTATTAAATACCGGGCGATCGGGGTTGGTGAAACTCGTGTTGGTTTTTTCCTCTTCCGTATAGCGTACCTCACCCCGGGCTTCTATCGTTTCGGTAATGTCCACTTCGAGGGCGCCAAAAACCGCCCAGGACTCTGTTTCGCCCCGGTTGGTAAGATTGCCAATATCATCGGGATCGACTGGCTCCATCCATGGAAGGAAAACATCATCACCCACGCCAAAAGCTGCGGTACCCGGATCTCCTATATCCGACCCCGCAAAACACGGGCAAAAGCTGACAAAATCTGCCGGCAAATCGCCCACGATTCTCGCTCCAGGACCCGACAGGGCCGTGGACTCAACCTGGTACCCGTAAGCACCCACATCACCGCGGATTCTGTGATCAACAGGCGATGAGAACCGGACCTCGACACTGTTTTCAACTGTCTTGCCAACCCCACTGAACTGGAAAATAGTAAAGTCCTCTACCAGCTTGATAACATTCAAACCGGGTACATCAGTGGTACCTTCATAGGCTGCATCCCAGACGCCGGCTCCGGGATTAGCGCCAAGTACACCCCTGTTTTCAACACTGGAGTGGCCGGTCAGCAGGCTGAAGGTACCGAGACCTGTATCCCAGATAATTTCCAGATTGGCGCGAATCGCATCCGTATTCTCACCAGTTTCCTGAGGCAAGGCGATGAGGTCGTTTTGCTTGATTGAAGGCACACGATTACAGAAACTCTGTAATCTTGAATTTTCCGGACCGGTGATTTCTCCCCTGTCCTGGCAATTTGCGGGAACTGCCGCCATCGCAGGTGCATCAAAGTCGTCGTTTGATGCATAGAAAGTGATACGCGCCTCGAGTGAGTCCGTTGGCAGCAAGTCGAGCCCGGCTACCCAGGCGTTCTTTTCATAGCCGCCGATATCGGGCCCACCGGGATACTGATTATCATAAGACCCGGCCCACTCATCATGAGCCATGGCAAGCCTGCCACGCAGGAGCCCCGGAATGATCGGACCGCTCAGTGTTATGTTGCCCTTCTTCCTTTCCCGGGTACCGATTTGCCATTCAACACTACCCTGGAATTCATCAGTCGGTTTCGCTGTGATGTAATTTATAGCGCCACTGAAACTGTTCCGGCCATACATTGCAGCCTGGGGCCCCTTGACGACCTCGATTCGCTCAAGATCCAGCTGGTTCAGGTCAAGCCCTTCACGGCCAGAAATGAATATACCGTCAACAAAAACTGCGGCGGCATTTTCATCAAAAACTGAAACCGGAGCGATACCCCTGATAACGGGTACCGGCAATTGCTGTCCATAAAGATTAGAGAATGTCAGGCCAGGCGTAAAATCCGCCACATCCTGAAAATTGACAATAGCGGCATCCTGAATGTCCTGGGCACTGAATGCAGAAATAGCGAGCGGGACATCCTGCAGGCTTTCTTCAGTTTTCCGGGCGGTGACAATAATCTGATCAAGCTTCGGGCCACTGCGTTTCTCTTCCGGCTCCACTGCAGCCACCAACTGATCCTCAGACTCTGTCTCTGCTTCCTCCTGCGCAATCGCCTGCATACTCGTGCCAAATAACACCCATGCCGCAACAAGCGCCAAACGCTGAAAGATATTTCCCGCAATCATCGAACTACTCCTCAGAATCTGCCGAACACTCGTCGACCTATGTTGTGTTTTATGTTGTATTTATTGTCTGCTTGACGACTATTACCAGTCGATTTGCCTTGTCGATTGCCTGGCCAGTATACCCGGCCGATATACCCGGTCGATACACAATCACCACCGGCGACACTTTACCGCAGCTGCCCATACCCGATACAGACGCAATGTGAGATTAGCACGATCACTACAGGATCGGTTGGCATGTTTTTCACCTATTGGCTGCCAGTCGGTCAGCATTTTCTAATCCAGGCTCGATATTGAGTACAATTTTTCATGACAGCTGCAACCAGTTCCCGGCAACCAGCGCGCCCCTCGCCTGATCCCCCCCCATCCAATAACTCAACTCGGCGGGATGGGTGATATCCCAAACGGCCAGATCAGCCCTCTTGCCTGCCTCGATCGTCCCCCGATCAGCCTCCAGCCCCAGTGCGCTGGCCGCTGCCCTGGTCATGCCGGCCAAGGACTCCTCCGGCGTCATGCCGAATAGCCTGCAGGCCATATTCATCATCAGCAATGGTGAAACCACCGGTGAACTGCCTGGATTACAATCAGTAGCAACAGCACAACTCACTCCGTACTTTCGAAACCATGCCACCGGCGGCTTGCGCTCTGCATTCAGGCAATAAAATGCACCAGGCAATAAAACAGCAACCGTCCCGGCTTCAGCCATCGCTTTCACCCCTGCTTCATCGGTGTACTCCAGATGATCGGCAGACAGCGCCTGGTAGCGTGCGGCAAGTGCTGCACCGCAGCTGTCACTGAGCTGGTCAGCATGCAGTTTGACCGGCAAGCCCAGCGATTGTGCACTGTCAAAAACACGCTCGACCTGCGCTGTGTTGAAGGCGATTGACTCACAGAATGCATCCACCGCATCAATAAGCCCCTCTGCAGCGAGTACCGGCATTACCTCGTCACAGATCAAATCCAGATAGTCATCAACATGATTCACGTATTCCTTTGGAATCGTATGAGCACCCAGGTAAGTCGTGCTCACACTGATCCCCAACTCCTCGCCCAGCAGCCGGGCTGCCTGCAGCATCCTGCGCTCGGTATCGAGATCCAGACCGTAACCGGATTTGATTTCCAGTGTCGTCACACCTTCTGTTATCAACGCCTGAACCCGTCCCCGGGATTCTGCAGCGAGCTGCTCCACACTGCTCGCCCGCGTTGCTTCAACTGTAGACAATATGCCCCCGCCTCGCCGGGCGATTTCCTCGTAGCTGATTCCCTGCTGGCGCTGCTCGAACTCGGCAACTCTATTCCCTCCGAATACGATGTGAGTGTGACAATCAATCAGACCAGGTGTCAGCCAGCATCCCGACAGGGAAATCACTTCGCCCGCCATTTGTTCCGGATCACCGGACAGGCTCTCCTGTGGCCCGATCCAGGCTATTTTGCCCGACTCGATCGCCACCGCCGCATCCTGGATAGCGCCCCACGGGGTATCGTCCACCACCATGGTCGCCACATGAGTATCAGTAATCAGCGTATCCCAGCTCATTCGTTAATTGATCTACGACGGTTCACTTGCAGCCCCTTAAAATCCGATGGTACGATGCAACAGGTTGTATATACAAGTGCGGAAGTACTTTGGAACCCTGACCAATGGCCTTACTCCATACACATCGAGCATTGTTACCGGACGGATGGGCAAGCAATGTCCAGATCGCCATCGATGAAAATGGCCTGATCACGGCTGTCGACCAGAACGTGAGCACAACCAGTGACCAGATGTCTCTGGACTGTCTGCTACCGGGTATCGCCAACGTCCATAGCCATGCTTTTCAGCGAGCGATGGCGGGCCGCGCCGAGTGTCGTTCAGATCGGGAAGATTCGTTCTGGACATGGCGAAAACTCCTTTATCAATTCGTAGCGCGGATCAACCCCGATAACCTCCGCCAGATAGCAACCCAGCTGTACATTGAGATGCTGAAAGCCGGCTACACTGCAGTGGCGGAGTTTCATTACATCCACAACCAACCAGATGGCCGACCCTATAGCGATCCTGCCGCGATGTGCCAGGCATTGATTGATGCGGCTGATGCAACCGGGATTCGGCTCACACTATTGCCGACTCTATATATGCAGGCAGGATTCGGTGGCAGCCTCCCCATGGAGGCATCACAACAGCGGTTTGCCTCCACGGTTGACCATTATCTTCAACGACTGGCAACATTGACATCTGCCTCGGCTACCCGGTACAAAACCGGTATCGCTTTTCATAGCCTGCGGGCAGTCAGCCCGGAGGCCATCAACGAGGTAATGGCCTGGCGTGATCAACAAAGTGAAATACTGCCGGTACATATCCATGCAGCGGAGCAGCTTCCGGAAGTAGCAGCCTGTGTGAAATGGTCCGGGATGCGTCCGGTTGAATGGTTACTGAACCGCGGAATAGATAGCGACTGGTGCATCATTCATGCAACGCATCTGACTGCAGGTGAAATTACCGCTCTGGCAGCAAGTGGCGCAGTCGCCGGGCTTTGCCCTACTACGGAGGCCCATCTCGGGGATGGGATTTTTCCATTAGCTGACTATCTGGCTGCCGGAGGAAAAATCGCCATTGGGTCGGACAGCCATGTATCTGTGAGTCCGATCGAAGAGCTGCGATGGCTTGAGTACACACAGCGGCTCAATCACCGGCAGCGTAATCTCGCGGCAACTGTCGACCAGCCACACACGGGAGAGCGGTTACTCCTGTCCACGCTTGCCGGTGGCGCCCATGCCCTGGGACTATCCAACCCGAAACAACCCACCGCAGGACAAATCGCCCCGGGCTGCGTGGCTGATCTCATTGAAATAGATACCAGCCACCCGACACTGGTTGAATGCACCGATGAGCAACTGCTCAACTGCCTGATTTTTTCAGGCAATCACAATCCGGTGCGGCATGTCATGACCCAGGGTCGATGGGTCATACGGGATCGTCGCCACGAACAGGAAACCGGTGCAGCAGCAGACTACCAGAAAGTACTTCGCATTCTTATAAAATAGATTATATAAGTTATATAATAGACTGTTTCTTATGCCATTATTGAATCCTAAAATCCGCCATCTGAATACCGGGCAGCCTCGCTACCAGCAGGTCAAGACATTGATCCTGGAGCAGATTCAGGCGGGGGAACTACGGCCAAACGACCGGGTGCCCTCCGAGCAGGAGCTGGTAAGCCACTATGGAATCTCCCGAATGACTGCCAACCGGGCCCTGCGGGAATTGGCCAGCGACGGTTACCTGGTGCGCCAGGCCGGGATCGGAACCTTTGTAGCCGATCTTCATGCACGATCCCAGGTCATGGAGGTACGGAATATCGCAGATGAAATCCGGCAACGGGGTCATCTTCATTCGGCTGATGTGATAACTCTGGAAGAAATTACCGCAAACCGGATTGTTAGCCGGAAACTACACCTGCCTGATCAGTCGCCCGTGTTTCATTCGGTGATCGTACACCGGGAAAACGACCAGCCTATTCAGATTGAAGACCGCCATGTTTGCCCGACTGCGGCGCCTGCCTACCTGCAGCAGGACTTCACTTTAACAACACCGAATGAATACCTGTCAGAAATTGCTCCCCTGCAAACTGTCGAGCACACAATTCGTGCCATTATTCCGGACAAGGCTGCCCGAATGCTTTTGAACATGACCCCCGACGAACCCGGACTGCTGATTCGTCGCCGGACATGGTCAAACCAGAAACCCGTCAGCATTGTCGACCTGTGTCACCCGGGACTGCGCTATGAGCTGGAGGCACACTTTGAACCGCAGCTGCCTGTTACCACCGAATGAGGATTGAACAACCATGAATACCAATAACCGGCACAGCGCTCGGGTAATCCGGGCTCCGCACGGAGCCACGTTGACAGCCAAAAGCTGGCTGACCGAGGCACCACTGCGAATGCTGATGAACAATCTGGATCCGGAAGTTGCAGAACGCCCGGAAGAACTTGTTGTTTACGGAGGAATCGGTCGGGCAGCGCGCGACTGGGACTGCTATGACCGAATTGTCGATACCCTGAAAAATCTGGGCGATGAAGAAACCCTGCTCATCCAGTCCGGCAAACCGGTGGGTGTTTTTCGCACCCATGCAGATGCCCCCCGCGTGCTGATCGCCAACTCAAACCTGGTGCCTCATTGGGCCACCTGGGAGCACTTCAATGAACTCGACCGCAAAGGCCTGATGATGTTCGGTCAGATGACTGCGGGCTCATGGATCTACATTGGCAGCCAGGGGATCGTTCAGGGTACCTACGAAACCTTTGTTGAAATGTGCCGCCAGCAACTTGGTGGTGATCCGGCGGGCAAGTGGATTCTGACCTCCGGTCTCGGCGGAATGGGAGGTGCGCAGCCCCTGGCAGCAACCATGGCCGGGCTTTCAATGCTCGCGATCGAATGCCAGAGCGAGTGTATTCAGCGGCGGCTTGAGTCCGGCTACCTTGACCAGCGAGCCGGCACGCTTGATGAAGCACTGGCAATCATCGACGAGGCGGCAAAAAGTAACCAGCCAGTGTCCGTTGGCCTGCAGGGTAATGCAGCAGAAATCCTGCCGGAGATGGTGCGTCTGGGCATTCGACCTGATGCGGTGACCGACCAGACTTCCGCTCATGATCCGATTCATGGCTACCTGCCGATCGGGTGGACTGTGGAACAATGGTTCGAAATGCAGACGAAAGACCCACAGGCGGTTGCCGCAGCATCAAAGCCGTCAATGGCCAAACACGTACAGGCCATGCTGGCATTTCAACAACAGGGCATTCCAACCTTTGACTATGGCAATAATATTCGTCAGGTAGCACTTGATGAAGGGGTTGCCAACGCGTTTGATTTTCCCGGTTTTGTCCCCGCCTATATACGCCCGTTATTCTGCCGGGGAGTCGGGCCATTCCGCTGGGTTGCGCTGTCCGGTGATCCCGAAGATATCTATGCGACAGACAGAAAAGTGAAGGAACTGATTCCTGATGATACTCATCTGCACCGGTGGCTGGATATGGCACGGGAACGTATTCAGTTCCAGGGGCTACCGGCAAGAATCTGCTGGGCAGGTCTTGGTCAACGCCATCGGCTGGGACTGGCTTTCAATGAAATGGTTCGCAGCGGTGAACTCAAAGCACCGGTTGTGATCGGACGAGATCATCTCGACTCAGGCTCGGTCGCCAGCCCGAATCGTGAAACCGAAGCCATGAAAGATGGTTCGGATGCCGTTTCTGACTGGCCGATACTCAATGCGCTGCTGAGCACTGCCAGTGGCGCAACCTGGGTTTCCCTGCACCACGGCGGCGGTGTGGGAATGGGATTCGCGCAGCACGCCGGACTGGTGATTGTGTGCGACGGCACAGATGCCGCAGAAAAACGCATTGAGCGCGTACTGTGGAATGACCCTGCAACAGGTGTCATGCGTCACGCTGACGCCGGCTATGAAACGGCAATAGATCACGCCCGGAAGTGCGGCCTCAATCTCCCGATGATCGACCTTTGACAACAGGAAAGAAAATACCATGACAGTAACGCTATCAATCGATACTGACACACTAAAACTGGCCGACTTGCGTGAAGTGTGGCTACATCCGGCCAGGATCAGGATGAATGATTCTGCGCTTGATCGAATCACCAGAAGCTACCGCTATGTCGGGGAGGCGCTTGGTGGCGAGCAGGCAATTTACGGAATCAATACCGGCTTCGGGCTACTTGCTTCAGTTCGAATTCCGGATGATGAGCTCAGCCAACTACAGGAAAACCTGGTGCTTTCCCATGCGGCGGGTACTGGCGAGCTGCTCGATGATCGTATCGTTCGCTTGATACTGGTCATGAAAATACTGAGCCTGAGCCAGGGATATTCGGGAGTGAGCCCCGAACTCGTCGATAAGCTTTGCAAACTCCTTGAGCACGAAATCTATCCCTGTATTCCATCTCGTGGTTCAGTTGGCGCCTCCGGCGACCTCGCCCCACTCGCCCATATGAGTTGCCTGCTTCTTGGTGCGGGGCAGGCCAGATACAAAGGTGAAATCATCCCCGCGGAAAAAGCGCTGCAGGTGGCAGGAATCGCACCGGCAAATCTGCAACCCAAAGAAGGCCTGGCCCTGTTGAACGGAACCCAGGTGTCCACAGCAATGGCACTGCATGCACTGTTTCTGAGTGAACATGTCTTTTCAGCTGCCTGTGTATCCGGCGCATTATCACTTGATGCCGCGCAAGCCAGCGATACGCCATTCGATGCCCGTATCAGCAAAGTCCGCAATCATCAGGGTCAGATCGATGTAGCCGGGTTATTCAGGGCACTGACTGCCGGCAGCAAGATTCGTGCATCACATGCCGGTTGCGAACGGGTACAAGACCCCTACTGCCTGCGCTGCCAACCACAGGTTATGGGCAGCTGCCTCGAAACGATTCGGCACGTCGCAAATGTATTTTTCAATGAAGCCTGTGCAGTTACCGACAATCCCCTGGTATTCAGTGACGATGGCGATATTCTGTCCGGAGGCAACTTCCATGCCGAACCTATCGCACTGACCTGCGACTACCTGGCTACGGCGATCGCCGAGATCGGTGCGCTGTCGGAACGACGCATCGCGTTGCTGATCGATCCGCATATGAGCGGCCTGCCACCATTCCTGGTAGAGCACAGCGGCCTGAACTCCGGCTTCATGGTGCCGCAGATTACTGCTGTAGCACTTGCATCCGAGAACAAGCATCTCGCACATCCAGCCAGTATCGATAGCATGCCGACTTCCGCCAATCAGGAAGACCATGTCAGCATGGCGCCAATCGCAGCATTGCGACTGCAGCAGATGCTTGAAAACTGTGCCGGTATCGTAGCGATCGAGATGCTTGCCGCAAGCCAGGGGATCGGGTTTCATCGCCCGAAAAACAGCTCCGATCAACTGGAGGCGGTTATTGCCCAAATTCGCGCAATCTCACCCGCCTACACAACAGATCGCATGCTTTCGGATGATATTGGCCAGGTTCGGGACACTGTACTCAGGGGCGACTATTTGCAGCCCGCGCACCCTATCCTGCCGACCGGCGGATAAGCTCATCACCGGTAACATTATGGAGATTTTCAACTTCAAACAGGGCAGCTCACCCTTGCTGGTCAGCATTCCACATTCCGGCACATACCTGCCAGGCGCAATCGCCAACCTGTTGACTGATACAGGGAAAAAAATTGCAGATACCGACTGGTATCTCAACGAGGTATACGACAGCTTGGGGGAAAGTGATGCAACAGTCATTTCAGCAACGCACTCGCGGTACGTTATTGACCTCAACAGACCCAGCGACGGAGCGCCGCTGTATGAAGGAGCGCCGGAAACGGCTCTCTGTCCACTGCACAGCTTCGCCGGAGAGCCTCTCTATCACCGGGGTAACGAACCAACCGCTACAAATATACAAGAGCGAATCACGCAGTACTGGCGACCCTACCACGACCGGGTCAGTGTTACTCTTGATCGGCTGAAAGCCGAGCACGGTTTTGCGATTTTGTGGGATGCTCACTCAATTCGAAGCCGGGAACCGATGTTTTTCGAGGGACTGTTGCCGGACCTGAATTTCGGCAGCAACGACGGTCGATCCTGCGATGCTGACCTATCCGCACAGCTTGTATCCGCCGCAGGGCACTCAGGACGCTATTCAGTGGTATTGAACCAACGTTTCAAGGGTGGCTACATCACAAGAGCCTATGGCGATCCAGCTCAAAATATACACTCCATTCAACTTGAAATGACGCAGAAAAATTATATGGTCGAGTCACCTCCCTGGGTCTTGCAGGCTGATATCGCTGCTGAACTGTCCTTGCAGCTTCATGAGCTGTTGAACATCGCCATCAAATGGCGGCCGGCTGTCAGTGTGGCGCAAGCACCGGTATAGTCTCCCGGCCAACTCCAGCCCATTTTCCAGCCCGATTTTAATATGAACACTACCGCGAACCCGTTCCCAGATAGCAAGCGACGTACTTTGCTAATCAAATCAGCAAGCTATGCATCTGTGATCGTTGCGCTCTCTCTGGTACTGATCAAATCCTGGGCATGGCAGGCGACCAGCTCCGTCGCCCTGCTTGCATCACTCGCAGATTCGCTCCTTGACGTTGTAGCCTCAGGAATCACGTTCTGGGCTGTGCGCTACGCGCTTTCGCCTGCCGATAGTGAGCATCGCTTTGGTCATGGGAAATCTGAAGGGGTCGCTGCACTGATTCAGTCTCTGATCGTGGGTCTCTCAGCGACCTATGTGTTGTATGAAGCCGTGGGGCGCATGATCAGCCCACAACCAATTGCCAAGGCCGAAGCCGGGCTGATGACAATGGGTGTAGCTACTGTGGTCACACTATTCCTGGTTCTCTACCAGCAATACGTCGCCAGGAAAACTCGCTCACTTGCCATTAGTGCCGACGCCATGCACTACAAGGCTGATCTGCTGGTCAATATCAGCGTTGCTGCCGCGATCGTTCTGGCCGCATGGACAGGATGGCAGGCTGTCGACCCACTGGTAGGTCTCGCAGTCGCTCTGTTTATTTTCAAAAGTGCGGTTACGATCGCGCGTAGCGCCCTGGATGTATTACTCGATCACGAAATCCCTCCGGAAGACAGACAACGTATCGAAAAAATTGCACTAGCCCACCCGGAGACCTGCGGTTTCCATGATATGAGAACCCGCCGCGGCGGGAGCCACTATATCGTCCAGTTTCATCTCGAACTTGACCCGGAAATAACACTGTCGCGGTCTCACGAGATTCTTGACGAAGTAGAGGACGAAATACGCGAACAATATCCAGACTGCGAGCTGATTGTCCATGCAGATCCAGCTGGTCTTCCTGAACGGCGCGATGTGTTCGGCTAACAGCACCGGCTCTGGATAATAAACTATCACTACCCCGAATATTCATATGCGAGGAGAAAAGAACCAGCATGTCAATAATTATCAGACGACTTATATCAAGCACATACCTGGCAACATTCATTTTTTGTGCGGCTATCCCGCAAAGCCACGCTGCCTCTGCCCAGGAAATCGACATCAAGGTCAATGCAGCACTTGAGAGATTTAAAACGGAAATTGATGGTGCCAAATCATTCCTGCAGGCAGCACAGGGGGTTCTCGTATTTCCAAATGTGATAAAAGCCGGCCTGGTGGTTGGTGGTGAATATGGTGAGGGAGCATTGCGAGTCGGCGGGAAAACAGTTCAGTACTACAGCACTGCAGCTGCATCAATCGGTTTCCAGATGGGTGCGCAGTCGAAGACAGAAATTATCCTGTTCATGCAGAAAGATGCCTTGAGCAAGTTTCGGAAAAGCGAAGGCTGGGAAGCCGGCGTTGATGGATCTGTGGCATTGATCAAGATCGGCGCCGGGGAAACGATCAATACCACAAGTATCAAGGATCCTATTGTCGGATTTATATTCGGCAATAAAGGCCTGATGTATAACCTCACCCTTGAAGGCTCCAAGTTCACCAGGATTGCCCGCTGATACGCCTGCTTCAGCGGGACGCCGTGCGAAATACAATACTGATTCCAATACTGTTCGGGTTCTGCCAACTCGCCGGCGGCACCTTGCCGTCTGCACAATCGCCTGACAATCAGAAAATACCGCTGATTTACAAACTTCATTTCGAGATCACACTAAAGCCGGGTGCGGATACAAAAGCAAAAATAGTCCTGACCCAGCCTGCTGCCTATCTGCGCGAAGTTCGATTCACCGCACCGGAACACCGTTTCTTTGATTTCCGGGGTAACGGTTCAATCAATCGGGATCAGGATCAGATCATCTGGCTACCTCCTTCCGGAAATGCTGAACTGACTTACAGCACAATCATCGACCACCAGCGAAATGACGCAGGCTACGATGCGCTGATGACTGATCAGTGGGCGATATTTCGCGCGGAAGATATCTTCCCGCCTGCAAAAACCCGACAGCTTAAAGGAAGCCTTTCTCAAAGCACTTTGAGTTTTTCGTTGCCTGACAACTGGTCTGTAAGGGTTCCCTACGAGCGCAATGGCACACAATCGTTCATCGTCAATAACCCCGCACGCAAATTTGACCGGCCGGCCGGCTGGATGATTGCCGGCAAACTTGGTGTACGCCGTGACATCATTCATGACATCAATGTAGCAATTGCTGCACCGAAATATTCAGGCATTCAACGAATCCCGATGCTGGCCCTGATGCGCTGGACCCTGCCCCTGATCGCCGCCGAAGTCGACCAGCTACCGGATCGGATTCTTATAGTATCCGCTAACGACCCAATGTGGCGTGGCGGCCTGTCAGGACCCAACTCGGCCTATATTCATGGTGATCGACCACTCATTAGCGAGAATGGCACAAGTACGCTAATGCATGAGCTGGTTCATGTCTTGATGCCGATTCCAACCGATCCGGAGTCCGACTGGATCGACGAGGGTCTGGCGGAATATCTTGCTCTATCCCTCCTGAAACGCTCGGGTACTATTTCCGAGCTCCGTTTCAAGTCCGCCATCGAACGATTCACCGAACGGGGAGGAAAAGCATCCAGCCTAAGGGGGATTTCGGCAACAGGTGCCATCAAGGCCAGGGCCGTATCAGTATTCAGCGCCCTGGATCAGGAACTTCGCAAACACTCTGATAACCAGATAACACTATTTACACTGACCCGCAGGCTGATGCTGGAACAGGCTCCCATCGATCTGGATCGCTTGCGAGAGATTTCGGCGGAGCTGGCGGGCACCGATCAACTGAAAGCATTGTCAGGTCTCACCCTGCAGGACGCCGGCTAAGCGGGCTCACTCGTCCGTCTTATGTTAAGTATCCCGGGTGTATTCTGTGACCCAGTCCACTGAAAAATCCCCGCCAGCGCACTATATTATGAGCGCGGTTCCGTGGATATCAGCGCCTATAGCGTGGATGCCGGGCGCTGGATGCTGACTCACACCATCCGGATACGGGCAGGGACTCAGCGGATAGCAGAACAGAGCTGCACATAAAAACAAGAGCACATGAAAGTGCACGATCCCCAGTCTTCTTTGCAGACTGCAACAACACCGAGCAGCGGGAAAGTATGAAAAACAACAAGAATAATGATGGCCGCGTATTAGACGACTTTTTTGATGACAATCCTACTGATGAATTGCCCGTTCTGGCACATCCGGACTCCGCCGGGACGAATGACGATACTGCAAATTCTCTGGCGCCCGATCCACAGCTCTTCGATGACAACTCGCCTACCGGCACCCGAATTACTGCTTTAGAACCCGGCACGCCCAAAACCGAAAATCAGGATTCAACGATTTCCCGTCTTGAAACGGAGATTCAGCAGCTGCAGGCCAGATGGCTGGAAATCGAAAACAAACTGCACCACCGGGACGCGCACATCCAGACACTTGAAGATAAGCTGCTCCAGAGCACTGCCGCCTGTCAGGAACTCGAATGCAAGCTGCAAGCAGTCGCCGCAGAACGGGCATCGATTGAATCCGCCGCCGCTGACCTGACGCTGGAGCTCAAACAACGCGATGTTGATATCGAGCAGATCTCTGATCGTGCTGAGGTAACGAGACTGAAGCTGGAAGAACAACAATCCGCAGTGAATACACTGCAAATAAAACTGGATGAACAACACAAAGCTGCTGATAACAGTCAAACGAGCATCGAATCCAGCAAGCTGCACAGCACCGCGCTCGAAGAGATGAATCTCATACAACGTAATGAGCTGGCGACACTCGCGGGCTACATAGATGGCCGCAAAAATGATTGGCATCAGTCCGAGCAAAACCTTATTCAGCAACGTCAGACAATTGATGCCCTGGAGCGAAGTCTGACAGATGCAGAATCCTTGCTCATTCAGAAGGAGAGAGAAAAAGAAGCACTTGGCCTGCAAAATATCGACTTCCAGCATCGGTTGACGGCGCTAGAAGATCAGGAAGCTGAGTATCGCCGCAGGAATGACAGTTTACTGCTGCAGCTAGAACAAAATACTCTGTTGCTCAAACAGCACCGGGAAGTCGACAATAATTTTGAGCGACAACGTACACAACTGCAAACGCAAATTATGCGTCTTGAATCCAAGCATGAATCCAGCCAGAAGAAAATCTGTCAGCTTGAGCAGAACTTTCAGGGTCGCGACAACGAGGCTCTCGTGCTCAAGAACAGTCTGGAGGCCGAAACGGACAATAATCAGTTGCTCCGGGAAGCATCGGAAAAACTGGAAGAGAGGCTACGCTCGCAGGCGATCAGCCAACACGAGCTTGAGGAACAATTGACAGCCCTGCTGGCCGAGGCCAGCAACAAAGATCAGACTATTGACAGGTTGAGGAATGAACTGCGGACAGGGCAGCAATCGCTTAAAACTGTTCTGGAAGAGGTTGACCGGCTTGGGTCAGTCGAGGCTTCTATTCACAAACTTGACGCGCAGATGTCGCAACAACTATCCGACAAAAATCCCGGCGGTGAGCGATCCGTGACTTGTCTGATGGTAGCAACGGACGGGAACCAGGTAATGAAGCATCCACTATACAAAGACGTTATTACCATAGGACGGTCCCATCACAGTGATATCCAGATCCGTACACAATATGTCAGCCGTGATCACGCTCATATTCTGACCGATGACCTCGGTACTGTTATCGAGGATCTCGGCAGCAAGAACGGAATCCGGGTGAATTCCATGCAGGTCGGAAAGCGACGCCTCAAGCATGGTGACCGGGTAGATATCGGTGAGGTTCACTTCAAGTTTGTCAACCTGACGGACCAGAACACCAACCAAAGGTAACACCCGGGTTATCCGACCATCAATCCTGTGAATTCCCTCACAGACAGCTGCTCGAATCTACGCAATGCTGCTACTCCTCTCAGGTAGTATTGATGCATTCCAACGCAGTTTCCCATTCAGCAAGCACCGCCAAAAACGGCGATGAACCCGGCAAAAAAGTTCGGAAATTTCTGTTCCGAAAGCTGTGGCTACCGCGCGCAATTTACGAAGCACTCCCCTATTTGTACATCCTGGCAGGCCTCATTACGCTGATTTCAGGTATCTACCTGCCCGACGGAACCTGGATGTTGCCCTATGTTGTGCTGCTCGGCCTGGTTTGCCTGCATGCCGGACTGGCCGTGGCCACCCTGCGATACCGCTATAGTCATCGCCGTCAAAAAGACCAGCCCGATCACAATACCCGCCACCCCAAGTAGCAGGAACCAGAAAATCCCCGGCAGATTCAGTTCCCCCGGCCTGATTTCCGTGCGACACTCTGGCAGCTCTCAAACTGGCTGATCTTAACGACCCTGACCCATGCGCCGATACCTAATTCTTGTTGGAATTTTTCTGTTTCTGGGCGCAATTGCGCTGCCGGCACTCATTTACTATGTCGGCGCAAAAATCGTGGGGCCCTATGAAGGATCTGGCGAGGGATCGGGTAACCTTGTTGAATTCATCGCTTCAATCTATCTCGATGCACTTCAGGGTCTGCCAACGGCCTGGTTCCTGATACTGGTGCCCGCAATGCTGTGGATTCTCTGGAGACTATACACATGGATACGCCGCAGCCAGCTTGCTACTTAAAGACAGTCAGAAATCCACCTTGAGTCTGCGTGAAATTCATCACAATTAGTTATAAAATCATATAGTTGACGGATATTCTTCCAGAATTATGTCTGATCCGAGGTGCCATGGAAAGCCACTAAAGATATAGTGTCTGCTGTGAACGGGGATAACGGATGAATCCTGGCCCGGATCCGAAGAACAAGGCGCGGAAAACAAATCAGGCCGGCCAGTAATAGTAGCCTATCGCGAATATTCCAAGACACAGCAGGAATAACGGAAAATGCCGCCAGATGGTCCGGCGCAGGCTGCCAAGAAAGGCAAAATAACTCACAGCAGCCAGGCCTACAAACATCACTGTCGCCCGGGACAGTTCTGGTAGTTCAGTTGTAAACTGTGGATGCTCTCCCTGCAGCACCCAGAAAATAAACGCAACGACCGCCAGACTGAAGGCAATTGAGAAACAGGAGCCCAAAATGACACCCAAAACGACTGTAAACGGCTGCATACCTGCTCCCTGTGAGATCCCTGATTTCTGCGCACTGCGACCTTGCTTGCTATGATAATTATAACTAATCTGCCAGACAGCAGTTGAACTGCCTGCACACAAAGGGATCAAAGTCAGGGATGACACCATGGATCCATCGGAGCACGTATAGAATGATAGTTAACCGCCACAAGACAAAAACAATAATAATTGGCCTCATTCTGGGTATCACCGGCATCGCAGCCAGCGCAGCTACGCTTGACGATGCTCCACCCATTCTGCAGACAGGGCCCAGACATCAACAGGTAGCCAATCTTGTTACCCGATTTGTCGAACAGCAGCACTACTCACGACGCAGCGTAGATGACCAGTTGTCGCAGATCATCCTGGGAAACTATATCGAGGCGCTGGACAGCAACAAACATTACTTCCTCCAGCCGGACATCGATTATTTCTATCGCTACGAACAAACCATGGATGATGCACTGAAAAATGGCAATCTCGACCCTGCATTTGATATTTTTCGCCTGTACCGGCTACGCGCCCAGCAACACATCAACTATGCCCTGCAAGTACTCGACCATGAACCCGATTTTACTCTGGATGAAGAGTATCAATTTGATCGCGAAGATCTCGATTGGGTGGCGGATGAGGAAACCATGCGAGGTATCTGGAAACGGCGCATCAAGAATGACGCACTCAATCTGATCGTTGCTGACAAATCCTGGGATGAAGCTCAGGAGATACTTCGCAAGCGCTACAAACGCGTGCTAAAGAGAATCAACAAGCTGGACAGTGATGACGTTTTCGAAACCTTCATGAATTCCTTTGCGCATGCCCTTGATCCGCACTCCAGTTACCTGTCTCCAAGACTCTCGGAGGAGTACCGGATACAGATGAGTCTTTCCTACCAGGGTATCGGTGCTTCACTACTGCTCGATGAAGATTTCGTCAAAGTCATGAACGTCATCCCGGGTGGCCCGGCGGCCATTGACGGGCGCCTGGAGGCAGAAGATCGCATTATTGGTGTCGGGCAGGACTCCGAAGGTGAAATGGTCGACGTCGTTGGTTGGGAACTCGACGATGTGGTTCAGATGATTCGCGGACCAAGCGGCACCGAAATTCGCTTGCAAATCCTCCCGGCCAATGAATTACCCGGAGCAGGTGAATATGTCCTCAAGCTGGTCAGGGACCAGATCAAACTTGAAGAGCAGGCTGCCAAGAGCGATTTACTGACCCTTGAAGAAAATGGTGAAGAAGTGCGTATCGGGGTTATTACGGTGCCCAGTTTCTACCAGGACTTCGATGCACGTAACAGGGGTGAGAAGGACTATATCAGCACGACTCGTGATGTCAGCCGCCTGATTGGTGAACTGCAGGAAGAAAATATCACCGGTCTGGTGCTGGATCTCCGTGGCAATGGTGGCGGTCACCTTTCAGAAGCGACCGCATTGACCGGATTGTTTATCGACCATGGCCCCGTGGTGCAGTACCGGAATTCCAGCGGCCATATCGAGGTTCTGGATGACCCCTCACCAGCCTCTGTATATGACGGCCCGCTGGTCATTCTGGTGGACCGGTTCAGCGCATCAGCCTCTGAGATCTTTGCTGCAGCACTTCAGGATTATCAGCGTGGTGTCATCATCGGGCAGCAGACTTTCGGCAAGGGAACCGTGCAAAACCTGTATCTTCTGGATCAGTACTCTCGACGCGTACCGGAACCTGGCCTGGGACAACTGACTTTAACAGTCGGAAAATACTATCGTGTAACAGGTAATAGCACTCAAAATCGGGGCGTTCTTCCCGACATCGATTTGCCGTCAGCGGTTGATAAAACCGCTATTGGTGAAAGCAGCCGCAAGGGCGCCCTTCCCTGGGATCAAATACGCTCAACCCAGTTCGATGCCAGTGATCCCCTGAAAACTACTATCAGCTATCTTGCAACCAATCAGGGTGCTCGACTGACCGATGATCCGGATATTCGTTTACTGCTGGGTGATATCGAAGCCATTGACGAGATTCGTTCCCGCAATTCGGTTTCGCTTAATATCGAAACGCGGCGCACAGAACGTGATGCGCGGCGTCAGCAGCAACTCGAAAGAGTAAATTCCAGACGCACACGCCTGGGTGAAGAACTGCTGGAGTCGGTAGAAGACCTCGAGGATATGGAGCCAATAGATGTGCTGTTAATGCAAGCCGCCGAGGTAGCGAAGGATCTTGTTGATATGAAAGCGGGTAATATCTCTTTATTGAGCCAAACAGGCCAATCAACAAAAAAGCAGAATTCAGCTGCCGAAATGTAACCTGCTAGGTAAGCAGTACAGTATAGATATCCCAGTACTCTTCAGCGAGTACATTCTTATCGATGTAACCGGCGCCATGCTGCCCGGTGTCTTTCAGATCAACCTGCGTGCGTGCAAATGAGCCGGCTTCGGGCACAGTGTCAGATTCGCGACGATATCTGGTATCACGCCTGAGATACTCGGCTCTTTGATGGACTTTTCCCGGAAGATCTTCTGCCATATCAAGCCTTTTCAGCGTCTTGTCGATCGCTTTATTCAGCTCCCGGCATTGATGAATCCCGCCATAATCAACATCCGATACGCTGCGCACAGATGCCTCACGTGCCATATTGGCCACATCGTGTTTGGAAAAATGCAGCAGTAGCTGCTGTGCGAGCGCAATAATCGCCAGATTGATAAGCCGCTTGCCTTCTATACTCAGGGAATCAAAAACCGGCTGTGGTTGTTTGCCCAGTTCTCTTTTAGTCGCCTGCAATCTCTCGATCCGGGAAACAGTCGATTCATAGGAGGCGCCAAGACTGGCAAACCGGGCATTCAGGGACCGTCTTTTGAAAAAGCGCCAAAAAGCACTTAATCTCTGCCTTTCTTCAGCGCATTCACGCAATTCGGCCTCCTGTTTGGCCGATACGGAACCCAGTCTCGATATCTGCTGGTCAATCACATCGTATTCGGCCTGACGGGTCTGCACAAACTGATGTATTTCCTGCTGGTGCTCTCGGTCTCTCTGCCGAGCGCTGAGATCACGGGCGAATCGCGTCAGTTTCTTGCGGCAGTGCTGCCAGATTCCCCGTAATTGATAGAATACTGCAGCATTTGCAGCATGGTGAGGATCAACCAGTAACCCCTCCAACTGCTCAAGCTGTTGTTGCGCCCGCAGCGTAGCGCCCTCCTGCTGCCGAACACGATCCATCAGCCGATCCCGCTCCAGCTTGAGCTTGGCAAAATCCTTTTTCAGCTGGGCACGATTCCAGAACAGCTCCAGAAGCTGTTCCTCTTCCTGATCCGATTTTACACGGATACTCGTCTGTGTCGCAGAAGCACTCAATCAAGAATCGTCCGTTCAGAGCCATTATCAGCGACTGCTCGCTGACAAATATCGTCGAATTTAACGAAATACAGCCATTAAAACGTTGAAACAATCGACAGTTTCTGCAAGTAACCGATTTCCGCAATCACCTGCTCATCCGGGCTTGTTGACTGCGATATTCTCACCATTGATACTGCTCCGATGAAAACAAAAATCCACGCTCGTATGATAGCTATAGCCCTGTTGGGGGTATATTGCGCCAGTGCTGCCGCGCCTGCTTTTTCCTTCACACCCCAGGATAAGCTGCCCCGGAAACAGCTCCAGGAACAGTTTACCGACTCAAAAAAAGCGGCTGCTCAGCTGGCTGTTGATACCCTGAGAGAAAAACTTTCCATTGATGCCGGTAGCATCTCGGTCATCCATGTTTCGATGATTGATTGGCCGGACGCAAGCCTTGGCTGCCCCAGTGCGGGAATAAGCTACCTGCAGGTAGTTACACGAGGTTCACTGGTATTGCTCAAAGCTGACACGAAAGTGTATAGGGTTCATGTTGGCGGCAATCGAGCAATCATTTGTGAAAAACCTTCCAGAGGTGCCATACCAGGTGCGAGCAAAGCGCTGGCCGGAGCCTCCATTCAAGCGCTCATGCAGGCCGCCAAACTGGATCTTGCCCGGCGGCTGGGGGTTGCCCCGACTGCAGTATTTGTTGCCAAGGTGGAATCCACAACCTGGCAGAATTCAGCACTGGGATGCCCGATATCGGGGAAGGACTACATCGAATCAAAAATCAAAGGCTTTCGAATGACGCTGAGCCATGCAGAGCAAATGTTCACTTATCATAGTGATCAGCAGAGAGTCATCCCCTGCCCATCGATCGAATCCGAATAGATATCACAAACCCACTAACCATATTGAACAGTTAAAAAAAGGGCCACACTCACGTGCGGCCCTTTTCAATTCTCCCCAGCAGGTGATGGGAATTAATCAATCATCATCGTCATGATCGTCGTCGTCATCATGATCGTCGTCGTCATCATGATCATCATCTTCGTCGTCGTCATGCGGACCAACGGTGACGATATCTGCCTGCTTCTTGCCCTTACCGTCTTTTGCCTCGTTGTTCTGGAACAACCAAAGCATCTGTCCAACTCCTGAAACCGGCACCTCTACCTCAGTATCCGGGAACAGACCAAAGCTGTTGGACTCCGGAACTATTTCGGCTGCCAGATCAACAGATCCAAACTGGACATCGAAGCTGTCACTACGCAAATCTATAAAGAACGCAGTGTAGTCGAAGTCAGTATCACCAGGTGGCAAGAATCCCAGAGACCCGAAAGGGGAATCCATCGGCCCAACGAAAGTCAGAATAGCAGATGCGTCATTCAGATCCGCACCCGTATCAAACAATGCTGCTCCCTGGGGGAAAATTGCTGTCACAGGAATTCCATCATCGAAAAAATCAGCGGCTACCAGAATGAAATCATCTATGCCATCCGAATCAACATCGACAAAAATATCGATTTCGTACGGGGCAAGCGTTTCCCATGTTCGATCAGTGGATATACCGAATTCAACAAGGTCTCCCAGTGCTGCAAAGCTGCCTGTACGTACACCGACGGCATTGAAAGAATGAGGTGTTCCGTCAATCACCAAACCATCACGAGCAACCAGGGTGAAGCCTTCAGCCCAACCAACGTTGCCACGCTTGTTCTCGATTTTGACAAAACCGTCTTCACCCTCTGCCTCCATCTTGGAAGCAGGATCTACCACCGCCAGGTAACCGACTCTGAGTGTATCGACACCATCATCAAATACGCACCAGCCATCTACTTCAGTCTGACTGTGAACAGCGTCATCCCAGGGTCCTACAGAGGGATCCATGGTCAGTTTGATTTTGAGCTTGTCACTGCCACCAGCTTCAATACTTGCTGACGACGGGCACCTGATTTCCACACCCGGAAATGTCTGGTTTGGCACGTGGGTCACAGTGTAATGACGCGCATCAGACGACAGGTTATAAATCCTGAATGACTCTTTTTCCTTGTCCAGCTTCGACGGATTAATTCGTCCAAAAGACACACCACCGGGAGAAGCATAACTGGTCAGCTCCACTGCTGCGGCCGCATCAACAACGCCGGTACCCTGTCTGGTCAACGGCGGAATCGGGCCTACAGTCCCTGCACCTGATGCTCCTGATGCCGAGTTCTGGATAATTGCCTTGATTCCCATCGGCTCCAGCATCGGATGTACTTGCCGCAACAATGCAGCCAGACCCGCGACATGCGGTGCCGACATCGACGTTCCGCCAATTGTCAATGATCCGGTACCACTACCCACACCGGTTGACGAGATCGCACTGCCAGGGGCGGTCACATCCGGTTTGAAGGTTGAACCACCATGCCCCGGTCCTCGTGAAGAAAAGGAGGAAATGGTATCGCCGAACAGGGTCGCAACCATAATTGATTCATCCAGTGTGGATGATATTGCTGCGCCGCCAGCCAGTGACGAACTCAGATCAAAGCCGGCAAATGCCGTGGTCATCACGCCCGGAATAGTAATCGGGATACCTGCACTGCCGACACCACCCATGATAATCGGAGCGATTCGATCAGCATTGGCACCATCGTTGTATACGAGGATTGCGGCTGCCCCGGCGCTTTGAGCATTGATGTACTTGGCATCGAATGAGCAGGCGCCGCGTGAGATCAATGCAACCGCACCCGACATATCATCTGCTATAGGATCACAGCCATATACATTAGCCGGATCGGATGGCGCCATCAGTGCGCCGGTTACGCTGCCGTCCGAAAGCCTGACGGCTCCGGTACCCTCGACCGCCTCAAAGGAATCGTTCACGTCGCCGGAAACCGATACACCCATCGTGTCACCACCGGACAACGACGATGCAACTGATATCGCATCGCCAGCCACCGCGGGCGAACCTGTTATATAGGGGATTGAGCCGGAATTACCAGCGGAAGCAACAACGATAATACCCAGATCAGCCGCATTTTGTGCCGCAACTGCAGATGGGTCTTCGGGATTGCCGTAACCAGAGCCAAGACTCATATTGATCACATCGACATGATCACTGGTGTCGCCATCACCGTTTGGATCCAACGCATATTCGATCGCATCGGAAGTCAGGCTGGTGGAGCCAGCAACATCACCGAACACCTTGAGTGCGAGTATCGATACGCCTGGTGCTACACCGACGCCAATTTCACCCGGGACACCCAGTCCGCCGGCAATACCACTGACATGGCTGCCGTGTCCGTTAACATCCAGTGGATCGGCATCCGGCATCGGGGTGTTCTCGGCAGGATCGGATGAACCCGCATCATAGACAGGCCCGGCAAAGTCAAAACCACCGATCACTTTTGCGGTTGGAAAAGAACCCGGCTCAATCACATTCGGATCATTGGCAGCGTAGTCTGCCGGATCTCCGGATCCGCCAAGATTGGCGTGATTGTAGTCAACTCCGGTATCGATCACTGCAATCGTGACGCCCGTGCCATCAACACCGGCACTCTGAGCAATATCGGCTCCGATCCACGGTACGCTTCTGCTCAGATCCAGTGTATGAACAGTAACCGGCGCCACAGCACTCACCCCGGCAATACTGCGAATTCCTTCGATCTGGCTCGCATCAACAAGGATACGAAAACCGTTATCACCGGCGCGCAACCTGGATAATTCGGTCACACCAAACCCTGCCAGTGCTACACCAACCCTGGCCTGCTCGGCATCGATACGCGCTGCATGACTCTTTTGCATGGCAGCATCCGGGGTTGCCCTGCCGGCCAGTGTCTCGTTGACACTGTAAGCTGCCACAGAAGGCGCATCCAGCCTGACAAATACTTCCACCTGACCATGTTGAGCCGATGGCGCCTGATCCTCAGCAAGCGGTGCGAGACGCACCACTGGACCATTTCTTGGTAACAGATCAGCGGCTTGCACTAACCCTGCGGCCACTACGGCAACGCCGAGACTGCCGAGCCAGCGACCGGCTACTTTATTACTTGATACTCTCATTTTGCGAACCCCCAAAATTGAAAACAGATAAAAAAGCATGCCTTAAACAGGCTGCCTGCTAATATTGTCATCGTTGGAACGCAGCTCCTGAATGCCGCGTTTTTGGTCTTGGATGCCAAATTGCACTCTGCAGCAACGCAGGTCAAACAGAGCTTTTCCGCGCACCAAATTCACCTATTAATCATAGGCTTATTGACATAATTTTGTTTAACATAAGCGTGCAACGCCAAAACTTGCGCAAACTCAGCGCTGTGTTCTCTGGATACACAGAAAAATAATTCAATATTGCTGCTCGAACAGAATCCGCGCTACGAACCCGTCATGACCGCCCAATCAGATCAGGCTGGTAACACCAGGTCGTGCGTTGAACAGGGCTTGAGGCAATGATCCATCTCAAGCAGATAATCCAGCCACTTGCTCAGCACGACATTGCATGACCAGCGACGATCAACCTCGCCCCGCACTTCTCGTCTCATGTGATGCAGCACAATGTGTCGATGATTGGCTGCCCACCCTTTGACTTCGACAAGACGCGCATCCAGATAGACTCGAAGATCCAGGTCAGGATCGGCCACCACAGAAGATGATTCTTCGAACAGGTAACTCAGACGAATGGCCCGTGTATACCGGGATTTCTCCTCAACCTTCAATTGCAGATTACAATCCTGTCGGGGCGAGGACAGATACTCTCCGGATCGCTCAGCGAGTTTGGGCACCAGACGGGACAACTTGATGAAATTCGCCTCATACAACGCCATCAATGCACCAAAGCCACCCGGCTTGATGACACACAGGGGTACGATGTCGCTGTCTGTGACTATCATGATTTATCTCATTCAGAATATATCACAACACATTTCCCAAAAAACCGGTTAGGAATCGGGTTCCAGATTCGTGGGAAAATGGGGGCGAACCGGGTTTCATGGCCTGACGCGCCTCTCGACTCCGGTGCTGCTGAGAATCCTGCTGGCGATCTCTTCTATCGAACACTCGGTAGAGTTCATGTGCGGGATCTGATAGCGGGTAAACAGCGCCTGGGCCGCGCGCAGCTCGTATCGAACCTGTTGCGGGGTTGCATAGCGGCCAACCGGTCGCCTTTGTTTTCGAATTTGCTGTAATCGCTCGGGTGCTATGGTCAAACCGTAAAGTTTGTCACGATATGCCTCCAGAGCCTTCGGTAACCTGCCAGACTCCAGTTCGTCCTCCGACAGCGGGAAGTTGGCTGCATAGACACCGTAGGTCAGCGCCAGATACAGACAGGTCGGGGTTTTACCGGAACGGGACACACCGACCAGGATGACATCAGCCTTGTCATAGTCCCCGACTCTGCTGCCATCATCATTAAGCAGCGCAAAATCAGTCGCATCGATGCGCTTGTCATAGGCGCCAAGATCATTCATGCCGTGAGCCCGGCCAATAACATGAGAGGATTTTTGCTTCAGCTCCCGCTCAAGAGGCCCCATAAAAGTGTGAAAAAAGTCCAGCACCAGCCCCCGCGCTTTATTGAAAGGCGCTCGAAACTCCTCGTGCACCAGGGTGCTGAAAATCAACGGGCGACTCTCCTGTTCTGCAGCCACAGCATTGATTCTGGTAACGGCCTCTTCCGCCTTGTCAACGGAATCGATAAATGGCAAAGTCACTCGATCAAAATCCTGTCCTTCAAACTGCGTCAACAGGCTGTGACCAAGCGTTTCAGCAGTGACACCGGTCTGATCCGAGACAAAAAAAACGGTTCGACAAATCATTATATTGACCCTGAATTGATATCCACTTCCAACAACCACTGATTTTCCACTGTTGTACCTGTAAAACACAAGGAAGAAGATCTTGCCATCCTATGTAATCCCGTTCGATCAGCTATCAATCGGAGATATTGACAGCGTTGGAGGCAAAAACGCCTCTCTGGGTGAGATGATCCGCAATCTGACCGACCTGGGTGTTCGGGTTCCGGGAGGATTTGCCACTACCGCCGACGCATACCGAGATTTCCTGCAACAGGATGGACTTGGGCAAAAAATCAGCGCTACGCTGAAAACTCTTGATGTAGATGACGTCAGCCAGCTCGCAGTAACCGGAAAAGAAATCCGTGACTGGATCATTAATACTCCCCTGTCCGACCGGTTGATGCGGGACATTCAGGCATCCTGGCAACAGATGGAGGATAGCCACGAGGGAGAGCTTGCCGTCGCCGTCAGATCCTCCGCCACGGCAGAAGATCTCCCGGATGCTTCTTTTGCCGGACAACAGGAAACATTTCTCAATATTCGCGGATTTCAAAGCGCGCTGCGTGCGATTCACGAAGTCTTTGCCTCTTTGTACAACGACCGTGCCATCGCCTATCGGGTACACAAAGGTTTTGATCACGATATCGTGGCGCTGTCAGTCGGTATCCAGCATATGGTACGCAGTGATCTCGCCTGCAGCGGAGTCATGTTCACGCTCGATACCGAATCAGGATTCCGCGAACTGGTATTTGTGACCGGCTCCTGGGGACTGGGGGAAACCGTCGTTCAGGGCGCCGTCAATCCCGACGAGTTCTATATCTCCAAACCCGGACTGCGCAATAACAAAAAAGCATTACTGCGAAAAAATCTTGGTAGCAAAGCCATCAAGATGATATTCAGCGATCAATCCGAGCCCGGGCAGACCGTCAACACCATTGATGTAGCGCCCGAAGACTCGGTGCGATTCTGCCTGACCGATGATGAAGTCGAAACACTGGCCCGCTACGCCCTGATTATTGAGGAGCACTACGGTCGCCCGATGGACATCGAGTGGGGCAAGGACGGAAACGACGGGCTGCTGTACATACTTCAGGCTCGGCCGGAAACCGTCGTCAGCCGGCCCGGACAAACCATCCAGCGATTCCACCTGAAAAGCCGATCCAAAATCCTGATTCAGGGTCGAAGTATCGGCCAGCGCATTGGAACCGGTACAGCAAAAGTGATTCGCAGTGTCGAAGAAATGTCCCGCATCCACGATGGTGATGTCCTGGTAGCAGATATGACTGACCCTGACTGGGAACCCGTCATGAATCGCGCTTCAGCCATTGTCACTAACCGTGGCGGACGAACCTGTCATGCAGCCATTCTTGCCCGGGAAATGGGTGTGCCCGCCGTCGTCGGTTGTGGAGATGCCACTGAGAAAATTATTGACAGCACAGAAGTGACCGTTTCATGCGCGGAAGGGGATGAAGGCTTTGTCTATGAAGGCCGCCTCGACTACGAACAACAGCAAATCGAACTTGAGCACCTGCCGGAAATACCGGTCAAAATCATGCTGAACGTCGCCAACCCGGATCGCGCTTTCGATTTCTCGAGTATCCCCAATTGCGGCGTTGGACTCGCCCGACTCGAATTTATTATTAATCGCATGATCGGTGTGCACCCCAGGGCTTTACTTGAATTTGATACCCTGCGACCCGATCTGAAGGCAGTTGTCCGTGAACAGATCGCCGGCTATTCCGATCCGGTTGAATTTTTTGTCTCCAAGCTGGCCGAAGGTATCGCCAGTATTGCTGCTGCATTCGCACCACAACCAGTGATTGTCCGGCTGTCGGATTTCAAATCCAATGAATATGCCAACCTGATCGGTGGACAGGCCTATGAGCCGCAGGAAGAGAACCCGATGCTTGGCTTCCGGGGCGCCTCCCGGTATGTGGATCCCTCATTTCAAGCCTGCTTCGAGCTTGAATGCCGTGCCTTGAAATATGTCAGAGAAGAGATGGGGCTGACCAATGTTCAGGTAATGGTGCCATTCGTCCGTAGTGTCACCGAGGCGGCTTCAGTCGTTGACCTGCTGGCCGAAAATGGCCTTAAACGTGGTGAAAATGACCTGAAAGTCATCATGATGTGCGAATTACCGACCAATGCCCTGCTGGCCGAACAATACCTGCAGTACTTCGATGGTATGTCGATCGGATCAAATGATATGACACAGCTGACACTCGGCCTTGATCGTGACTCCGGACTGGTGGCTTATTTGTTCGATGAACGTGACGAGGCGGTGAAGGCAATGCTCACCATGGCAATTCAGGCCTGCAAAAAAGCCGGAAAATACATCGGGATCTGTGGCCAGGGGCCGTCAGACCATCCTGATCTGGCGCTCTGGCTGGTTGAACAGGGCATCGATAGTATCTCCCTGAATCCCGACTCGGTGGTAGAAACATGGCTGTTTCTGGCCGGAGAATCAGTCTAGCGAACCCTGCCGGTTTGCCATGCAAGGATCAGGATAGGTTCGTGGATCTGTTGTCGACGGCCAGGGGATGCAAACCTGTCCATCGAGGGCCGTATCGAGGCACCGCCAAACACCTTTGTGGCCTGCGCTACGACAACCCGTCCGGGGGGTCACAAAACATGCCTCAATAGCAAGCTGGCCTCCTGCCGACTAACCCTGCGGCATGCGGGTATCGAGCCGCTCACATTACATACACGGAACCGTGTAGCCTTCGAGATCCTGGGCGACTAGCAACAAGGACAGTCGGGACATTGCAGCCCCGACTGTCCTGATTATGGCGTTGTAGTAAGATGTATCGCTAATTGCGGAAGTGGAGCATTTGAAGCAGAGAGGTGCTCATTACGGTGCGGTACTCGGCACGATTGCGGTTCTCCCCGGCCATTTTCTCGATGCTCTTGCTTTGCCATTCCATATATTCCTTCTGGCGCTTTTCGCCTTCTTCACCTGACGGAATACCATCGCGAACCCGGATCAAATATAGATCCGGCTCGTCACTTCGACTATGAACATTGGCCATTACCATATAGTCCTTAATCCATCCCTTGGATTTCGCGAATTCAAGATCCTTTCGCCACTCGTCGGCTAGCCATTTTGCGTACTTCCAGCCGCCACCGTCCTGTATCTCAATCCCCGTAATTTCCCAATAGTCTCCACCTACTAATGGCGACTCTTCGGCCAACACGCCTGTAGAAAACATCGCACATAAGGTGCCCAACGTTAGAACAGAAACAAATTTCGTTATTGCTCTTTTCATCACAACTCTCCCCTTGACGGACACCGACTGTCCACCTTGCTCTGCCAACGTAACATAGATTCGCTCCATTGGAGTCACATAAAAACGAAAGAGCAGGTGCCGGTCTGAAGACTCTACCGGACACTCAAAAACGATCTGCGGGCCATCATCCGGCAACTTTCATGCGAATATCAGGAAATAATCCTTAGTCTGCAACAAATTTCCTGTGATCAGAAAATTCCGATGAGTTTGGACACTGATGGCAAAAGGCAAGTCTCGACTATCACAGCCCGCACTATCCGCAGAGCTGAACGCTATAGCTCGCCCCACTTCGACTTTCGCCGCCAGCGAATGCGGGGAATAATCAGCCCGACCAGAATACCTGCGATGATCACTCCAGCTCCGGCCAGAAACCAGCGCTGATTCGAACGACTGCCCAGCCTGGCATTTTCCAGCTTTAGTTCTTCCAGCAAACGCTCATTATCGATTGCACGCTGTTTGAGTCGCTGATTCTGATCGTCGATCTGAATCGCACCTGCAGACAGCTGGCGAACCCTGTTTAACTGCTGTTGCAAATCCTGCCCGGAACTATCGAGCGTCTTGACCTGTCCCTGCAGCTCTTTCCTTTCCTGCTGCAGGCTGCGTAATTCACTGGCAAGCTTTCTGCGGTTTTCTTCACTTCGCTGCAGCTGCGATTCAATATCGGGTAGCCGTACTCTCGCAGGTGGCGACCGCAGCAAATATCGATTCAACACCCAGCCTTCTGCCCCGCTGCCGGTTCGTATCAGGCTGTAACCCGCCTCATTGTCTGCTTCCAGAAGCTCCACAGAGGTGCCGCTTTTGAGCATTCTGATAATCGACTGGCGATTGTTCTTGCCGGTACGCATGGTAATTTCAAATTCATCGCTGACCCACCGGCGGGTATCCTGCGCAATGCTATCATTTACTTGAAATATACCTGATAACATGATGATTATCATACATATTATTGTGCTTTTTTGTGGGCTGGTGGGGTGCATCAATGGTCTACTCATCGCCTGTAAAAGAAAGCCTGCTTCAAAATGGAGCCGTGAACTTTATCACACCAGACGAGATGGTCTACCCGTGTCAATCCAGCCAGTAATCTGGTCAGCCGACTGCTCCCAGTTTTCGCCATCAAAAGTCACCAGCTTCATCGAAGCTATCGTTGCGCGCTCCAGACACCTTGCATTGACACTGACACCCTCAGGATGTGAACGGGGAACATAGAAAGATTTGATTCCGCAGCGAGAACAAAACATATGCCTGGCTGTTCGGGTGTTGAATTGATATTTCACCAGATCGCTCACAGCCTGCCCTTACCCGCCTTTGGGGTTGTACTCCTCGCGCAACAGGTGCTCCCGATAGTGACGCAATTCAGCAATGGAGTCCTTTATATCCGCCAGTGCCAGATGCTCGGAATTCTTCTTCAAGCCCTGCAATATTTCCGGCGCCCACAGACCCGCCAGTATTTTCAGCGAACTGACATCCATGTTTCGATAATGAAAAAAGGCCTCCAGTGTCGGCATTTCACGAGCCATAAACCGGCGATCCTGACAAATACTGTTGCCGCACATGGGTGATACGCCTTTCTCAATATGCCTCGACAAAAAATCAAGGGTCTGTGACTCTGCTTCGGCTGCAGTAACAGAGCTGGCGCGAACCCTTGCCGTCAGTCCCGAACCTCTGTGCTGACGAGTATTCCAGTCATCCATTCCATCCAGGACGTCATCAGGTTGATGAATTGCGAGTGCCGGCCCCTCCGCAACAATTTCCAGGGCTCCATCAGTAACGATTGTCGCTATCTCAATGATAGAATCGTTCTGTGAATCCAGCCCGGTCATTTCCAGATCAATCCATATCAATCGCTCTGCTTGGGTGTCCATAGATGATGCCTTGTATGATCCCGTGTTCGATGCTGCACCATGATAGCGCACGGGCAGGTATTCGATACACCGAAGACGGATTCTAGCTAACCGGAATGGTCACTGAGAAACAAGAGCACCCCCCGGCATTAGTCGTCGCTGCTCATGGCCGGCGTGGGCACCTGCAGTGTGCAGACGGGAAAACCAGACGCTATATGGTCAAGGGTCGCAAGATGCGGGTTGTCTGCGGGGATCGGGTTTGCTGGTCACCGCAAAGTGACGGAGCCGTGGTGCTGGTAACGGAGATATGCCTTCGCGAGAATACACTCAGCCGCCCCTCTCCGCGTGATGGGAAAGCGGAAATTCTGGCGGCTAATCTCACCCAGATTGCCGTGGTGATCGCACCATTGCCTGACCCCGATCTGTTTATTGTCGATCGCTACCTCTGTGCGGCAGAACTCATGGGATGCGAAGCTATTCTGGTTTTAAATAAATCAGACATGGCAACAGCGCCTGACACTTACGATGAAGATTACACCACTATCGGCTACGCCACTATCGAAGTTTCTGCCAAAACTACACAAGGACTGGAAAACCTGTCAGATCAAATGAGCCACCACATAACCATACTGGTCGGTCAGTCTGGTGTTGGAAAATCATCCTTGATTAATGCGCTGGTTCCTGACTCATCAGCCGCAGTCGGGCAGCTATCGAGTGCCACCTCGGAAGGCGTCCACACGACAACGGCCTCAATCATGCATGCCCTGCCCTGCGGCAACCGGCTGATCGACACACCGGGCATCAGGGATTTCGTACCGCACATTGAAGATGCCCGACGTGTTCAGGAAGGGTACCGCGAAATCTTTGCAGTAGTGGGCGGGTGCCGATTTGCTGATTGTCAGCACCTCAGGGAACCTGACTGTGCGGTAAAACAGGCTGTGGAAGCTGGTGCTATTGGTGCCCGGCGCTACGAAAGCTACAAAAGGTTGCTTCGATCGGTGATGGGTGATGGGTGAGCCGGCTACGAGTCAAACAAAGTACGCGAACCGATCGCTCTGGAAAGTGTCCCGCTATCAACATATTCAAGTTCTCCGCCAACCGGCACTCCGTGAGCAATGCGTGTCACTTTCACATTGTGATTCCCGGCCAGCCCGGCGAGGAATGAGGCAGTAGCTTCACCTTCGACGGTGGCACTGGTCGCCAGAATCAGCTCTTTTATTTCTCCTGAAGACAATCTGCGCTCCAGCGTCTCAATGCCGAGTTCTTCCGGCCCAATGCCATCCAGCGGCGACAACCGGCCCAGCAAAACGAAATACACACCGCTGTAGCTGGCGGAATCCTCCACAGCAATCACATCTGCCGGCGTTTCCACAACACACAGGATACTTCGGTTTCGTCTTGAACCTGCACAGATGGGGCAAGTCGAATCTTCAGCAAACATTCTGCACTGCTCACAGAGTCCGATTCCATCGAGTGCATCACTGAGCGCCTGCACCAGGGTTTGACCACCGTCCCGGTCTTTTTCCAACAGGTGCAAAGCCATGCGCTGAGCCGTCTTCCGGCCAACACCGGGCAAACAGCACAGCGCAGTCAGAAGTCGCTGCAACAGTGGTGTAAAACTCATCGCGAATGGTTCGAATCAGAAAGGCAGCTTGAAGCCACCCGGTAACCCTGCTCCGGCAGCCATGCCCGAATATTTCTCCTGAACGGTAGTCTCGATTTTCCTCAGCGTATCATTGAATGCTGCGATCAAAATATCTTCCAGCATGCCACGATCATCCGTCAGCAATGAATCATCGATCTGGATATTCCTGACTTCATGACGACAGGTCATTGTCAACTTGACCAGCCCGCCACCAGCCTCGCCCTGCACCTCAAGGTTTGCCAACTCCTCCTGGGCCTGCGCCATCTCCGATTGCATACGTTGCGCCTGCTTCATCAACTGGCCTAAATCAGCTTTCATATGTTAACGGTTCCTCATCTGCTGGTTTTGATTCACTTCGACCCCTCGCCAATCCCGTCACTTGCCCCGGCAACAGTAACGGGCCGCCGAACGGATTCCGGTACTATTTCAGCATCAAACAGATCGACAAGATCCCTGATATTCGGATCCTGAGCGATAGTATCCTGTACTTCTTTCCTGCCCTGTTCTGCATCTTTTGCCTGAAGCGATGCCACAGTCTCGTCTGTTTGCTGCCGGATATCGATCATCACGCCGATCGCACTACCCATTCGTTCCTTGACCAGATCAGTCAGCTGACCTTTCAGGTTGTCTGTCAGCAGATGCTGGCTGCGCGGGTCAAGACCAAGCTTTAATTCAAAAGGTGATGCAGAAATCAGCCAACAGTGCTCGGCTAACTGCCGAACAGCGCCTTTGAGTGCCAGCTTTGGCAAGAATGCCTGCCAATCGCGAAGTTCCTCCGGGGAACAAATTGAAGTGACTCCATCTGGCTCAGGATGCTCTGCTCCTGGTTGAGGCGCAGACTGACTTGCTTGCTGATTCACAACAGGCGGATTCTGTTCCGCCGCCGCGGAGCTGATGCTCTCCGACGCAGTGCGCTCAGAAGACGGCTTCCGTTGCGCCGTACTACGAACATTCGTTGCTGTTTTCTCATCAGGGGGGCTACTTGCCGGCCTGAATGCAATCATTCTCAGCATCGCCATTTCAAAACCCAGCCGCGGATCAGGTGCCAGCCGCAGGTCGCGTCGACTGGTGATAGCGATCTGGTAAAAGAGCTGAACCAGTTCCTGGTCAAGTTCCACCGCAAGCCGACACAAAGAATCGGAATCATCTTCTTCGTCCAGTACATCTGCTCCGGCCATCTGCACAACGGCGATACGCTGCAACACAGTGGAGAGTTCCGCCAGAACCCCCTCATAGTCCGGAGCCAGCTCATCCAGTTCCTGAATGGTTCCCAGCAAATCAGATGCATCACCTGCCGCCAGCCCATCCAGCAATGCAATGATGCGCCGGGAATCCATGCTGCCAAGCATGTCTGCAACATCAGCATCGCGCAGCGCCTCATTGCCGAATGCCAGTGCCTGATCAAGCAAACTCAGGGCATCCCGCATACTGCCATCCGCTGCCCGTGCCAGCCTTGTTAGTGCGGCCGGCTCTGTCTGGAGCTTCTCCTGTTCACAGATATGCGACATGCGACCGACAATGAGTTTCATCGACAACCGTTTCAGGTTGAACTGCAGGCAACGCGACAAAACGGTGACTGGAAGTCTCTGTGGGTCTGTGGTAGCAAAAAGAAACTTCACATGAGGCGGTGGTTCCTCAAGTGTTTTTAACAATGCATTGAATGCCTGTTTCGACAGCATGTGGACTTCATCAATCAGGTATACCTTGTACCGCCCCCCCGTCGGCCGATACTGAACATTATCCAGCAGGTCGCGAGTGTCGTCCACACCGGTACGTGATGCAGCATCGACCTCAATCAGATCAACAAACCGCCCCTCATCGACAGCGATACAGGACTGGCACTGACCACAGGGCTCGGCACTGACCCCCTGCTCACAATTCAGTGCTTTGGCAAGGATTCGGGCGACGGTTGTCTTACCCACACCTCGGGTACCGGCAAACAGGTAGGCATGATGAACCCGCCCGGACTCCAGGGCATTGGCAAGCGCCTTGACGATGTGAGGCTGACCTACAACATCGTTGAAATTCTTCGGGCGCCACTTGCGGGCGAGTGCGAGGTAGCTCATCGCTATTACGGTACCCTGTCCATCACTCGAAAATCATACTATCCATTGAATTGCCGATTCACTGATCCCGAAGCATCAAAAACAGGCGAAAAGGCCCACGCCAGCCACACCCCGGCGCCTGGCATCGCCACTACCGCTGCTCCCTTCCGGGCCTGACGGAGTTCGCAGCTAGCCACCGCGAGGGGACCAGCGCGGACCCAATAGAAGGGTAAGCGTACAGCGATCTGCGGGCAAGGGGTAACTGGTATTTTGCACCGTATAAATACTATCGGGATCGTCGAGAATTAAATGTTGCAACCAGTCTCTGAACATACCGCCATGCCCCCCGATCCCGAAACCCTCGCGGCAAACCCCGGCCTGCCCTGTCCGATCCCTTTTTGAAGGAAATAAAGCGGACCGCAGGGAGCCATTCCGTCAAAAAGGGATCGGACAGGGCAGGCCGGGCTATTGGCACCATGATTCAA
>JAJRUG010000030.1 GCA_024277915.1 Gammaproteobacteria bacterium
GGGTGTGAGCATGAGCGCAGTTCTGGTTCCCGGCTCAATCCCGTATTCCCGCAAACCCCGTGCATAACAATCGCTGAGTTCGTTCAGTTCAAGGTAACTGCAGCTTGAATATTTGGCGCGAGCAAAAAGATTCCCCGTCGGGAAGTGGATGGCGGTGGCGCCGGGCTGTCGTTCCGCCTGCCGGCTTAATGCCGCGGCGACGTTACTGAATTTATCCGTATTCCAGGAATTATCCACTGGCATGTCCATAATTCGAATCTTCCTTGATTTGAACAAATTTGCTGATGGTATCGATCAGGTTTGGTCCGCCATCCTCGAGGATGTAGTGACCACAGTCCCCGAAGCGGTGAAGTTCGGCTTCCGGATAGTAATCCAGCCAGCGGTTCATAAATGTTTTATCAAACACGAAATCCTTTTCTCCCCATGCGATCAGGCATGGCTTGTCCTTTAACAGGGGTAAATGCTCCGCTGTTCGGAGCAAAATGTCAAAACCGGGGTCTTCCGCCGTTAATGGTATGTCCTGTACGGAGCGCGCCGTGGCGATACGGTTGGCCGGTGAATCATACGGCAGCTTGTAAGCGTCCCTGACCTCTTTTGGGACCAGCTTCTTGAAGCCGACACGTGCTGCAATACCGGAAAAAGCATTGAAACGAAGGGTAAGGAATTGCCCGATCCTGAGGTCCCGTACCAGGCTGAGAGCCGGCGGCATGCGTTTATCTTCAGGTATCGGGAAAGCGGCAGTATTCATAATCACCATTTTCGAGATACTGGCCGGGTTCTGTACGGCCCAGGCGAAACCGATGATTCCCCCCCAGTCGTGAACAACCAGAGTCAGTGGCTTGGACAGGTTTAGATGGCCAAGCAGGGAACCTATATCCTCGATCCGGCTGGCCAGGCGATAGTCGTACTTGTCATCACCCGGTTTGTCGGACAGGCCGCAACCGATGTGGTCGGGTACGATACAGCGGAAATTCTCTTTCAGCGCATTGATCAGGTTTCGATAATAAAAAGACCAGGTGGGGTTGCCATGCAGCATCAGGACCGGTGGGGCATCTGCCGGCCCCTCATCGAGGTAGTGCAGGCGCAATCCGCCACGAAGCTCCAGGTAGTGACTGGTGAATGGGTACAGTTGTTCAGGCGGCCTTGAGATCGGAAGTACTTGGCTTACCAGATTATTTCAGCCATCGAGCAATTCAGGCCCGAGCCAATGCCCAGCAGCGCCACGCGGTCACCGGGCTTGATTCTTCCCATTTCTGCGGCTTTTGCCAAAACAATCGGCACCGAAGCCGGGCCGATATTACCCATTTCCGGGTAAATTGCATGCACTTTTTCCGGGTCGAGGCCGAGCAGTTTGACCAGCGAGTCGGTATGCACCTTGCTGACCTGGTGGATGATGAACTGATCCAGTTCGCTGGCCACCCAGCCAAAAGCAATTTTGGCCGCATAGAACGTTTTGGATGCAAGCTTCAAACCCTCGGATAACAGGACTCGCGTATCCGTGACCATGCGATCCATCTGTCCGTGGCAAAGCTTATTAAATTCCGTTGCCGAGCGGGATACGCTGCCGAGGTAGGGGTGCCCATGCGGTGCAAGCTCCTTACGGGCCAGGATCATCGCCGCCGCTCCTGAACCCAGGGTCAGCGAGGCAAACTCTGCACGAAACTGTTCTTCACTGACATCAGGGGCCAGCAGGCGCTTAATGGTGGCTTCCGTGATCGGGCGACTGGATTCGCCATCCACGATCAAAGCATATTCGATCTCTGTCCGTTCAATCATGCGCGAAGCAATGTCCATGCCGTTGAGGAATGCCAGGCAGGCGTTGCCCACATCGAAATTGAGGCAGTTTTCAGCCAGCCCGAGGTTGCCGTGCACGATACAGGCGGTGGAAGGTTCCAGGTAGTCGCGGCAGACCGAGGTATTGATGATGACGCCGATTTTCCCACGATCAATTCCCGCATCATCCAGTACGTTTTCTGCTGCCAGCGTGGCAGCATCTGAAGGCAGGGTTCCATTTTCCCAAAAGCGCCGGGCGCCGATACCGGATACTTCTTCGAGTAAATTGTCGCGGATACCCAGACGGTCGAAAGTCGCCCGCAGTTGTTTTTCGATATTATCCGAGCTGACCCGGATGGGAGGATCAATCGCGGTCAGCGACTGAATGACGACATTCTTGAATTTCATGAGTTTCCTGCTTCTATCTGTGCGGTGGGCATTATAGACTGAACGGGAGCGCAAGTATGGTTTTCCGGTGCTGAAAAACAGTCCCAGGGGAAAACATCAGACAATGACAGAAAAAAATGCACAGGATGGTCTGGTGAGGCCGGAAGAATTCAGCACATGCAGAATGCCCCTGCGTGAGTTGGCTCAACCGCGTCCGGGGCAGGCGCATCTCTGGTATCTGAATTTGGGTGACCTGGCGCTGTCACTGCGACAAGCGCTGGGCGGTGGTGCCGACCTGCCCGAACAACAAGCCCTTAGCGTTGAACAGTTGAAGTTTGCCCGGCGGTTCTATCTCAAGCTGTTGCTGGGTGCCTACCTCGGAATTCCCGGTAAATCAGTAAAGATCAACCGCAGTCGGCGTGGTAAACCTGCGCTGGATGTATCCGAGCATCGAAGTGATCTGCAATTCAGTATGGCAAAAAGTGAGAATCGCGTGTTGATCGGCTTTTCGCGCGCCTCTACCATTGGTGTGGACCTGGAGCCAGCAGGAAGGCATGCACACGATCCCTCAGGCATTGCACAGCGTTATTTCAGTACGGCAGAAGCCAGGAGTTTGAAACGGATCGCCCCGGGCCGTCTGGATGAAGCTTTTTTACGTGTCTGGGCCTGTAAGGAATCCGTGGTCAAGGCTTCCGGGCAGGGTATTGCCAACCAGTTTTGCCGTTTTACCGTCGGGACCGACCCCGACCAGCCGCCCGCTATTGTGGAATTTGAATTGGATGATCCGGCTCAGTGGTCGCTGGCAATGGTGAAAGCGGGTGATGGTTTCATGGGGGCGGTTGCTTTGCATCACCCGCAGTTGGAAGTGCAAGCCTTTAAGCTGACACCGGTATAATCCCCAGCTTTCATGACCCGTAACTCTCTTTTTCTCTTGCTTGTGGTCGTGTCTGCGTCGGCCTGTTCGCTGTCACCGCACAAAGTCATCGAAGTGGACTCAAGGGTGGCGGCGACCCGTGAGAACGGTTTGGTATGCCCTCCAGCGGAGACAGACCGCTGTGTAGCCCCGTCAGCCCTGTTGGATCTTGGCCGGACAGATATTCACAGTGGCCGGCATCATGTGACGCTGGTTGAGTATGGTGAGGATGCCCTGAAGCTCAGAATTCACCTGGTTCGTGCCGCTCGGGATTACGTCGATGTGCAGAACTTTATTCTGCGGCGTGATGATAGCGGTGAATTGTTTTTGTATGAATTGCTGGCGGCGGCCCGCCGAGGCGTGAAAGTGCGGCTGCTGCTGGACCAGATGTTCAGTTTTTCTGACCTGAAGTACCTGGTGCTGCTGACCATGAGCCATGTGAACTTCGAAATCCGTTTTTACAATCCGACCTTCAACAAGGCAAAGATGTCAAATAGCGACTGGCTCGGCGGGATGGCCTGTTGTTTCCGGAAGGTCAATCAGCGCATGCACAATAAGTTAATGGTGGTCGATGACCTGGTGGGTCTGACCGGCGGGCGGAACATCGCGGACCGGTATTTCGATTACGACACGAACTATGATTTCAAGGATCGGGATATCCTGGTCTACGGCGCGGTTGCACCGGAGATGAGAGCATCATTTGACTGGTTCTGGGCGTATGAGAAGTCGGTGCCGGTGCAATACCTGCGCGACGTTGCCGATGAATTGCTGAATGGTGGTGAATTCGCTCTTGAGCCCTTTCAGGCTGCTGAGCGCCTGCAGCCCCTGCTGCGCGATATCGAAGATGATCAACATCTCAAGCTGCGGTTTGTTGATACGGCGTACGAGGTAGACCGTATCGAGTATTACTCCGACAAGCCCAGGAAGGCTGATTTCCTGGATGGTTCACACAAGCAGGATATAACCACTGAAATTCATCAAGTGCTGTCTTCGGCCAGAAAATCCATTGTGATCCAGTCGCCCTATATGGTGTTGTCGAAGAAGGCGCGCATAATCTTCAGGCAATTGCGCCAGGATCATCCGGAAATTGAGTTGGTTTTTTCGACCAACTCACTTGCTTCAACCGATGCCGATACGGTGTATGCCAATACGCATAAGCACAAAAAATACTATGTGAAGACGCTGGGTTTCAGGATGTATGAATTCAAACCCTACCCGGCGGATGCCCCGCAGTTTTTTCCCCGCTGGAGTGAGTTGATAGCGGAAAAGGCACAGGGCATCAGTAGCAAGTCGGTGGTATCTGGTGACAACTCAACCATTGCCATGCCGGCACCCCGTTCCGGCCTGCACGCCAAGTCGTTCGTGGTTGACGGCCGGGTCGCCATGGTCGGATCACATAATTTTGACCCGAGATCCGAAGGCTTTAATACGGAGAATTGCCTGATGATCTGGGATCAGGCATTCGCCGGGGAGCTGGAAAGCCTGATCCGACGCGATATCGAACCACAAAACAGTTGGGTTGTCGCTTTGAAGCCAGACCTGGATGAGGTCAATGGCGCCATAGAATCAATGTCGAGGACTCTGCCGATATTCGATTTATGGCCATACCATTCAACATCAGTGTACGAACTGGTGCCGGAAGGTACGCCAGCCCTCCCGGGCACCGCAGAGTTCTACCAGAATTATCAATCTGTCGGTAGGTTTCCCGATGTGATTCGAACCCGCCGGCAGGTAACTGTGATGTTCCTCAGCTCTTTTTTCGGATTCATAGCCCCGGTTTTGTAGCTCTGCACCCTGTCTGTCGGGCATCCGTTGCTGAGCCAGAGTGTGTTTTATCCCATATGATAAAACACCGCCTTGTTGCCATCAGGATCTCTGAAATAACCACCATAAAAAGTAGGCATGCGTTCACCTGCCGCACCTTCATCGTCAGCGCCCATTGCGATGGCTTTTGCGTAAAGCTCGTCAACCCTGTCGCGCGATCCGGCAGGGAAGGCGACCATATTGCCGTTACCCGGATGAGGATCGCCTTCGTCCCAGGGGACGCAAATTGCAAGCATAGGTTGCTCCATTCCCGGGCCTATCAAGGCTAATCTGCCCATATCCAGTAAGATTTTTGCACCAAGCGGTTCCAGCAATTCCATCCAGAACGCCTTGCTTTTTTCCATGTCACTTACGCCAATAGTGATGTATCCAATCATTTTCCTGTTGCTCCTGAAATTGGTGTTAATCGCGCTTGAGAGTGGCTCATCATACGTTGAACCTGAATGAAAAATACAGTTCCGGGTAAAGCGTGTGTTTACGCTTAAGGTCTGAGTGCCCTGAACAGGGACCAGGCTCCAATGACCAGGGAGGCTGCGCCCATGACGGAATAGCCGCCCAGGAACCAGGGGCCGACTTCCAGACCGGTGAGCAGGGCGCCGGTCACCAGAAATGCGGTTCCGCTGATCGCTCGCAAAGTCTGTTGATTGTGTTCCTTCCGGTCAGTCCTGAGCTGGTCCAGATCCTGCGCATCAATGCGCCTCGTCAACTGGCCCTCAGTGGCCTGTTTCAAATAGTCGTGCAACAGGCCCGGCATGTCCGGGGCCTGGCTCAGCCAGCCCGGCAGACGTTCCCGCAGGTCTTTGGCGGCCTGGTCCACACCGTGTTTTTCCTTGAGGATTCTTTCCAACTCCGGTTTGGCTACCGCCAGGGCATCGAACGTGGGGGAGAGTTCGCGGCCGAGACCCTCGATATTCAGCAGTGTTTTCTGCAGCATGATCAACTGCGGCTGGATATTCAGATTGAAGCGGTAAGCGACCTGGAACATTTTCAGCATCAGCTCGCCAAATGAAATTTCATTCAGGGGACGGGTGAAGTTGGGCTCTCCCACGGTCCGGATGGCGGCTTCGAACTCAACCACACGAGTATCCTGTGGCACCCATCCGGCATCAATGTGCAATTGCGCAACGCGGAAGTAGTCACGGTTGAACAGCGCCCGGAAATTCTCGGCGATATAGTACAGATCCATCGGCGCCAGGCTGGCGACGATACCAAAATCCAGGGCGATGTAACTGGCGTTTTCCGGGTCGGTGACATCCACCAGGATATTGCCCGGGTGCATGTCGGCGTGAAACAGGTTGTCGCGGAAAACCTGAGTGTAGAATACCCGCACTCCGCGGCGGGCCAGCTTTTTCAGATCAACGCAATGCTCGCGCAGGTTGTCGATATCACCGACCTGTAAACCAGA